>NZ_JBWKKH010000030.1:39744-117854 GCF_056431645.1 Saccharopolyspora sp. NPDC045839
TACCCGGAAACTCCGGCACATTGGACTTCGGCGAATTGAACTGCGCGGCCGGATCCTCCGGCTCCCAGCCCTCCCCACGATTACGGTTCAGGTTCACGCCGCCGTCGCCGGGACGGCCACCACCGAATGGCGCGTTGAATCCCAAGCCCGGCGACCGCCCGCCCGATCCAGGATTCGTACCGCCACTGCCCGGGACCCCGCCGAACGGCATCAGCGGCGGTCCGCCGGACCCTTGACCGTTCGGGTCCGAAACGAAGGGATCGATGCCGCCCCCGCCAGGCTGGTTGAAGTTCACCCCGTTCGGATCAGATCCGCCGCCAGGCGTATTCAACCCAAACCCAGGACCACCAGACCCACCACCAGGCTGGTCGAAATTAAACCCGCCATTCGGATCAGATCCGCCGCCAGGCGTATTCAACCCAAACCCAGGACCACCAGACCCACCACCAGGTTCATTGAAATTCACCCCACCATTCGCGCCAGGCCCGCCACCAGGGCCATTCGCACCAGACCCGCCACCAGGGAAATTCAACCCACCATTCGCGCCAGATCCACCGCCAGGGAAATTCACCCCGCCATTCGCGCCAGATCCACCGCCACCTTTGCCGTCGGGATCGAATTTCAGATCGGGACCGTCACCGCCACCCTTGCCGTCGGGGTTGAATTTCAGATCGGGACCGTCACCGCCACCTTTACCGCCGGGATCGAATTTCAGATCAGGACCGTCACCGCCACCTTTACCGTCGGGACCGCCGCCCGCGGTGCCGATTGTCGGTGGCGTCTTGTCAAACAAGTCCTTAAACGGCGGGTTGGCGATGACAAAGACCTCTTCCAACCGCGCGGCCGCTTTCCGGGCAGCTTCGTTCAGCGGCTGCAACTGGGCACGCACGGACTCACTGACAGCCTTGTTGATCCAGGACCATCCCAACTCCGACCGCAAGTCGGCTTTGAGACTCTTAATACCTTCCGGCAACGGCTGACGGGACCAGGAAAGCTCTGAAGGAGGTGGAGGAGTTGGCAATCCACGTGGATTACCAAATCCTTTCGCCTCATCAAGGGAAATGACTTTGCTTTGCGAGGTAGTGTTGGAATCATACGACGACAGCACGTAGTTGATGTACTCTATGCCCTCGGACTCGTCTTCAAAATAGGGCAGAATGTAATTGGGGTCGCCGGAGACGAGGCCGGATCCCGTAACATACGCCCAAACGTTCTTGACCGCCAAGGTGAGGGCGTTCTCGATCGCGTTGACCAGTCCGCCACTCACACTGTCCCACGCCGTCCCCATCTCGTTGCCGAACAGGAGCAGTCCGGACGTCACGTCGACGAGCCCTTCTGCCGGCGACGGGTTCCGGTGAGTAATCTGCTTGTACAGGTCATCCAGCAGGAAGTTGATCTGACGCACATGACCTTGGACGGCATAAGCCGCGCGGCCTTTGAACTCCGCGTCCGGGCTGTCGAGTCTGCTGATCCATCCCGCAGTCTTCTCGCGCGCTCCGTCCAGCCAGTTCACGTAATGTCTGATCATCCCCACGCCGTCAGCCGCTTGCACCCAGTCGATGGTGCCGACCCGAGCAGCCGTGACCTGCGGCATGTAGCTGTCGATCTCTCCGACGGCCGTGCGCCAGTCCGCCAGCAAAGCGTCGTTGTAAACCACCCTGAACCACGGCTTGTCGGCCCAGTTCTGGGTTGTGTAGGAGGTGGCAACACGCCCCCCGTCCCCGGTGTCGAACTGGAGCCAGCCCGTCGTCCCACTGCCCGCATCCAGGATCTTGTTCAGGTCCTTGCCCACGCCGGCAATCGTGAACAGAATCTCCTCGTAGGTCGCACGGGAGAGGTTATTCCGGCCATTGGTGATGTCCGGGTCGACGACGTTGCTGTCGTCGCCACCTGACCCGCCCTCGCCGTCCGACTCGTCTTTCGATTCGTCGTTGCCGCTGCTCGACTCGTCTTTCGATTCGTCGTTGCCGCTGCTCGACTCGTCTTTCGATTCGTCGTTGCCGCTGCTCGAGCCGTCATTCGACTCGTCGTTGCTGCTGTTCGACCCGCCGTTCTCGTCATCCGCCACGACTACACCCCTCCAGAACCTTGGCCGCCGCCACTCATCTTCCCGCCACCAGAATTAAGGTCCGGGAATTCGGTGACGAATTCATTCAGACTGTAGTTCGCCAGATCGTCGGTGTTTTCAAATACTTCGATGGCCCACCGCATCGCGTTGACAACTGTGCTCAGCCTCTGCCGAAGCGCCTCATTGACAGTTTCCACTGAGCCACCGAATCCCGCCGCCCGAGCATTCAAATCTTTGGCAGGTTCCCACTGCGTATCCCGCGGCTGAGCCCTGAAAGTACCGTTCAGCTCGCCATACCTGGAAATCGTGGCGTAGTCGATCAGACCGTTCTCAACATCGTGTAACGCCCCCAGCAGCTTGAGCCAGTCGTCCTTGTTGAATCGGAGGTTGCCTTTGCCATCGGCGGACTTGACGGCCGGCAACGGCTTCGGCTTTCCGTCCTTGCCGTCGCCGCCTTTACCATCCTTGCCATCGCCGCCCTTACCATCGCCCTCTTTACCGTCGCCGCCCTTACCATCCTTGCCATCGCCGCCCTTACCATCGCCCTCCTTGCCATCGCCGCCCTTACCATCGCCCTCCTTGCCATCGCCGCCCTTACCGTCGCCCTCCTTGCCATCGCCGCCCTTACCATCCTTGCCATCGCCGCCCTTACCATCGCCCTCTTTACCGTCGCCGCCCTTACCGTCGCCGCCCTTGCCATCGCCCTCCTTGGCGACCGGCTTCACCGACGTCGTCGGCTCCGGCGACACACCCCCCTGACCACCAGAAGAACCACCAGAACCACCACCGCCGCCCTTACCATCGCCCTCTTTGCCATCGCCCACCTTGGCGACCGGCTTCACCGACGTCACCGGCTCCAGCGGCACAGCCCCCTGACCACCAGACGAACCACCGGATCCGCCACCGCTGCCTTTGCCGTCACCCACCTTGGCCATCGGCGCTTGCACCTTCACGCCTTGGCCAAGCGGCACACCCCCCTGACCACCAGACGAACCACCAGAACCACCACCCTCGCCTTTGCCGTCACCCACCTTCGCGACCGGCTTCACCGACGTCACCGGCTCCGACGGCACACCCCCCTGACCACCAGACGAACCACCAGAACCACCACCGCCGCCTTTACCATCGCCCACCTTCGCGACCGGCTTCACCGACGTCACCGGCTCCAGCGGCACACCCCCCTGACCACCAGCACCGCCTTTGCCGTCACCCACCTTGGCAACCGGCTTCACCGACGTCACCGGCTCCGACGGCACACCCCCCTGACCGCCAGACGAACCACCGGATCCACCACCGCTGCCTTTGCCGTCACCCACCTTGGCCATCGGCGCTTGCACAGCCACGCCTCGGCCAAGCTGCCCATCCCCCTGACCACCAGCCGAACCGGAACCGCCACCATCGCCCTTGCCGTCACCTTCCCGGCCCCCAGAACCGCCCCTGCCGTGACTCCCCTGACCACCAGAAGAACCACCGGAACCGCCGCCATCCCCAGTCCTTTCATCGCGCGGCGTGTGAGGCTTGACGCCCTGTCGGCCTTCGCCGGGGAGCGAACCGTAGGTCGGGAGGCCGTGGAATCCTGGCGGCGGCCCGTCCGAGTTCGGATCCTGGATCACCAGGGGATGCTGAGTGCCTTCGGTGCGACTCGTTCCGTCCGGCGCGCATTTCGGTCCGTCGAACTCGATCTTGCCGTCTTTGCCGAGAGCGACTTTGCCGTCGTCGAGCAAGGGCGCCTTGTCCCGCGGACCAACCCAGCGCAGGTCGCCGTTGGGCATCACGATCAGTCCGGCGGTTCCGTCGTCTGGATTGCCCGATCCTGGCTTGCCGGACGCGAAAACCTTGGTCGGGTCGCCCTCGTCGTGCCCGTTGTAGAGGGTGTGGACGTCGCCGTCTTTTCCGATGCGGGCCTCGTACGGGCCGTTGTCCAGCAGCGGCGCGTCCTTCGGGTCGCCAACCCACTTGAGCTTCCAGGTGCCGTCGCCGTTGACCCAGGCCAGGCCCGACTCCTCAGATGAACCAGACGTGCCGTCCCCCGGTTGGACCGAGTGGACCGGCTTCACCATCGTCGTCGGCTCTGCCGATGGAAGCGCGTCCCCCTGGCCACCAGACCGGTCGTGGAAATCCGATCGCTCGTCACCGACAAACGGCTCCCGCTCGCGATAACCGGCCGGCTCTGCCGATGGGAGCGCGTCCCCCTGGCCACCAGACCGATCACCGAACTCCGACCTCTCGCCGGTAAACGGCTCCTGCCGGTGATGACTAGCCTGATCCCCCGCAGACCGATCACCGGACTCCGACCTCTCACCGGCAAACGGCTCCCGCTCGCGATAATCGGTCCGAAAGACCTCCGGAGGGGGGTCGACGACGATTTCGCCTTTGTCCCCGAGGCTCACGTGGCCGTCTGGCGTCAGCGGAACGTCGTCTCTCGGTCCGACCCACCGCAACTCACCGTTGGGCATGGCCATGAACCCGGATTCATCGGGGTGGCCGCCAATGTGCAGATCCCGGTCGTCAGCAGAGGATGGCTCATAGTAGGTCGCGTTGGAAGCATCGTTGCGGTCCGCAGGGTTGTAGTACTGCCCAAGCTCGCCGGATGCATTGAGATGCACTTCGTATGGGCCGTTGTCGAGAAACGGCGCATCCTTCGGGTCACCGAGCCACTTGAGTTTTTCTTCTCCGCCCTCCTTGACCCAAGTCAAGCCTTCGTCGAGCGGTGTCCGGTGCGGGGTGTCATCCGGCCGGGGCCCCGGCTCCTGCACGTCGGGACCGTGCTGCGCGACATGGTTCGCCGGCGTCCCGTCCACACTCCTTCGAAAGAACACGGGAGTCATCGCCGGCCCGGGCATCGCCTGACTCGCGTCGGGAAGGTTCTGCCCGACATGGTGCGTCGGCGTCCCGTCCACATGCACATGCCCTGGCTGGGACACGGGAGTCTGCGGGTGCGAATTCGAATTCGGCGTGAAATGCGGGTCCGGGGTGTCATCCGGCAATTCCGCTTGAGACGTCTCGTCCGGATGCGGCTGCTGCGGCGCGTTGGGACCGTGCTGCCCGGGAGCCAGCACCATCCCCCTGTTCGGCCCCAGACCATCCAGCCGCGGTTCCGGCTGCGGCTCGCCGGTCGGCCGGTTCGGGCGATGGTTGTTGCCACGCCCCGAAAACTTGCCGCCCGCGGGGTCGTCAGTCATGGCGGAGGGTCCTTTCTGCACGCGAGTCACTGGAGGGGCGTGGAATTGATGAGGAGGATGACCGCGGGCCCACCGAAGCGGGCCCGCGGCCGAGGGGAAACGGGACTACATGGACATGATTTTGGCGCCCATGTTGTCGCCGTCCTTGAAAATCTCGTGCACCTTGAACGACTTGGTCACATTGTCGTTGAAGGCCTCCGACATCTTGGCGTACAGCCTGTTCCACTCAGCCTGGAGCGGACCCCACAACACCTCGGCCTGACCCTGCATACCTTCCGGAATCTTTTTCAGGCCCTGGTTGAGTTCCTCGATGATGACCCCGGCCGCGATGTGGCACTGCCGGAGTTGCTCGTTGAGGTCCATGTAGCCGTCATGGTTGATGTCAAATCGCGACATGGCTATTCCCTTTCTTGAATATGATCAGCTGCCGGCGGTGGTGTTGGCATCGTCGCTGGCCTGCGTGTTCGTAACACGGGTTGCGATGACCTTCGCGTTGAGACGGTCCAGCTCGGTCACCAACTTCTCGAAGGCGTGGTTCCATTCGGAGAACTTGGTGGTCAGCAGACCACCGGAGCCCGAGTCGTTGACCAGTTTAATCTGGTCGGTCAGCTGCCAGACCTTCTGCTTGACCGTCGTCATGTTGGTGACCGCTTCGCTGGAGGCATTGATACCCACCTGCAGTACGCCGGGGTCGAAGAAGAATTTAGGCGCCACGGGAATCTCTCCTATCCTTGTTGAGCACCATTGATTTTTTCGAGCACTGGCCCGGTTGGCAGCAGTGCCAGCAGATCGGCTGGAACCAGCCGAGCCGTCTCTACGGGGAGGCCAAGAGCGCTGGCCGCATCGGCGTCGGCCACCGGGAACTTGGCTCCCGCTTCGGTGATGAGGTAAATACCCGCGCCAGGAACATCCGGCGCCGGGCGAGTGCGCGCCAGGAAGCCGGCGCCGGGGATGACCTCCACCCGGTCAGCCACCCGGCCGTCGCGCACCACCCCCGCCGTCTGATTGCTTTGCGCATCGCCCTGCGGCGGCGGTGCCGTCACCAACCGCGCCTGCGACTGCTCCCACCGCACGCACGGCACACGGCCCGCAAGATCCGGTCGGTCCGGCGGCTGCGACGGCAGCGCGGACTGCCACACCGGCGCGGGCAGCACGTTCTGCGTCGCCAGCTCCGAGGGCGTGATGCGCACGGCCTCTCGCGCGGGCGATGCCGGGTCGGCGCTGAGCAACGCGGACACGGTCGAGGTCACCGGGACCAGGCCGTTGCCCGCGGTCACGAAGTAGTTGTTCCCCACCGCCTCGGGCACGACTATCAGCTGCCCGATCACGGTTTTCGTCCCGTTGAAGCTGGGCCCCGCCTTGCTCCCGTCCCGTTCCACCGGCGGCGAGCCGATGTCCGGACCGGACGGCAACGTGTTGAGCCACGAGGAATCCACCGCGAGAGCCTGAGCCGGGTCGAGCCCGAGCGCGCGCGGCACCCATTCGGCCGCGATCCGCAGCCGCGTGCCCTGCCACGCCAGGTACATGTCCCCGCCCGCGGTGACCAACAGCGCCTGGTCGTCGCGCATGCCGGAGACAGCTGGTCCTGCGCCGACCGTCACCGACAGCTTGGTGCTTTCGTCGGCCCCCGCGCACACGGTCCACGGACTGTCGGACGACCCGGTGGGGATCGCGTCCGGTGCACCGAGGATCCCGATCGGCGCACCGCGCGGCACGTCCGCGAGGTCGGCCGTCTTGACCGTGACGATCTTGGGATTGCTGCCGACGAGCAACCGCGCGGACGCCTGGTTCAACACCGGCCGCAGCCGGCCGTTGACCATCATGAACCGGTTTCCGGTGTCCTCGGCGACAATCAGCGTTCCCGGCTCTCGCCACCCGTCGTTGCCGCCACCGATGTTGGTGAACAGGTTGACCACCGCGACGATCGCGGTCACCAGGATCCCGATGATGATGCCGACGGCGAGCCCGACTCCGGTGCGCCGCAGCGGGCGCTCCGGCCCGTCCGGGTCAGTACGCAAGATCGCCGAGGACAGCCTGCCCGCGACAAAGGAATAGGCGTCCACTTGGTCCCGCCTGGTGTACATCCCTCACCTCCCAATCCCGGCACGGCCGTAGGTATGAAAATGGTTCAGAGCAGGGAAGCAACCCAGCCATAAACTCCGATCACGGAGAGCAGAATGGGCAGCACGGCCAGCGCGCAGATCCACTGGAGGATGTCGCCCCACCGGCCCCAGCGCGGAATCAAGCGCTTACCGGGCAACGTGTGCGCGGCGGCCACGGCGAGACCGGACAGCGACAGCAGCCCGAGCAGCACGCCCATCCGGCCGACCACCGGCATGCTCGCGCTCCAGCCGAGCATCAGCACTGTCAGCCCCACCCCGGCAGGCACCAGGGCGGATACTCGATGCCAGATTCCGACGACCTCACGGGCCTGCAGCAACAGCAGCACGCTGATCAGCGCGGTCAGCAGGATCGTGTCCCACTGCACGACCGACCCCAGTGCGATCAGTCCCCCGGTGCACAGCCCGCCGAGCACACCGAGGATCGAGGTCAGGTGGGTGTCGGTCAACGACGCGCGGTCGAGGACGCCCTCGCCCGGCAGCGGGTCGAGGCCGTCCTGGAACTCGTCCTGGGTGGTGGGTACCGGCTCCACCGACAGCCCGCCCAGCCATGCCGATATGTTCGGGGCTGCCCTGGTCAGCGCGACCGCGAGGATCGTGACGATCGCGGCCGTGGACGCGCCGTCCAGGCCGACGAGCACGGTCAGCACGCCGCCCAACGCGGTGAGCACACCACCAGCGGCCACCGCCTGGAACGCCGGCTTGCCCGTCTTCAGCGACACCCGGGCCAGCACGGCAGAGACAGCGATGGCCACCCCGGCAGACAGAACCCCCGGCCCGTCGATCCACGCCGGCGGCGCATCGGCACCGGGGAAGGCCAGCCCAGCCACGGCCGCCGCGAAGACTCCGACCCCGGCCAGGGTCACCGCCTGCCCGCCACTGTCGCGGACGTACAGCGACATGCCGGCGGCTCCAGCCAGAAGCAGCAGGCTGACCGTGGCCGCACCGATGGCGATCCCCGTCCCCGTCGCCGCGAAGGTGCAGACGAAGATGGCCAGCAGCGCGCACATCGCAGCGGTAGTCATGCTGGTGTAGTAGGTGAACGCCGGGCGCCAAGTGTCGCCGCGACCGGACAGTCCGGTGTGGACACCATCGACCAGGTCGTCGAAGTCGGCTACCGGCAGCTGGTCGTCGCGCGGTCGCAGGTAGAGCATGTCGCCGTCGTACAGCCCGGCCTCGGCGGTGCCCTTGTCCTCGTCGAGCGGCTCCTCGCCGAGCCTTTGCAGCACCCAGCCGCCGTGCTCCATGCCCGAGGTGGCCAGCGTGGGATCGAGGTGGCCGAGCACCGTCGGCATGAGGTCGGCTATTGCCACGTGCGCAGGAACGGCCAGTTCCACACGCGAGGACGGGCCGATGATGATCAGCCGGCACATCTCGCTGGACCCACCGGAACCCGGGGCTGTGGTCGCCGTGCTCGTCGCCTCCATGACAACCACACGTTTCGCCGAACGTGCCTGGTTCAGAAGAACCACGATGACCGCGCGCAACCGGGCAAGCGATGAAACCGCCCCGCGCCACGCGGCCGCCGAACAGTGCGGAGTCCGCGCTCACAATCTCTACGATTACTACTGCTCAAGGCTGTTGTCGTACGTCACGCGAACCCTCGCCGACCAACACCACGCCGCGAAACCGGCCGAGGAAGCCTGCACGAACGGGCAACCGGCCGCCGCCCGGATTCTCGTGGCCGTGCTTCCAACTAGCACAAGAGCGGGAGCGGTCCGCGACCGCTCCCGCTCTTCGTTTCCGCTTCTCAGTCCTCTTCGCCGAGCGCCTCGGTGGTGTCCACCCGGCGCGGTGCGATGTAGATGTGGAGCATTCGGTCAGAAGACCGACCATCCGGTCAGCGTGGTGAAGTGATCGAGCGCGGCCACACCGGCCACGGAGTTGCCGCGCTTGTCCAGCCCCGGGCTCCACACCGCGACCGCGCACCGCCCCGGCACGATCGAGAGGATCCCGCCACCGACCCCGCTCTTGCCCGGGATGCCGACCCGGTAGGCGAAATCCCCGGCGGCGTCGTAGGTCCCGCAGGTGAGCATGATCGCGTTGATCCGCTTGGCCTGCCTGCGGGAGACCAGCTGCGAACCGTCGCGGCGGACACCGTGCGCGGCCAGGAACAACCCCGCCAGAGCCAGGTCACGGCAGCTCATCTCGATCGAGCACTGCCGGACGTAGTGGTCGAGCACGGTCGCCACCGGGTTGCGCATGTTGCCGTAGGACGCCATGAAATGGGTCAGGGCCAGGTTGCGGTCCGCGTGGGCCGCTTCGGAGGCGGCGACCTCCTCGTCGACCCGCAGAGCCGAATTGCCGCTCTCGGCGCGCAGGAACGCGAGCAGCTCCCCGGTGGCGTCGCCGACCAGGGAGATCAGCTCATCGGTGACGGTCAGCGCGCCCGCGTTGATGAAGGGGTTCCTGGGAATCCCGTGTTCGTGCTCCAACTGGACCAGCGAGTTGAAGGCACTGCCTGAGGGCTCCCGGCCGACGCGCTGCCAGAGCGTCTCATCGCTGCCGGCCAGCACGAGTGCGAGGGTGAAAACCTTCGAGATGCTCTGCACCGAGAACGGCGTCTCCCAGTCACCGACCCCGTGGACGCCGCCGTCGAGATCGGCCAGCGCGATGCCGAAGTGGCCGGGGTCGACCCGCGCGAGCGCCGGGATGTAATCCGCGACCGTCCCCGCCACGCGCAGCGGCGCGACCTCGTCCGCGATCTGCTCGAGCAACTGACTCAACTCCCCAGCGATCTGCTCGGCAATATCCTCATTGGACTGGCGCAGGTTCGTGCGAACGCACGCACTGGCCACATCTCGCACTGGACTCTCCTCGCGTGCCGGATGTAGCGCGCCAACACGGACCCCTTCATCTCGGCGGTGTTCACGCCGACCACTCGTTGCTCCCAACAAGAACAACCGAGCTAACGATGAAATCCCCTTCGCAGAAACAGGAACGTACCAGCAGACGATCCTTCCGCCAACCTTACCAGCACATGATCACGACCTCACTCTCGGTCGCAACGATTTACGTGATCCGTCCGAGAATCTTGTTCCTCTCCTCTAGCGCCAGCACGCACCTAGCCGCCAAATTGGGCGGATTTGAGCGGAAACCGGCGAGGACATCAGGTGATCCGCAGTTACGCAGCTCGGTCGATCCTGCCCACATGAGCGCTATCGCGGCACGCGAATACGCCAGCTGCCTGAACGGGCACACTTGCCGGAGAAGGAAGTGCACTGTCGTGACGTTTCCGTTCCGGCCCGGTGGAACGTGGTGTTCAATGCGGAGATCCCAAACGCGTCCGGGTCGCAAAGCCGACCCGAGTACGCCATGCCGACTTTCTCGCCAAGGCCGCAGAAGCCACGATGTCAACGACGACCTGGGATGTGCTTACAGCGATGTCACGTAGCAACGAAGGAGCTTCTTCGAGCCGGGAGATCGGGTCGGCACTCCGACGATGGGGCGGGCATCTGGCCAGCGTCGTGATGCCCAACATCGGGGCGTTCATCGCGTGGGGCCTCGCGACCGCACTGTTCATGCCCGAGGGATGGCTGCCCAACGCGACGCTGGCCGTGATCATCCAGCCGATGATCACCACACTGCTGCCAATCCTGATCGGTTACACCGGGGGCAGGGTGGTCCACGGGCAACGCGGCGGCGTCGTCGGCGCGGTCGCCACACTTGGCCTCGTGGTCGGAGCGAATACCCCCATGCTCCTTGGCGCCATGCTGCTCGGCCCCGCTACGGCACTGCTGATGAAATGGTTCGATCAAGCCGTGGGCGCACGCGTGGGTCCGGCCTTCAAGATGCTCGTGGACAACTTCAGCGCGGGCATCATCGGTGGCAGCCTGGCGATTCTGGGCATGGTCGGGATCGGGCCCGCGATCAGCGGGCTGGCCAGAACGCTGGCCGGCGGGGTGCAGGCGCTGATCGACCTCGGCCTGCTACCCCTGGCAGCCCTGATCATCGAACCCGGCAAGGTGCTGTTCCTCAACAACGCGATCAACCACGGCGTCCTGGGCCCGCTGGGCGTCACCGCACAGGCGGAGAACGGCAAGGCGATCGAGTTCCTGTTGGAGACCAACCCCGGCCCTGGGCTCGGTATTCTGCTCGCCTGCGCGTGCTTCGGATCCGCACCGGAACGGGCCAGCGCGCCAAGCGCGTTGGCAATCCACTTCTTCGGCGGTATTCATGAGATCTACTTCCCCTACGTCCTCGCCAAGCCGCAGTTGATCCTGGCGGCAATCGCAGGCGGCGCTGCGGGGATCTTCACCTTCATCGCCACCGGAGCAGGACTGTTCGCGACTCCTTCTCCCGGAAGCATCATCGCACTGATGGCAGTCACGCCGCGGGGTGGCCACCTGAGCGTGATCACGGGTGTGGCGGTGTCGGCCGCCGTCTCGTTCGTCCTCGCGGCTTTCCTGGTGAAGGTCGGACGGAAGAAGACGACCGAATCACCCCGGACCGACAGCATCACGCCAGCTTCAGCAACCCTTCGTACACCCGCCGCAGAGTCTCGAGGGAAGGACCTGCACCGCGAGTCGACGCGCCGCCGTGGACGACGACCAGTCCGGCCTTGATGGCGTCGCCGATGAGAACGCGAGCGACGGTCAGGGGAATCCCGAGGCGAGATGAGATCTCGGCAACCGAATGCGGTGACGCGCACATCGAACGGATCTCGTCCAGATCAGGGTTGATCGACGTGCCCGCCAGCCGCTGCGAGGTCGCCGACACCAGCGTTTCCACTCTGAACTCGTACTCGGGCTCGGCGCGTCCGCCGGTGCGGACGTACGGGCGCAGCGTCGCCACGCTGGACCCCGAATCCTCGGCCTCGACGAAAACGGTCATGCCGGTCTGCTCCGCTGGGTTGCATTCAGCGCGATCGGTAGCAGCGGCCTGGTTCGGTTCGCGAGCATCGGGTGCCGACTCGATCGGCACGGCCGGTTGGTCGTGGATTTCCTGGCCGGACTCGGACGCATCTCCGTCGTCGGCCTCCGGTGCGGCGGGCCGTGGCTGGAACTGGTGGTCCGCCCATTCCTGGTAGTTCCCCCAGCCGCCGAAGGCGAGCGGGTGAAATGAGGGGCCGGTGTTCTTCTTGTGCGAGCTCATGACAACTCCGGGATCATGAAGCTCGAATGTCGTCGAGCGGCGAGTGGGAACGCACCGGTCAGATGGGTGCCGGAAGAGCATTGCCCGCCAGTGGCAGTGCGGCTGCGTCGATCACCACAACATCTGATGCCGCCCAGCACGGTACGTGCGAAATCTGTCGATCACAAGCCGATCGGCCACTGCCGTGGCAGAATCGTTCCCTAGCAAGCTTTCTCGTTCGGAAGCGATCAGACTCTCCGACATCAGTGAGCGGATGTCAGCACTTCTTGCCCATCCGTACTCCGCCGCGGCGCTCGAACGGGCAAGAGACCATGAGCACTCGCGTTTCAGATCACGCCTGCACGCATCGCGTAGGCGACGGCATGCGGCCGGTTGCGCAAATTGAGCCTGCTGGTCATCCCGTAGATGACGTTCTTCACGGTGCGCTCCGAGTAGGCCAGCTTCTCGGCGATATCAACGGTATCCAAGCCCTCGGCCAGCAACCGGACGACATCGAGCTCGCGAGGCGTCAGCCCGGAAACGCTGATTCCTCGCGGCGCCAGAACGTCCCGCTTCAGACGAGCGAACTCGCGGAGCAGCTCTCCGATCAATTCCGGCGGCAGCACTCCACCTCCGGTCGCGGCGACCTGGATGACCTTTATCAAGTGCTCCGCGGTGGCGGCACTGCGCGGGACCACCGCCGCCGCACCACATTCCACCGCCGCAAGCAGACCAGCCGGATCTAGCTGGTCGATCACCAGGACTGCACGACGCTCGAACTCGGCGCCCAAGGCGCGCAAGGCGGTCACGCCATCAGTCAGCCGCTCGGCGGCCAGGACGACGACGTCCACCTCGACCAGGTTTCGATTCGGCACCACCAACACCTCGGCGCGAGAGTCGAGGTGGCTTGCAAGACCAGCATGCGTGATGGCATCTGAGGCAAGCACGGCCACGCGAACTCGTTCCATCGCACACTCCCGTGGTTTCTATCTCTGCACCGAACAATCTGCCGGCGCCGACTCCACAACGTCTCTACGTCTTCTCTAGATCAGCTGGGAACAAGTAAATCCGCACACCCCGTAGTGCCGCCTCGAACCGCTCCGCGGCATAAAACGTCGAACTGGCACCACACGGCTTCGGTTCAGGTCGATCAGTGCATATCATTCTGCAGTAGTCGACTCAGTTCCTCATCGAAGCTCATCCAGTGGTTCTCGCCACCGGGGGCGACGACGTCGTAGGTCTCGTCCAGGAACTCCGCCAGTTCGGCAGCGGGCGCTTCGAAGGTGGCCTGCCCGGACGGCGAGCTCAACGCGATGACGACGAGCTCCTGGTTGTCGGGTTGGGGGATGATCTGCACGTCACCCTCGCCACTCGCAATGACCAGCCCGTCCGCCAGCAAGTCTCGGGCGATCAACCAGTCGACCTGACCACTCATCCCCGCGCGGAAGCTCATGTTCACCGCGTACGGCTCACGACTGTCGTACCGCAGCTCCACCCCAACCGGCGTCCTCACGCCTGCCGGGGCCGTCAGTTCGAAAACCGCGGTAGAGCGGATCGTCTTGTGGTTCTGGCTGCTCATCATGCCTGTGCTCCTCAATGTCGGGTCCTGCACGACACACAGCATGGCCGTCCTGGATCTACAGCTTCTTCACGACGTCTTCAGCTCGTCGCAAGCCACCGACGACCGCCCGCCGCAAGCCGTGGAACAGCTCAGCAGGCCAACCTGCCGGCCGCTGCCGGCGGAGTCCGGGTGGCAGTCGCCTCCCGGACTCCGCCGGCAAAACTGCACGCTCAGGCGCGCAGTTCCGGGTCAGGCGAAGGCGCACTCCACATTCGGCGCGGCCGCGGTCCCGCCCGCATTGCAGACCAGCGTGCGACCAGCCTCGAGCGGGCCATAGGCGTTCACGACCTTGCCGTTCACGGAGAACCGCACCGTCGTGAAGCCCTCGGCCTGCCTCTCGCGGGTGGAGTTCGGCTCCAGGACGGAGGAGAAGCCGTCGCCATTGCCGTTCACCACGGTGTACTCCAGCGCGTAGCCGGCCGAGCTGATCCGCAGTTCCGGCACGTTCTCCGCTGGCGCCGCGGCAGCGAGGCCGCCAGTGCCGGCAAGTGCTCCCGCAGCCAGCAGTCCAACGATCATTTCGCGCTTGCCAAAGGTGAAGTCCATGTTCACTACCCTTCTGAGTCGTTCCACTAGTTATCTAGTGGAATGACTGAAGACTAGCAGTGGTGCGGATCGCGGACAAGGCCGGGTCTGGGAAAGCGGGGCGAAAGGGCACCGACTGCTGGATGGATCACGTTGGATCACGCCAGCAGACGCCTCACCAGGAGCAGAACGAGCCGATCGCGTCAGCAGCACGGAAGAGGCTCCCGCAGGGGGCCGAGCCGACGCGGCAACACGCAACGAATCCCCCGCCGGAGGCCCGAAAACGACGAAGCCCCGCCGACCCCCGGCTCGGCGACGGGGATCAGCGGGGCTGGCGAGCGGTTCTCAGGCTCCCGCGCGCTCGCGGCCGGCGCGCAGGTAGTCGGTCACGAGCGATTCCAGGTCCGGTTGCCGAGACTCCCAGCCCGGCGCGAGTACCCCGGGGGCGCGCACCAGCATCCGCTGCTGCCGCCCGGATTTCCTCGCGTGTACGACCGTCCCGATCTCCGGAGGCCCCGCATCGGCGTGCCCCACCAGGTCGCGGTGCTGCTCCAGGAGTTCGTCGACGTCGCCGTCCAATTCCACTCGTCCCCCCTGCAGCAACAGGAGGTGGTCGCACACCTCCCGCAATTCGCCGAGCAGGTGCGAGGAGATCACCACCGTCATCCCGCGGTCCGCGACGTCGGCCATCACCAACCTGATGGTCTCGTCCCGGGCAAGCGGGTCGAGGTCCGCAAGCGGTTCGTCCAGCAGCAGCAACCTCGGCAACCGGCCCAGGCAGAGCGCCAGTGCTAGCCGGGAGCGCACGCCCGGGGACAGCGATTCCACCCGGGCGCCGACGTCCAGGCCGTCGATCGCGGCCAGCGCCTCCTCGACTCGCTGCCGCGACCAGCGGCGGTCCATCTTCGCCACCGCGCGGACCATCTCCGCGACCGTGAAGTTGCCGTACAACGGGCGACGTTGCGACAGGTAGGCCGCGTCAGGGTGGATGCGGCCGCGAACCTCGTCGCCGAACACCCGCACGGCACCCGACGACGGCTCGACCAGGCCGGCCGCCAACGCCAAGAACGTGCTCTTGCCCGCACCGTTGGCACCAACCAGCGCGACCACCTTGCCTTCGGGGAGCTCGACCGTGCAGTCCTCGATCCCCCGGCGGTCTCCGTAGCGCTTGGACAAACCGATGGTGCTCAGCGCGCTCATGATGGGTGTTCCAGTCCTCAGGTCGGGAAGTACTCGTCACGGACGGCAGCGACCAGCGCATCGACCTCTTCGACCGTGAGCCCGCCGCTCCTGGCACGGCTCATCCAGTCCGCCAGGTCGCGTCGCATCGGGGCTTCGACCGAGGTGCGGTCGCTTGCCAGCGATCGAGTCACGAAGGTACCGACCCCGCGCCGAGCCTCCACCAGGCCGTCCCGCTCCAGCTCTCGATACGCCTTCAACACGGTATTCGGATTGACCGCCGTGGCCTCCACCACCTCGCGCGCAGTGGGCAACCGGTCACCGGGCCCCAGCAGGCCCAACCGCATGGCCTGCGTGACCTGCTGGACGATCTGCATGTACGTGGAGACCCCGGAGCGACGGTCGATCCGGAACTCGATCATATCGCCCAGCATAAGGGGCGGCCATCGCCGAAGGCGCGCGCTCCACGCAGCGTCATCAATGCTGTCTGCGCAGCGCCCACGCGGTTCCTCCCAACAGCAGGACCGCAGCCACGCCGAGGACGCCGAACTCGATCAGCTGCAGTATCGGGACGTACGAGGCCGGGACCACCTCGGCATATTGGCCGACCACCCCGTGCTGCGCATAGCACTGAGCCGGGTCGAAGGTCGAGACTGGAACATCGCCCCGCGAACCGCACACGGCGGCGTTGAAGCCGCCTTCCGGTATGGTCCGCCCGTCGGCACCCAGGTAACCCACCTGGACCACCTCGTCCACACCGGACTCGGGAGCACTCATCGGGTCGGCCGAGGTCCGCAGCTGCGACGGCATCAGAGCCGGTCCCGCCAATCCGACGGCACCGCGCACCGCCACCAGCCCGGCCAGGGTGCTGATCATCGCCGGCAACGACTGCCCCAGCACCGCCCCCAGCAGCGCGCCCACCGCGTAGCCGAAAAGCAGGTGGACGGCCGGCATCCACCCCGTGCTCTCGAAGTTCAGGAACGAGAACGGGCCGTCCACCAGCGGCCCCATCAGCCCGGCATCCGCGACCCAGGAACTCACCAGCAACTGCAGGACCACCAGTACGACCAGCGAGGGCACCACCAGCATCACCAGCTTGGCCGCCATCCAGCCGACCCGGCTCACCGATTGCGCGAACGCCAGCACGTGGGTGCCGTGCTCGATCTCGCGGGCGAACAGCGGCGCCCCGCTGAACACCCCCAGCAGCACCGGGAGGACCACGATCACGAGTTGGCCGACTCTGAGCAGATCGAACCACTCGTCGCGGAAATCACTCACCCCGGTCGCGCACC
Organism: Saccharopolyspora sp. NPDC045839; assembly: GCF_056431645.1. Classification (NCBI taxonomy): domain Bacteria; kingdom Bacillati; phylum Actinomycetota; class Actinomycetes; order Pseudonocardiales; family Pseudonocardiaceae; genus Saccharopolyspora; species Saccharopolyspora sp. NPDC045839. The sequence goes on from NZ_JBWKKH010000030.1 coordinate 56,805, forward strand.
CCGGGCCTTGGACCCCCACCGCGAGGCACCGCTCCAGCCCCTGCGCCTGAATCTGCTGCAACATGCTCGTATGCAGCACCAGGACCGCGACCACGCCGAGCAGCATTACCGCTGCCATCAGCAACAACTGCGCGCGGTGCTGCCGCCACGCCACCCAGGTCATGCCGCTACCTCCACGTTGTCCCTGCGCATGTATGCGAGCGCAATGTCTTCCAAAAAATACTTTCACTAGTTATATAGTTCTTTGCGGGAGAAGTCCAGCCCCGGAGAAGCAAGGCCCCTAAAACGCGTCGCCTCACGAAGCAACCGAGGGGCTTCCCCAATGCTTCGGCACGTAGCTCCAGCAAGGCGGATGCCGCCCGGCCAACCGCCACCGAACGCACCGCCGGGAAGTCCGCCTGATCAACAGTGGACCTCGCCCTGGCCTGCGCCCACCGATAACCGAGTGGTCCAACCGACCGCTCGACCGGATTTCTCCGATGACACTCATCGACGCCATCCGCGTCAAATCCGGGCTCTGGCGCGGTCTTCTCGTGATGCTCGGATCGGTCTTCGACGTGGCCGTCGAGCCAGGCCCGGCGGCGAGCGAGACGGCCGGGTCCTCACCGTTACGGCCGTCGACAAGGCCGACCGGCTTGCGCGTGTCGAGGTCGACCATGACGCCGGCCAACCGGCCATATCCGGGTGATCCACTTAATTGATCAGGCATTCCCCTGGCCGGCATCACTCAGATCACCTCACCTGCACCCTGCAACGCATCGCCGCCGACCGCACCAGAATCCCGCCCAAAGGGCTGCCGGGACCAGCCCGGACCGACTTCGACGATCTCGCCTGCCCGAATGGACACGTCTCGGGTGTCCATAAGGGCACGGTCATTACTGATCGGTATCGCCCTTGTCGGCAAAAGAGTCAGAATTCGCCACGGAATTTACGATCAACAACATTTGGGTCCGGTTGGCGACAGAATCAATACCCCAGACGCAACACCCAGGGTAGACCGATTTCCGCAGGCCGAAAACGGAGCATGTGACCGGACGCGGAGACCGAGGAGCACCTAAAAACAATTCTCTGAATGCCGCCAGACGCGAATCGGCGATCAATGTCACTCATTTTCTCGGAACAATACTTGCGTGAAGCGGCGTGATCCGCAACGAAAGAAGAACACCATGCTCTGGAACGACATATTCGTCAGCGGCACCGGCCGGTACCTGCCGCCCCGCGCCAGCGCCACCGACCTCGTTGGTGACGGCACGATCGACCGCCAAGCACTCGAGATGTCCGACTTCGAGTCCTTTACCGCCTCGCACGGGTTCACCGCCGCGGAGATGGCCGCGAGCGCAGCGACCGACGCCCTCCGCCGCTCCGGGCACGAGGGTGCCGACATCGCCACGGTGATCCACGCCGCCTTCGATGACCAGGAGCACTACGCGCCCGCCTGTTACGTACAGCGGGTTGTGGGTGCCTCCCGGGCGCTTGCGGTCGAGGCGGGCGCGGGCAGCTGCGGTGGCGCTGCGGGACTCGTGCTGGCCGCCTCGCACCTCGCCGCCGATCCCTCCGCCACCTCCGCGCTGGTGACGGCGGCGGGCCGGTTCGTCGCGCCGCGCTGGCCGAGGTGGCTGCCAGGGCTGGGGCACTTCCTGTCCGATGGCGCCGCTGCCGCCGTGCTGAGCCGGGGAGCCGGGCGGGCCCGGCTGGTCGCCACCTCCTGCACTGCGGTGCCCGAACTCGAAGACCTGGCCACGCCCACCATCCCCGCGGAAGACGGAAGCCGCATGATGACACAGGCGGAGACGGTCGGCGTCCTGCCCCACGTCGGCACTCTCCAGGCAGCCGCCCGCACCGCGGTCGAGCAGGTCCTCCAGGAAGCCGGCGTGTCGCTCGACAAGGTTTCCCGGTTCGCGGTCACCGGATTGGGGTTGGCGCAGCTGACCGTTCTCCTCCTCGAGCCCCTGGGCATACCCAGCGACCGGACCAGTTGGCCGCTGCACCGGACACTGGGCCATGTCGGCCCGTGCGACCAGCTCCTCGGCCTGGACCACTTCCTCCGGGAAGAGTCCCTCGAGCCTTCGGACACCGTCCTCGTGATCGGGATCGGTGCCGGCTTCCGCTTCATCTGCGCGCTCCTGGAGATCACGGAATGACGGACGTCTTCGCCGACGAAGGGGACACATGATGCTGGAACCGGATCTCACCGAACTGGTCGACTTCGCCCGCCGCAATTCTCCCTATTACCGGGACCTGTACGCCGGTGTTGCCGCCGACGGACCGATCCGGCCGGAGGACTTGCCGATCGTCGACCACATCGGCTTCTGGAAGGCCAACACGGTGCAGGACAACCGGGTGCTGACGGCTGGCCACAATGACGGTGTCGTGTTCAAAACCGGTGGGACGACCAACAGCCCCAAACTGACCGTGTACACCAGGGCGGAACTGCACGCCATGGCCCGGCTGCAGGGCGACGGGTACGCGGCGGCGGGACTGCGGACCGGTGACCGGGTTGCCAACCTCTTTTACGCCGGGGAGTTGTACGCCAGTTTCCTGTTCAACGTCCTGTGCCTGCAGGAGACGTGCGTCCCCGTGGTGCACCTGCCGATCGCGGGAAGCCCGTCGCCTGAGGTCATGGCGGACCTGATCATCGAGCAGGAGGCGACCGTGCTGCTGGCCACGCCCACCACGGCCAGCCAAGTCGCATCGCGGCTGACCGCGCGAGGTGACTCGGCGCCCGCGGTCCACCTCTTCCTCTTCGGCGGGGAGGCGTTCTACGAGGATCAGCGCCGACTGATCACCGAGGCGTTCCCCAACGCCGTTGTCCGCTCGCTGGGGTACGCCTCGGTGGACGCGGGGGTGCTGGCCGCGCCCGTCCAGGACGAGCCGGACGCGCGCGTGCATCGTGTCCACCGGCTCCACAAACTGGTGGAGATCGTCGACGACGAAACCGGTGATCCGATCAGGGAACCAGGCCGCCCCGGCAGGCTGCTCGCCACGGACCTCGTCCGGCGGCTGATGCCGCTCATCCGGTATCCGGTCGGTGACCGCGCTGCGTGGGTCGACTACGACGATCGCCGGTTCCGCCTGCTGGGCCGCGCCGACGACGGAGCCAGGGTCGGTCCGGTCACCGTCTACCTGGAGGATCTGCGTGTGGTGATCGAGGAACTGGCCGGCGACCAGCCCATCGCGGGATTCCAGGCGGTGCAACGTCGCCGGGACTCCAAGGACGAACTGGTGCTGCGGATCGGTGGACAGGTCGACGATCCGCAGCCGCTTGCCGAGGCGATAGCCGCGCGGTTCGAAGAGTTGCGCCCGATGTTCGGCGAACACGTGCGCGCCGGGCTGATCAACCCTCTGGTGGTCGAGTTCGTCCCGGCCGACATGATCAAGGTGAACCCCCGCAGCGGCAAGATCGTCCGGCTGCTCGACGAGCGCGTGGCTCCATAGGACGAAGCCCTGGACGGGCAGTTTCCTGCTCCTCGGCGAAGAAAAACCCGCCACGGGAAAAATGAATAAGACAAGGAAAAAAATGGCCAGGACGACCCTCTTCGACTGCGGCGAGGACCAGTACTACCTTCCCGACCTCAAGACACGGCTTCCCCTGCGGCAGCACTCAGGCGCTGCGCGCACCCTGGGCGAGACGAGGGCCTGGATCAAAGGGTTCCCGGAAATCCGGAATTGGGCCCCTTTCTGTGCGCCGCGAGGGGATATCGACTTGTGGCTGGCGCAGGGCTTCGCAGATGTGTGGATTTCTCACCAATTCACGTGCGGAAACGTAGATACATTCAGAATCATCTGTGACCTGGGCGGCTGGATGGTGATGACCGACGATGTTCACAGCGCGCCAGGGCCGTTCCGGGACGCCGATGAGGCCACGCGTAATCGGGCATTGGACCGGGCCATTGAAATCCTGAACGGAGACGGGCAGGAGTTCGACAGGAACCAGCCATCGTCCGACACAGCCGATGTGCTTGTCCTGGGACGCTGCCTGTCAGACGTCTGGTACCGCCTGTGCCGTTCGGCACCGCCCTCGATCCGCGTGCGCATCGCCCGTGCACTGCAAGGGACCATGGAAGCCTGGAAGGCCGAGGCGTCCGACAGGGGCAGCGGCAGATATCTGACCCTGGATGAGACTCTCGAGCGCAGGGATGTCAACGTAGGGATCGACGTCGACTTCCCCGTCCTTGAGTTCATGCTGGGAATAGATCTCCACAGTGAAATCGAAGCCCACGCCGATGCCTTCTCCAAAATATGGCGAATCCTTCGCCGATATACCTCCCTCGTGAATGACTTGTACTCCTTCCGGAAGGAGTACATGGCAGGCAAGGATCTCACCAACTCCATCGCGGCGCAGTGCAACACGGAGCATGTGCGGATCAGTGACGCGGTCCGCAAGGTAGTGGGTCTGGTGGAATCGGCAGAAGAAGAGTTCATCGCCTGCCGCGAACAGTTCATCGCAACACATCCGGAGCTCACGAGTGGCCTGCTGCGCTACCTGGAGTGCCTGGGAGACATCGCGTCCGGAACCGCTTTCTATACGCGATGCTCCCCGCGGTACCACGGCGTTGACCACGACTGGTCAGAGATCGGTGGTGGCCTGGTCACCATTGACACGGAACGCACGATCATCCATCCGCGGGTGGAAGAGGCCACCCGATGAACACCGAGCACGTACTGCGTTACCCGTTCGAGCCACCCCCCGCGCTCGCAGTCCCACCCCAGTACGCGTCGCTGCGATCCACGCAGCCCGTGGTCGAGGTGCAGATGCCTTACGGAGGAAGGGGATGGCTGGTCACCCGCTATGAGGACGCGAAACTGGTCTTCTGTGATCCCCGGTTCAGTCGTGCGGCCGCCGCAGGCAAAGACGTACCCCGCATGCGACCGCGGCCTGCCAAAGAGACCTCGATCATGGCTATGGACCCGCCCGAGCACACTCGACTGAGGCGACTGATCGCCCCCAGTCTCACCAAGCGACGTACCGAGCAACTCCGCGCGCATACGAAGAAAATCGCTCAAGAACTCGTAGCCGCCATGGTGGCCGACGGCCCGCCCTGCGACATCGTCGCAGACTTCGCTGTCCCCCTCCCCATCAACGTCCTGCTGAAACTACTCGGTATCACCACCGAAGACACCCACCGCCTGGTAGCCGCTGCCGACGTGGTGATGACCAGCACCTCCCATACAGCCGAGGACGTAACCCGGGCGCGTCAGGACCTGGCTCAAGTCATCAATCAGCACATCGCCGCCCGCCGCGAAAACCCAACCGACGATCTCCTGGGCACGCTCGTCAGCGCGCACGAAGCCGGCGAGCGACTCACCGACGCCGAGCTACTCGACATCACAACGGCCCTCCTGGTCGTGGGCTGGGAGACGACGACGTGCCAGATCGCCAACTTCGTCTACCTCCTCATTACCTACCCCGAGCACATGCACTGGCTTTTGGCACACCCAGAAGCCATCCCGAAAGCGGTCGAAGAACTACTGCGATACACCCCCCTCAATAACGGAGCCGATTTCGCCCGCATCGCCACGGAAGACGTCTCGCTGGGCGGCGTGCTCATCCGCAAGGGCGACGCCGTGCTGGTCTCCATTCCGTCGGCCAACCGCGACGAAGCGGTTTTCGCCGCCCCGGAGACCCTCAAGCTCACGAGGCCGGACAACCACCATCTCGCGTTTGGCCACGGGCCACACCATTGCGTCGGTGCCAGCCTGGCACGCATGGAAATCCAGGTCGCTCTCAAAACGCTCATCGAGGGCATACCGGGCCTCCAAAAGGCAGTCCCGGATCAAGAAGTGACCTGGCGCTCCGGATCGATCCTACGCGCCCCCACCTCACTACCCGTCACCTGGTAACACCACGCCCACTCTCAAGGAGCCCATACAGCACGCTGTGGCGTCATCTCCCCTATCCCATGCTGCCATGACGGAGTGAACAACCGATGCTGCAACACCCATCCGACAGGCCTCCACAATCCGAGCGCAGAAACCTTTTTCCTGCAGGGTTCCCCCAGGGCCTCACACAACTCCGTGACCTCCACCAGTTGCTGTCCGAAATACGCAGCACAGGCGCTGTGCACCGGATCTCCGACAGCACCTGGTTTGTAGCCCGGTATCGAGAAACCGTACAGGCCCTCACAGACACTCGGCTCAGCAGCGACCCCTCCAAGGGCAGGTGCCCAGCCGACCCCGACCTACAGCAGCACATTTCGCGCGCCGCGTTCCCCCAGAGTCTGTTCACAACGGATCCGCCCAAGCACACTCGCCTGCGCAAGAGCGTCGCCCGCTACTTGACCCACCGCCAAGCCGAACTCATGCGCCCGTTCATCGACCACACAACGCGCTCACTGATCAGCACCGTCACGAAGCGCGGGGTGGTCGATGCCGTAGCGGAGATCGCGGAACCGATCTCCGCCTTGACTATCGGCAAACTTCTCGGCGTGCCCAAGGCCGATCTAGACAAGATCGTGCGTTGGTCCCATGATCTCTGGACCGAGCAACTGGACGATAACGCGCGCTGCGTCAGCGCCAATGGCCATAAAGCGCTGCGCGAATACACGGCCTGGCTCCTGCAGAACCCCGAACAAGCAACGACCGACGGACTAATCGGCAAACTCCTGGCCGCCGATACCGACCGACTAAACGCGACCGAGATCCTGACCATGGTGATGCTGCTTCTTGTTGCAGGCCTTGATACCAGCATCAGCCTGATCTCCAGCACCCTCCTGCATCTTCTGTGTCACGCAGACCGCCGCCGACTCCTCTACCAATCTCCGGGCACGATACCCAAAGCGATAGAGGAAATACTGCGCTACGAGGGCCCGGCCCTGGCCCCCGTCCACCGTGTGGCAACCGAAGAACTCACCTTGGGAGACAACACCATCAAAGAGGGCGATCAAGTCTTTCTGTGCCTGGCCAGCGCCAACCGGGACGAGCGACGCTTCACACAACCCGACACTGTCCTTATAGACAGACACCCCAACCACCACCTCGGGTTCGGCCATGGAATCCACCGGTGTCCCGGCGCCCCGCTCGCCACATTGTTGACACAGACCGTCGTGACTGCGCTGCTACACGCACCGATCAACATCGAACTTGCAGTCCACCCCCGCGAGTTGCAATGGCGTCAGGGGAAAGTGCGCTGCCTCAGGAGCCTCCCGGTGCGCTTCAAGAGCGCGACCCACAGCGGGTAGCGGACTCCGTCCGTAACTGCCTGCTGTCGTACCGATCAGCAAAGCTACCGCTACGTAACGGCGAAACTTCAGGAAATACGGAAGATGAACTTCCGGCGAACGCTGGAGAAAGATCGTGCATTCGAATTTCAGAGGGCCTGATCCGCTCGCCGCCGGCACGGCGAGTTTCGGCGCCGAGGCCGTGAGCCGCAACCTGGACATTCTCACCGAGCGTGAACAAGCGGTACTCAGGGCCGCGACCGTGCTGGTGGCCGGCTGCGGCAGCGTGGGGGGTGCCGTGGTCGAACCGCTGGCGCGAATGGGCGTCACCCGTTTCCGGCTCGCCGACCCGGACAGCTTCGACGTGTCGAACCTCAACCGGCAGGCGTGCGTGGTCGCTGATGTCGGCCTGCCGAAACCCGAGGTGCTCGCCCGCCGGGTAGTCGCGATCAGTCCCACCGCCGAGGTGCGCACCTACCCGGACGGTCTCACCCTGGAAAACCTCGACGAGGCGCTCGACGGCGCGCATGTCGCCTTCGACGCGATCGATCCCGCGATGTCCGCGTGGGTCAAGTACCAGCTGCACGAACGCGCCGCCCGACGCGGCATTCCCGTCGTCGCCGGAGTCGACTGGGGCGGAAAACCGGCCGTGTTCGTCTTCGACTACCGCCGCAACCCGCTGCCGTTCCACGGGAAGGCGACCGCGGAAGCGCACCGGGACAACCGTCTGTGGGACTCCGTGCGCTGGTTCGGCAGGACGCACTTCCCCAGCGACTATCTCCCGGTCATGTCCGACCGGCTGGCCAACGGCGGTACCTGGCCGCAGATTTCCTACTGCGTGATGGGTCTCGGTGCGCTCGGCAGCAGGGTTGTGCTCAACTTGCTGATGAACCGACGGGTGAAACCCGTCGTGACGGTGGACCTCCATGCTGCGGCCATGCCGAGAGCCGCGGCGTTGGCACACCGGGTGCGCATGCCGCTGGAACTCGCCCGAACTCTGTGGACCGTTCGCCAGGTGACGCGAAAAGGCGGTTCTCGGCCCGTGCGGAGCGGGCAACGGGAGCGCGAACTGCCCCCGGAACTCGCCGCTGTTCTGAACGGCGCCCGTCTCGCTCCCTCCACGTACAACTCCCAGCCGTGGCGTTTCGAAATCGTCGACCACCACACCGTCCGGCTCGCGCGCAACGGGGAACGCTGGCCGGCAGTGCATCCGGACGAGCTGGGCTGGGCCGAGAACCTCGGATGCGCGCTGGGAGCTCTTTCTTATCTCTCGCACGGCGAGTGGGAGGCGCACGACGGTGCGCTCACGGACCAGAGCTGGTTCGCAGGCCGATTCCGCCTCGATCGCCTGCGTGATGACTTCTTGACCCGCCAGGGTGTTCTGGGGGCACGTTCGACGCACCGAGGCGACATGCTGTCGACCCCGATCGACTGCACGACCCTGAAGCAGGCCGAAAAGCTGTGTGCCGACCGAAATGTCGAGCTGGAGACGATGAGCAGCTCGCAAGCCCGAAGCAGGCTCCTCGGCCGGACCGAACGCGATAGGTCCACGTTGATCGGCCACGAGGACGAACTGTGGGCGTGGGTGCGCAAGCGGGCCGATACCGAATTCGGCCTCAGTTCGTTCGGTACACCTCACGACCTGCTCGGAATCTCCGGTGTCGCCGGACGTATTGCATCGGCTCTGGCGGGGTCGGCGATCCCGGACGTGGTCAGACGCCGCGTGCTGGCCGGGGTCGTCGAGCACAGACGTGCCCGGCAGCTGCGCAATTGCGGCGCGCTACTCGTGCTGCGCGGCCCACGTCAGAGCGCAGCTGACCGCCTCAACGCGGGTGAGACGTTGATGCGACTGTGGCTGGCCCTGGTCGAGCAGGGATACGCGGCTCAACCGTTGCTGGGAGAATTCAGCGGACTCGGGACCCCTTCGACCAAAGACACCCCCGGCGACAATGCCGTGCTGGCGGTCCTGCGTGTCGGCAAGGGAACCAGACCACCGACCACGAGAGTGGCGCGCTGTCCGCTGGCGACGTCGGTGAAGTGGGTCGAATAGCAAACTCACGCTGAACTCAGGCCCCGGTAGTCCGCGCACCTGCGAACTGGGTGGCCTGCGCGACAAGCCGGTCACCACATGTGGTGATTCCATCCTTGGATGGTTGGCGGGGCAGTCCGGGGAGTACCGCCCCGCCAACCGTGGTCAGCCCGTTGAACATTAGGGAGGCGGGCTGACCAAGCCTCTACAGGTAGACACGCACTCGGCGACGACGCATCCGCCGCCATTCGCGGTTCTTCCGACGACGACGCAGGAACCTGATCAACACCTCAGCCCCCGCCTTCCCGCTCGTCGAGCTCCTCGAACTCAGCCACGGCGGCCGCAATCATTTCGTTGAGCCGCAACAGGTTTCGCCGAGCCATCGGGTAGATGACCGGAGTCGCACAATCGATGAGCACATCGACCGTGCTGAAATCCGGCCACACCCGCGCCTCGATCCCAGTGCGGTCCACGACCAACAAGCGCTTCGGCTTGCCGACCGGCAACGCCACACCGTTCAGGAACTCCGCAGGCAACGGCCGTCCAAGCGGATCAGTCATGACAGGTCCTCACGCGGCCACAAACTTGCCGGAGCCTCCATATCCAGCGGCGCCGTGTTCAGCGAGCCAGCAGCGGTGATACCCGTCAAACCAGCGCACCGCCGCGCCTCGTGCACGAACTGCTGGCCAGCGCGAACCAACTGCGCCGCGAACTGCGCAGCCCGCAACGCCGATCCCGAGTCCTGCCCGATCGTGACCATCACGCTCGCCGACGGATCATGAATCGCCAACATCGGCGTCCCCGTCGCGTAGATCAGACACTCCGCATATGTCCCACTGTCCGGCTGCACCGTGACAAAGATCGGCACCGTCAGCTCACCCTCCCTTCATCACTTTCCAGGCGGCTCTCCCAGTAACGCGCCTGGTCTTCAAATGCCTCAGTAGCCGGCTCGACAGCCGCCAGCACCCGCGAGAGGCTGACGCCATCTCCGCCGCAACTTCCTTACCGACCGTCCGCGAGCGTGCGGCCATGTTCGACGTGGCGCCGTACCTGCGATAGGCGGTTTCCCAATCGTGGATCAACTTCGGCGACACAACGCCGCCGTCATCCAGGCCCGCCGTCATCGGAGGCACGCACCCTTGAATGCCGGCTCGACCGCACACGATGCTCGACCCACGCGCGGTCGAGGTCCCCTGACTCTCCTCATAACTCTTGGCTTCCTTGCTGCTTCAGTCCGCCTGTCTGGCGTGACACCAGAAGATTCGGCCAGGTGATCGTCTCGTCACGACACCGCGACGGACTCATCTTGAGCATCTACGAATCGTCAAGTCTCGTCTTTGTCTCGTCTTGGTGGTAGTCTCGTCTCGCGCCAGGGACCGACGGAGGAGACAACGGGTGGCCGACAAGGCGATCGTGTTGAAGGCATTGCTTCGGAAACGGCATCTGCAAGGGCATGCCGCGTTCAACAAGGAGTACAACAGGACCGCCAAGGAGATCGATAAGGACCTAGTAGGCAGCGGGCCAAGCAAGGCGCAGTTCTATCGATGGCTCTCTGGTGAGCTTCGCGGCCTGCCATACGCACATCACTGTCGCATTCTCGAAGCCATGTTCCCCGAGTGGAGCGCAGCGCAGCTGTTCGAAACGCATAGCGGCGGAATCGAATTCGTTCCGGAACCGCTACTACCCCGAAGCGCAACAGCCCCGGGACTCGACGCCGCGCCGCCAAGTTCAACCCACACGCCAGGCATGGCTGATGTGACAGCGGTGTTCGCGACCCGTCCCGCCTTCACACATGAGATGCCACCGCACAAACTCTTCGACGATGCCGAGAAAATCAGCATGGTCGGGCTCTCCCTCAATCTGCTGTGTCAGCAGTATTCGGATAAAAGCCTGCTGGAGCAGCTGGAGTCGGGAACCGTAGTCGAGTGCCTGTTCCTCGACCCCGAAGGCGAACATGTCAAGGCACGCGAGCAGGAAGAAGGCCACCCGCCGGGGGTGCTCTCGACCCTGACGACGCTCAACATCCAGGCTCTACAACGGGTCTACGGCAAACTCTCGCCGGATGCACAGGGAAACCTCCGCATCCGGACCTATGACGAGCCGGTGCGGTTCAACATCGTGGTGATAGATGACCTGACATGCGTGGTCCAGCCGTACCTACCTGAGGCGCGCGGGGTCGAATCGCCCACCTTCGTCACCGAGAAGCAGCTAGGCGCACCCGGGCTCTTCGAGACCTTTACCCAGGTCTTCGAATCAATGTGGAACCGCTCGAAGGAAGTCACCGCGTGACCGGCATCAACGAACTGCTCACGATCGCCAACGAAGCCGTTGACCTGGGGAAGAATCTCCTCACGACCATGCCCCCCGGGCAGATCCACGCCAAGGGTGACCGCGATCTGGTCACCGACCTCGACATCCAGGTACAGCGTGAAGTTCGCGCGTATCTCGACCACGCTGCGCCCGACATCGACTTTCTCGGCGAGGAGCAAGGTGGGGGCTCGCTCGACCAAGCCGCCGAGCGGATATGGACGCTCGATCCGATCGACGGAACTTCGAACTTCGCCCGCGGCCTCCCCCTGTGCGGAGTCTCGTTGGCCCTGGTCGAACGCGGCACACCCACCATCGCCGTCATCTCCGCGCCCTTCCTCGGCCTTCACTACCACGCCGTCCAGGGTCAAGGGGCATTCGTGAACGGCCAGCGCATGCATGCGAGTCGGACAACCGAACTCAGCAAGGCCATCGTGTCGATCGGCGACTACGCGGTAGGCACAGGTGCCGCCGAGAAGAACCGGGTCCGCTTCGCGCTGACGCAGGCCCTCGCCGAAAACATCGAACGCGTACGCATGTTCGGCTCCGCAGCCCTTGATCTCATCTGGGCCGCTGAAGGACGCACCGACGCATGCATCCTTCTCTCGAACAAGCCCTGGGACACGGCAGCTGGAGTCCTCATCGCCCGCGAAGCAGGAACAACCGTTACCGATGCTGCGGGCAGCCCCCACACCTTCAGCGCCGGAGAAACCATCGCCGTCGCACCGGGCATCGCGGACGCACTGCTTCAGCTGATCAGCGACGCTCGCTCGTAACTACCGAATTGCGCTCTACAGGATCAAGGCGCCGCGGTACTGAGCCGGTGCGTGGTGCGGGGGCGCGTCCGTTGTGGACGCGCCCCCGCTTCGCTGCGGTTTCCAGGGTTCTGAAGGAATCCCGCGGGGCGAGCGCTCGGACCCGGCCCGCAGCCAGCGCTCCCGAGCTAGGCGTTGGGTTCGGCGCCTGCTACCGGGACGCCTCGAGTCCCGTTGGGTTCGGCGCGAGTGAAGGTTCCTCATGGGAGCCCGAGGGTGGCACCAGGGGCCTGTAGACATCGTGAAGAAGGCATGAACCCAGGTTGGGCATGCTGGCATCCCGGAAGCGAAAACCGATGCTCGGGAGTGCGGACATGAGGACAAACGATCACAGCACGGTGCTCGCCACCATGGTCTTCAACCTGGTAGCCCCGGCGGGAGTGATCGCGCCGGTTGGCGTGGAGCTGCGGTACGACAGCCGCAATCCGTACGAGATCTGTATGAAGCTCAACGTGGGTAAGGCCGGTCAGGTGGATTGGGTGATCGCCCGCGACCTGCTGGCCGACGGGCTGGTCGCTGAGGCAGGCGAAGGCGATGTGCGAATCGGCCCTCGACTGGACCGTCCGGGGTTGGCCGTGATCGCGTTCAGCTCGCCGTCAGGGCAGGCCACCTTCGAAGTGAATGCTGATCAGCTTGTGGACTTCTTGAACGACACTTACGACGCGGTCGCTCCCGGTGACGAACACCGGTGGATGAATGTCGACGAGGCGCTGAGCCGGCTGCTCCCGCACAACCAGTAGTGGCCCAATTCTCCGAAGCGCCGCACGCCAGGCGGCCAGCCGCGGGACCTGGCGGCGTCGAACACCTGAAAACCCCACCACGCTGCGTCTCCGAGCCGGGAATCCACCCAGCCCGGAGGCGCAGCGCTGCATACGGAGAATTCGTCGCCGTTGACACACGTCGCTGTACCGCTACTAGATCAGGAGAAGCCTCGGCTGGCCACGTCGATCACCAGGTCCCGGACGGCGTGCAGGGCCGGGTTGTCGTCGTTCGCCCGCCACGCGGCGACGAGCTCGACCGGCTCGCCCTCGATCCCGATCATCGGGCGCAGCACGACGCCGTCCAGTCCGAGCGCTTCGGCTGCCCGCGGTACCAGCGCGAGCCCCAATCCGGCTCGCACCAGCGCCAGGATCGTGTGCACCTGGCTGAGGTGGTGCACGTACCTGGGCGCGATCCCGGCGCCGCGGAAGACGCCGACCAGCACCTCGTAGAAGTAGCGGGCCTCGGTCGGCGAGTACATGACGAACGGTTCACCGTCGAGGTCGCGCACGTGCGGCACCCGCCCCGGCGCGGCCAGCGGGTGCCCGGCCGGGATCGCGGCCAGCAAGGCCTCCCGGTGCAGCAAGCAGTGCTCCAGCCCGGTACCGGGGACCGGGGGGCGGACCAGGCCCAGGTTCAGTTCCCCGGATCGCAGCTCCTCCAGCTGGATTCCGGAAACCCGCTCGCGTAGCACCAGGTCGACGCCCGGCAGTCGGGTGCGAATGGCGCCGACGATGGCGTCGAGCACCGAGTGCGCCGACGACGCCGTGAAACCCAGTGCCACCGTCCCGATCTCGCCTGCGGGCACCCGGCGCACCGACAGCGTCGCCTGCTCGGACAGCCCGAGGATGCGCCGGGCGTCGCCCAGGAACGCCCGCCCGGCGGCGGTGAGCCGGACGGCCCGGCCGGCCCGGTCGAACAGCTCGACGTCCAGCTCGCGCTCCAGCAGCTGGATCCGCCGGGACAGCGGGGGCTGGGTCATCGACAGTCGTTCCGCCGCGCGGCCGTAGTGCAGGGTCTCGGCGACAGCGACGAAGCTCTCCAGCTGGCTCAGCGTAAACACGGATTCATTATAGGTATCAGTCAATGCTGAAACAGTGTTGGACGTGCATCGTTTTGGTTCTTACGGTGGATCCCAATCGCCCTAGTGGATGCCTCCAGGAGGAAATGCTCATGCCCGCCTTCACCCCGACCGAGCTCGCCGAGCGCCTCGGCTCCGGGTTGCTTTCGTTCCCGGTCACCCACTTCACCGGGGATCTGGCGTTCGACGAGCCCGCCTACCGGGAGAACATTCTCCGCCTCGGCACGTACGAGGTCGCCGGCTTGTTCGCGGCTGGTGGGACTGGGGAGTTCTTCTCCCTGACCCCGAAGGAAGTCGCCAGCGTCGTCCGGGCGGCCACCGGCAGCGCACCCGAGGGCACCCCGGTCCTCGCCCCAGCGGGGTACGGCACCGCGCAGGCGGTCGAGATGGCCCGCGATGCCGAGGCGACCGGCGCCGACGGCCTACTGTTGTTCCCGCCCTACCTCACTGAGGCCTCCCCCGACGGCCTCAGCGCTCATGTGCGCGCGGTCTGCGAGTCCACTTCGCTGGGCGTGGTGCTCTATAGCCGGGCGAACGCTGTGTACACAGCGGAGACGGTGGCCACGCTTGCTGACGCCTGCCCGAACCTGGTCGGTTTCAAGGACGGTGTCGGTGACCTGGAGGCGATCACCCGGATTCACTCGCGTCTCGGTGACCGCTTGGTGTACATCGGCGGGCTGCCGACGGCGGAGACGTTCGCGCTGCCGTACCTGGAGTTGGGTGTCACGACCTACAGCTCGGCGATCTTCAACTTCCTGCCCGAGTTCGCCCTGACCTTCTACCGCGCGGTGCGGGCAGGAAACAGGGAGACCGTGCGCCGACTGCTCGACAACGTCGTGCTGCCCTACACCGCGATTCGTGACCGAAAGGCGGGTTACGCGGTCAGCATCGTCAAGGCCGGCATGAATCTCATCGGGCACCCGGCCGGCCCGGTACGTCCGCCCCTGACCGACCTTGATGACGCCGAGAATGCGCTGTTGGTCGACGTCGTCGAGATGTCGCGCACCGCCGCCGGCTGAGCACCGCCTGACATTTCGCTACCGACCCCGATGAAGCGGAAGGAGACACTCGTGTCCGCTCCCCCACAGACCTGCGCGACCGGCGCCATGTTGCTCGGAGCTGAACCCGTCATCGGCACGGGCGAGGAAGTCCGGTCCGCCGATCCCCGTACTGGCGCGGCTCTCGGCCCCGCCTACCCGGCGGCGTCGGTCGAGCAGGTCGAGCGAGCCTGCGCGCTAGCAGCGCAGGCGTTTCCGGTGTTCCGGGCGACCACCGCCGAGCGGCGTGCCGAGTTCCTCAAGCGCGTCGCCGATCTGCTCGACGAGCGCAGGGAGGCATTGGTCGAGCGCGCTCACGCCGAGACCGCGCTGCCCCGTCCGCGGCTCACCGGCGAAGTCGGTCGCACCAGCGGTCAGCTGCGCCTGTTCGCCGCGGAGCTGCGGGCCGGGACCTGGCAGGGCGCCCGGATCGATCCGGCACGGCCCGACCGCGTCCCGCTGCCACGCCCCGATATCCGGCAGCGCCGGATCGCGCTCGGCCCGGTCGCGGTGTTCGGCGCGAGCAATTTCCCGTTGGCCTTCTCCACCGCTGGGGGCGATACGGCGTCGGCACTGGCCGCGGGGTGCCCGGTCGTTGTCAAGGCGCATCCGGCACATCTGGGTACCGCGGAGCTGGCGGCACGGGCGATCGCCGACGCAGCAGCTGACACGGGGATGCCTGAGGGCGTATTCTCCCAGCTCGTCGGCAGTGGAACCGATCTCGGTACCCGACTCGTCAGAGATCCGAGGATTCGCGCCGTGGGGTTCACCGGGTCCCGCCGAGGCGGGCTGGCGATCGCGGCCGCAGCTGCGGCCCGGCCGGTGCCGATCCCGGTGTACGCGGAGATGAGCAGCATCAATCCGGTGCTGCTGCTACCCGCGGCCCTCGGATCCCGCGGAGCCGAGCTGGGTGCCGCGTTCGCCGGATCGCTCATTCTCGGCGCCGGACAGTTCTGCACCAACCCTGGTTTGGTGCTTGTCGTCGAGGGACCGGGCCTCGACGCGTTCACCAAGGCTGCCGTTGACGCCGTCGCCACCAACCCCGGAGCCACCATGCTCACCACCGGCATCGCCGACCACTACGCCACCGCCGGTGATGCCCTTGCCGCCCGGGACGGCGTCGATGAGCTCGCACGCGGCAGCCAGTCCGGCGGTGCGGCTGGTGGTTGCGCCCGGCTGCTGACCGTCGACGGTGCCCGGTTCGTCGCCGATCCGGAGCTGCAGGCCGAGGTTTTCGGCGCGACGTCGCTGCTCGTCCGATGCGCGGACACCACCGAGTTGACCGCAGCGGTATGCGCACTGGAAGGTCAGCTCACCGCGACCGTGCACGCCGATGAGGCCGATCATCCACTCGCCGCGAAGCTGCTGCCGCTGTTGGAGGAGCGGGCCGGTCGCATCCTGTTCGATGGCTGGCCCACCGGAGTCGAGGTCGGACACGCGATGGTGCACGGCGGCCCCTTCCCGGCCACGACAGACCCGCGCAGCACCTCGGTCGGAACGCTCGCGATCGAGCGCTTCCTGCGACCCGTCGCCTATCAAGACGTGCCGGCGGCATTGCTGCCGGCCGAGGTTCGCGACGACAATCCGGTTGGCGTGTGGCGTCGACTCGACGGTGAACCCGGTCGAGACGCCCTCGCCGCCGACAGCGCCGATTGACCAGTCGGCCCAGTGACGGCTTACCCCCGGCCAGATCCGGCCCTCGCCGACCATTCCCGCGACCGCCCGGTCGCAACCCTTCCAATGTTGTGAGGACCTAATGACATCGCGATCGTTCACGTCGTCACTGCCTCCTCTTCCCGCCACGGGCTCCCACTGGCGTCCACATCCGCAGTCGGAAGTCGTCGATGCTCGTCCCGCGGCGCTGTCCGCGTACGGCGCGCCTTTTGATGGGAGCTCCCGCCATGGCCACTCCTGAAGTCAGTTCGGACGGCCTGCGCCAGTCCTCGCCCGAAGCACCGCTCGGTGGACAGGCAGCACCCCGGCCGAGAAGACCCAGCCGTGACTCGATCGCGGCCGGCGTGAAGGCAGTCGCGGGGATCGTCGGGCTCTTCGTCGTCTGGCAGCTGCTGGTGATCATCTTCGATCCGCCGGAATTCCTGCTCGTCGGGCCGATCTCGGCATTCGCCGAGCTGATCGAACGGCCCGGGTACTTCGCGAGCAACACCTTCGTCACGTTGCAGGAGGCGCTTGCCGGTTTTGCGCTGGGCACTGCACTCGGGGTTCTGTGCGGTGCGGCGCTGCACTACTCGACGACCGTACGCAGTTTCCTCTACCCCGCGCTCATCGCGATCGACACCATCCCCAAGGTTGCGCTCGCACCGCTGTTCATCGTGTGGTTCGGGTTCGGCTTCGAGTCCAAGGCGTTCGTCGCGATGGCCATCGCGTTCTTCCCGCTGGTGATCAACACCTATGACGGCCTGAGCTCGGTACCCCACGAACTGCAGGAGCTGGCACGGATCAACAAGGCGTCGCAGTGGAAGAAGATGACGAAGATCGAGTTCATCTACGCGATCCCATCGATCTTCTCCGGAGCGAAGATCTCCATCTCGCTCGCGGTGGGTGGGGCGGTCGTCGGTGAGTTCATCGCCGGCTCGAAGGGGTTGGGATACGTCATCCTCCTCGCCAACAGCCAGGTCGACCTGCCGTCGATGTTCGCGGCCTTCATCGTGCTCGCCGCCATCGCCCTGGCGTTGTTCTTCATCGTCGACTTCGCGGGACGAAAGCTGGTCCCGTGGAAGAACCACGCGAAGTGACCGCGGGGATCGGAGACTCGAATGCGGAACTCCACTCGTAAGATCGCCGCGATCGTCGGGGCGGTGCTGCTCGTGGCCCTGTCGGGCTGCACGAGCGGCAGCGGAAAGAACTCGATGACCCTCATGCTCGACGTGGCCTACCTGCCGAAGCACGCCCCGTTCATCTCGGCTGTCGCGCGGGGCTTCTTCAAGGCGGAAGGCATCGACCTCACGGTCATGCCGGGGTCGGGTTCGACCAACACGGTCACCTCGGTGGAAACCGGCAAGGTCGACGCCGGCTGGGCGGACTTCGGCGCCACGATCACCAGCCAGGGCAGGGGCGCCGAAGTCAAACAGGTCAACCTCCTGCAGGCCAGGTCCGCCTACGCGGTCGTCGCCCTC
Organism: Saccharopolyspora sp. NPDC045839; assembly: GCF_056431645.1. Lineage (NCBI taxonomy): Bacteria > Bacillati > Actinomycetota > Actinomycetes > Pseudonocardiales > Pseudonocardiaceae > Saccharopolyspora > Saccharopolyspora sp. NPDC045839. The sequence continues at coordinate 75,124 of NZ_JBWKKH010000030.1, forward strand.
GCGGGCACCGGAATCAACGGATGGGCCGATCTCCCGGGCAAGACAGTCGCCACCGAGGGAGCAGGCGCGATGACCGCGATGTGGCCGTACGCGATGAGCAAGCTCGGGCTCAAGGAGGGCGATGTCAACGTCGTCCACGCCTCGAGCGGATCGAAGATCCCCGGACTGCTGGCCGGTCAGTGGGACGCCAACCTCGCCCTGTACGTCTCCGACGAGCCGGCCATTGACGCGCTCGACCGGAAGGCCGTTGTGCTGAAGTGGTCCGACCTGGGCATCGACCTCTACGGCAACGGGATCGTCGTCTCCGACGAGAAGCTCAGGACCGATCCCGAGCAGGTGCGGCGGTTCAACCGCGCGATGCAGAAGGGCTTCCTGTGGGCGTGCCAGCACCCGGACGAAGCCGCCCAGGACTTCCAGAAAGAGGTCTCGGGCTTCGAGACCAAGACCATCACCCTCGCCATCGGCGAGCAATGCGCCCTCAACTGGGGAACCGGCGAGTCGGCGAACCAGTTCGGCGTCATGGACGACGCCAGCGTCCAGAAAATGATCGACGTCGCCCGGCAGTTCCTCGGCCTGAACCCGGCGAGCAACCTCACGCCCGCCGACGTGTACAGCAACGCCTACCTCGAACCGTTGCACCGCAACGAGACCATCCCGGCGCCGTGACGGCCGGACGGAGAGTCACAATGAACAACGAGTACGCCATCTCGGTCAACAACGTGGGAAAGACCTACCGATCCCGGGACGGCCAGCACAACACAGTGCTCAAGGGGCTGGACTTCCACGTGAAGCCGGGGCAGTTCGTCTCGATCGTCGGCCAGTCGGGAAGCGGGAAGACCACGCTGCTCAAGACGATCTCCGGTCTGCAGGAGCCCACCGAGGGCGAAATCCTGGTCAAGGGGCGGCCGATCCGCGACGGGATCGAGGACATCGCGATGGTGTTCCAAAGCCCCGTTCTCCTGCCGTGGCGCAACAACATCGACAACGTGCTCCTGCCCCTGGAGTTCCGCGGCACCCGCACCGACGAGTCACGCCGCTACGCCCACGAACTGCTCGAGATGGTCGGGCTGGGCGGCAAAGCCGAGCACTACTCCTACGAACTCAGCGGCGGGATGCAGCAGCGGGTGGCCATCTGCCGCGCGCTGGTCTCCCACCCCGAGCTGCTGCTCATGGACGAGCCCTTCGGCGCGCTCGACGCCATGACCCGCGACTCGATGAACTTCGAGATCCAGCGCATCTGGCAGACCACCGGGTGCAGCGTCCTGTTCGTCACGCACAGCATCTCCGAGGCGGTCTGGCTCGGTGACCGGGTGGTCGTCGTAGGCGGCCGCCCCGGCCGGATCGTCGCCGACATCGCGATCGACCTGCCGCGGCCCCGGGGCAAGGAGCACCGGTTCTCCGCAGCCTTCTCCGACTACACAACGGAAATCGAATCCCACATCGGTGTCATGACCGGAATCAGCTGACCGCCGCCAGCCCGGCCTCCCGACCCGAAATCGACATCAGGGAATACCAATGCTGAGCCTCACCGCAGACGCCTCGCAGGTCGAACGAACCTACGGTCTCAATGCACGCAAGAGCTTGCTGTTCTCCGCGATCCGCCTCGACTCCTACCCGCTCGTCGCACCACTGATCGCACAGACCGACAACGGCCAGTACCTGCTCGTGCGCCAACAAGAGCAGGGCAACGCCCTCTCAGCCGGAGTCCCGAAGGACCAGATCAAGTTCTACGCACCCTGGGTCACGATCGACCCCCGAATCGTCGCCGACACTCCCGCCTCGGCGTCGCTGACGAGCCTGGTCGAGGAACTCGCCGGCGGCACGGCGGTGCGCCTCGCGGCCGACGTCGTCTACAGCCACTTCCGCACGCTCTCCGGCTCCGTCGAACTCGTCGTCTCCGACCAGGACTCCACCCCGGTCACCGCATACGAACTCGACCTCGAGGAGGTCCTGGCGAGGTTCGCGGCCTGGCGCGAGACGGGCGTCCACACCGCGCGGCGGCTGATCGAGAACGTCGAACACCTCTCCGGCTTGGCGGAGGAGTTCACCGCCAGCCAGGACAGCCGGTTCTCGGCGCTGAAAACGCTCGCCGCCGACCGCTCCCTCGACGCCCTGCTCCTCGCTGCACCGCCCAACTTCACCGAGGCCACCGGGTTCGCGCAGCCGGACGGAACAGCCGCCCTGTGGCTTGCCGGTTCGGACAGGCTGGTCGTGCTGGCACCCGATGGAGCCTCCGGGGTCTCCGAGTCTCCCGTCGGCCGGTTCCCGTCCATCGGCGCCGCCGTCCAAGCGCTGGCCGGCGGCGTGCGGACCGGTGTCGAGGACGAGTGGATCAGCGTCGGCCTCGCCCGCGAACTCGAGCGCGAGGGAGCGGAACTGATTCCGGTCTCGACAGACCTCGGCCACTGGCGGGACACCCGTGACCACGAGGACCTCGCGTTCCAGGTCCTCGCCGCCCGGGCGAGCGTGTTCGCCATCGAGGAGGCCCTGGCCTGGGCGGAGGAAGGCCTGGGCGCCGGCCGCTCGTTCTCCGAACTCGACATCAACGCCGTGTACCTCGACAAGATCGCCGAATTCCGCACGGTGAACGAGATCCCCTTCGGCATCGAGCCCTACTTCACCAACCTGCACTCGTCCAACCGGATGCTCTTCCCCGGCCCACCCGTCGACTACCCGATCAACGACGAGACGACCTGCATCCAGCTCGACGCCGGGGTGCGCATCGTTGTCGACGGGGTCACCGTCGCCACCTCCGACATGGCCCGCTCCCTGCCCCGCACCGCGGCGGCGAAGGAGGCGTACAGCTTCTTCTTCGACGTGGTGCGCGAGGGCATCATCGGGCAGCTCAAGCCCGGCGTGGTGTGCGAGGACGTGCACGAGGGAACCTTGCGCTACCTGGCGCCCCACCTGGACCGGATGGTCGCGATAGGGATGCTCGGAGCGGACGTCGATTTCAACAGCGAATACCGCAAGCGCAACGTCGGCCACCTCATGGGCAAGCAGGAGTCGTTCGCGAACGAACTCCGGCCTGGCTACAAGCACGTCCTTGAAGTCGGCTCGTATGGTGCCGCCGAAATCCCGTGGCGCTACGAGAACGCGGCAATCGGCACCGAGGACCTCTGGTACATCGGACGCGACCGGACCTACATCGTGAGCAAACGATGACGGCTGAACAGCCGAATCGTGCGCGCGGAGCGGGTCCAACGCGGGGCCAACCCGCGTCGCTTGTCCGGCATATCGAATTGGGCTGCAACATGACTGTGCAAGAGCGTCTCAAAGCGCTGTCCATCGAGCTCCCTGTGCTCGGTGCGCCCCGCTACGCGTATGAGGCGACCGTACGATGCGGCGATCTCCTTTATGTGTCCGGCCAAATCTCACGGACCGCCTCGGGCGAGATCCTGCAAGGCTGTCTGGGAGACGATGCGACCGTGGCTGACGGAGTGACCGCTGCGAGAACCTCTGCGCTCAACCTACTGGCGCGCATACATGACGCAGTCGGCCTCGGCAACGTGCAGCAGGTACTGAAGCTCAATGCCTGGGCCACGAGTTCAAGAGACTTCGTGGACCAGCCGACGGTGATCGATGGGGCTTCGCAGCTGTTGCTCGACGTTCTGGGCGACGCGGGTCGCCACGCACGAACCGCCCTGCCGGCCCACGTGCTCCCCCAAGGTGCGCTCGTGGAACTCGACGCCACGATCGCCCTTCGCAGCTAGACCGCAAGGGTTGGGCGTCTCGCCGTCTTGGTTGACGAGTGATCGCACAAGAATCAGTGCCGGCCAGCACCCAATACGTTGCTCACCGCGAAAAGTCCGGGTCACCACGTGCGAGCTCAACTGGCACGCCCACATCCAAGAATATTCAACTTGCGCCTTTGGGCAACATTCACGGGTCGCGCACGCCCCATCGCCTCGGATGACCTGGTCACGACTGATGCCGCTGCTTAGGCTCACAGGCACTGCGTCGAATCTCCCTCTTTTTTCGACGTCACCTCCGTCTCGATGCGAATGGAGCTCGATGATGATTCGAAAGCTGGCCGCGGCCGCCCTGCTCACCCTGGGGGTCGCCGCCGCCACCCAGGGTGTGGCGTCCGCAGCCACGTTCGTCCCGGCCGGGGTCTACCCGTCGTACCACGCCTGCGCCAACGCGGGCAACGCGGGCTTCCCGCAGGGCCGCTGGGTCGGCTGGCGCTGCGAGAACCTGCACAACGGCCAGCACCTGCTGTGGGTGCAGCCGAAGTAGTGATCCGGTGCGTGGTGCGGGGGCGCGTCCGTTGTGGACGCGCCCCCGTTTCGCTGCGGTTTCCAGGGTTCTGAAGGAATCCCGCGGGGAACGCAACGGGATGCCGCACATTCTTTCGCGTCCCGCTGCGCGACACCCATACGAGGTCTTCGACAGCCCAGAGACTTCGTGGGACGTCTCACCAGGACACAATCCCGGCGTCGTCGAACAGCCCTCCGGTCGGGCCGTCGTCCGGCAGCGTGGCGAGCCGAATGGCGATCTTGGCGCCTTCTGCGGGCGTGCTGGTTCCGTGGAAGCCGTTGAGATCGGTCGCGACGTAGCCGGGGCAGGCGTTGTTGATTTTGATGTTGGTGCCGCTCAGCTCCTTGGCGTACTGGATGGTGACCGCGTTGAGGAACGTCTTCGACGGTGAGTAGGCCCCGCTGACCCCGCCGAGGTCGACGCCCGGCGTGGTCTGCAAGGTCAGGGAAGCGACGTGGCTGGACTGGTTCACGATCCGCGGACGCTCGGAGCGGCGCAGGAGCGGCAGCATCGCGTTGATGACCCGGACGACGCCGATCACGTTGGTCTCCACCACCGCCCGCATGCTCTCCGGCGTGACGGTCGAGGGCTCCTCCGGCCATGCCCCAGCGATGCCGGCGTTGTTGACCAGCACGTCGAGCCGCCCAGCGCGCTCCTCGATCAGTGCAGCGGCGGCCGAAACGCTCGCGTCGTCGGTCACGTCGAGAAGCACACCGAACGCGTCGACGCCGGCCGCGCGGAGCTTCGCCACGGCATCCTCCCGGCGCTGCTCGTCCCGTGCCCCGATTCCGACGCTCCAGCCCAGCGCGCCGAGCCCGGCCGCGATCTCGTATCCGATTCCCTTGTTCGCGCCGGTGACCAGCGCAATCGTCTGTTCGCTCATGCCTTTGATCGTGGCCGGGCACCGGCGGGGAACCAACACCGTCTGAGTCAGCCAACGATACCCAGCTGATATGGATCGGGCGGTAGCCTTAACGGGTGGAGACGCGGGAGTTGCGGTACTTCGTTGCGGTCGCCGAGGAGTTGCACTTCGGCCGGGCCGCCCAGCGCCTGGGCATCGCCCAGCCGCCGCTGTCGCGGACGATCACTCAGCTTGAGCGACGGCTCGGAGTCGCGTTGCTGGAACGCACCAGCCGCAAAGTCTCGCTCACCGAAGCCGGATCACTGCTGCTGGCCGAAGGCCGGGCGATCCTCGGCGCGCTTGCCGCAGCCGAGCGGCGCACCCAGCGTGCCGCGACGAGTCAGCCCTCGCTCGTCCTGGCCACCAAGGCCGGCGCCTCCGGCGAACTGCTGGCGAAGCTGCTCGACGCGTACGCCGCCGAACCGGGTGCCGTCGCCGTCGACCTACTGCTCTGCGAATCCCAGCCCCAGCAAACGCTGCATGACGGCCAGGCCGACGTGGCGCTGTTGCATCAACCCTTCGACTCGACGGCCGAACTCGACACCGAAATTCTGAACACCGAGGGACAGGTCGCCATTCTTCCCACCTCGCATCCGCTCGCTGGCAGATCCCACGTCCGGACGGCGGATGTCAGCTCACTGCCGGACCTCCCGCTTGCCCGCTGGCCCGGCCCCGGCGGCGCCTATCCCGAGGGCCCCGGCGCGGAAGTACGCAACCAAACGCAGCTCTTCCAGCTGATCGCGCTCGGCCGCACCACCGTGGTCATGCCCGAATCCTGCCGCGCCAACCTGCTCGAAGGCCTGGCCGCCGTGCCGGTTCTAGACGCGCCGACCGTGACGACAGTCATCGCCTGGCCGCCACACAGCCGCTCCCGAGCACTCGCCGATCTAGTCCGCGTAGCCACACGCCTCTGAGCCTTCGCTCCCGCAGCCCCGCCCCGCCGTTCGCGGAGTTCCTGTTGCGGCACCGCAATCGCCCGGCGGCATACCGATAATCCTTGCTATCCATACGATTTTTGTTCTGCGTATGGTTGGCGCACGGTCTTGGTTGCGGAACTCCAACCCTGGGTCGGGATTCGCGAACCGAGCTCGTGAAGGATGCGCGGACCGTGCGCCGGTAAGTCGACGTGCGTGTGGGTGTCGCAGACCGTGATCTCTCGTCGAACCCCCGTTGCCCTAAAGGGCAAGATCGGAGGAACGAAAAGTCTAGTCGGCGGCGCGCCCCGGAACAACTTTGGTGCAATGGGCAACCGCACCGGAAGGCGCACGTCTTCAGGAACGAAGACCACAACGCGCTCAATGCGCGGCACGAAAGGATCAAGAATGATGCTCAACCGGACCCGGACGCTGGGTGCAATCGCCGGACTGTTCAGCGGGGCGCTGCTGCTCGCCGGATGCGGCCAGCCGGCGTCGGCCCCCGCCGCACCTACGCTGGGGGCCGTGAACACGCCGGCAACGGCCGCCGGGATCGCGCCCGGCGATTCGAACCCCCAGCCGGCCAACGAATCCGTCAGCAAGACGACCGGCGAGACGGCCCGCGAGTCCAGCGGGGCGGGCAGCGGCCACCAGTCCACCACCGAGTGCGCGGCATCGGACTTCGCGGTCGACCTGACCGTCCAGCCGAACCGCCCCGGAGTCCTGCTGATGGCCGTCACGAACAAGTCGAAGCAGGACTGCCACGTCAACGGCTGGGCGGACATCGCCCCGGTCGACATGTCCGGCAAGGCGCACACCGAAGTGCCCGTTCAGAAGGTCGAGATCCCGGGCGGCCCGACGGAGGTCACGCTCAACCCGGGCGAGACCGCGTTCGCCGGCGTACTCGTCGAGCGCGGCGACAAGGCGGACCCGAACACCGTGGTCGCCACCGGTTTCAGCGTCAGCGTGCCGGGCGTCGACGGCCCGGTGAACGCCAACATCGTCGGCACCGACGGCACCAGCACCGAGAACGGCGGTCTCTACGCCGAGTTCCCGCTCAAGTCGATGAAGGCCGGCACCCTGCAGCCCACCACCCAAGGCGTCACCGTCTTCTGATCCGGTAAACGCCGGTGCGGGGGCATCCGTGACCGGGATACTTGGTCACGGGTGCCCCCGCACCGCATCGCCCGCGGGGTCAGCCCGCGGTTGTGCACTCAAGCCGTGCCAGTGAGGACCTGCTCCAAGTAGGGGTTGATCAGGATTCCTTCCGGATCAAGAGATTGGCGGATCCGTTGCACGTCATGCCAGCGTGGATAGCGGGGTGCGAGGCTGCGCGCGGTGTGAGAATGCAGCTTCGCCCAGTGCGGGCGACCATCAAAGTCGCCGAGAACCCTTTCGGCGCAATGAAATATCTTGTCGTGCGGGCTGTGCGCATCAGTCGCCAAGTTGACGTAACCGGTTGGGCGCCCGTAAGCCGGACTGAGTGGGATGTCATTTCCGGGCGCTACCCGTATCTCCAGGGGCAGCGAAACCACCTCGCCGGCCGACGGCAGTGCTCGACGCAATTCCTGCAACGCCTGCCCCAACGCCTCAAGTGGCACGGCGTACTCCATCGCCACCACCCGGACGCGTTGTGGAAACGTGAAAACCCGATGGCTCACGTCGACGAACGACCGAAGCGGGCGGCGCGTCAGGACTTTGGAAGCAAATGGCACGAGCGCGGCATTGCGCCGGTGGGTCCGGAGCACGCCATGCAGCCCGACATGGCCCGCCAGATAGTGATCTCGCCAGGCCTGCCACCGCGACGGGGGCCTGCGCGGCGCCGTCGTGCGCGACATGGCCCGGATGTGTACCGAGTCGCTCCACATCGGCCAGAAGAAGATTGGGTGATCAACGTTCGCGATGAGTTCGGGCAGGTGCCCGATCAGCCGGGCGAATGGCTCCGTTCTCTCCTCAAGGCCGAGCGAAAATGCCGGTACGCAACGAAATGTGATCGTAGAGATAACCCCCAGTGCGCCCAAGCCCAGACGAGCGGCCGAGAACACGTCTGGTTCGGACGTCGCCGAGCACTCCACGAGTTCCCCGTGTCCGGTGATGAGCCGCATACTCGCGATCTGACTCGACAGGCAGCCATATCGGGTGCCCGAACCGTGAGTCCCCGTCGAGACCAGGCCGGCCGCGGTTTGAACGTTGATGGTCCCCATGTTCTCGAGCGCGAGTCCGTACCGGTCCAACTCGGCGTTGATGCGCCAGAGCGGTGTGCCGGCTTGGACCGTGACCGTCATGCCGACGGGGTCCACCGCGATGACATCGGCGTACTCGTGCAGATCAACGATGGTGCTATCCGTGCTGACCAGCGGCGCGAAGGAGTGCCCGGATCCGGCGAGGCGCAGCGGCTGACCGGTGGCACATGCGTCTCGCACGTACTGGGCCAACTCGTCCTCACTACGCGGGCTGACGCGACGGGCCGGGGTGCATCGGGCGGACCCAGCCCAGTTCGTCCACATCGATCGGGCGTCGGGGCGCTCTGCGATGCCAGTCATGGCAGGAACCTGTGCGAGGCGTAGCCGACCTGCTTGTAAATCCAACTGTAAGTCTCGGACATTCCCTCCCGCAGCGAGACGGATGGTGCCCAGCCGAGCTGTTCGCGGATCAGCGTGTTGTCGCTGTTTCGTCCCCGCACACCTTGGGCAGCGGAAAGGCTGTAGCGCCGTTTCAGTGAGCTGCTAGCGACTTCCTGGACCAGATCGACGAGTTCGTTGATGGTGACAAGCTCGTCGCTACCCAGGTTGAGCGGCTGGTCGCAGTCGCTGCGCATGATGCGGCGAATGCCCTCGACGCAGTCGTCTATGTAGGTGAAACTCCTGGACTGCTCCCCGTCGCCCCAGATCTCGATCTCGTCGTCGTTGTTGATGACCGCAGCGGCAACTTTCCGGCAGATCGCGGCCGGGGCTTTCTCGCGTCCGCCGTCCCACGTTCCGTGCGGGCCGTAGATGTTGTGGAAGCGGGCTACCCGGGTGCGCAGGCCGAAGTCCTCAGCGAAGTGTCGGCACATGCGCTCGTCGAAGAGCTTCTCCCACCCGTAACCGTCTTCGGGCATCGCCGGATAAGCCATCTCTTCCCGCAATGGTTCGAGATCCGGGGCGACCTGGTGGGCGGCGGCGTAGACGCAGGCGGAGGAGGAGAAGAAGAATCGGTCCACGCCGGCGTCACGGCTGGCCATGAGCAGGTGCGTGTTGATCAGCACTGACAACATGCAGCGCGCCTTGTTGCCTTCGATGAAACCGATGCCGCCCATGTCGGCGGCTAGGTTGTAAACCTCGTCCATCCCGTCGACCGCCGCACGCGCTGCGTCGAGAAGCGATAGGTCGGCCACGACGTTTTCCGCGTCGGGATGCACCTGGAACCACTCGTCAACCGGTTTGCAGTCGACCACTCGTACGCGGTAGCCCTCGCGCAGCAGTCGAGCGGCCAAGTGCCCGCCGATGAAACCTCCCCCACCGGCTACGAGGGCTGAACTCCTGTGGTCACTCATGGCAACCAACTCCCTGGTCAGGATGAACATGTGTAATCGATCTGGACAAGGGCGACTGCTTCGACAGTTCGACCGGCCATCCGCAGGCCTGCCTGGCGAGTTTCGGCGGGCCGTCAGGGCACGAGAACCTCCTCGAAGCGGGTGGCTATAGGTTCGATCGCAAAAGCGCGGCGGGCGTACTGCTGTCCTGCCTCACCCATGCGCTGACGACGTGCGGAGTCAGCGAGCAGGGCGAACGCTGCCGCCACGTACTCATCCGGGTCATCTGGGTTGACTACGAGCCCCGCTCCGGTTTCCTCCAGCAGCTGCGCGGCACGATTCGCCGAAGGGATGGCAGCGAGCACCGGGCGCCCGGCGCAAAGGTAGGCCAGCACCTTCGAGGGAACCGACATCTGACCCGCTTCTGTGCTGAGCCCAGCGAGCAGCACGTCAGCCGCTGCGAACATGGACGGGACCCGGTCGTAGGGCTGGAAGTCGTACAACTGCAGCCGACGTATTCCCAGTTGGCGCGCCCTTTCCAAGGCAAGGCGGCCAGTTCCCTCGCTGACGACGTACAAGACGCCGCTGTGCCGGGCGTCGCAGGCCTTCGCCAGCCGCACCAGCAGGTCTGCGCCGTGGCGATCGTCCAGCGTGCCGGAGTAGAGGAAGATGTGCTTTCCGGAGCTGCGGTCGGACCTCGCCGGCGCCCAGTCGTCGCCGTCGCATTCCATTTCCGCAAGCGGCGCCCAGTTCTCGATCACCGTGATGTTCTCCGGCGGCACCCCGCACTGGCGAACGAAAACCGCGAACGGCTCTGCGATGGCGACAACCGCATCGCTGCTCAGCAAAGTGGCTTTCTCGCACCGTGCAGTGCGTTCCCACTCGTCGTGGTGGCCGGTCTCGCCGCTGGGTGCGCGCGCGGAGTAGACATCCTGCAACCAGTACACGAACCGGATTCCCCGCTCAGCGCAGGTTTGCTGGATGTGCCGCTGAACCGGGACCGGGCTATTCCCCGAAATCACCACGTGGGGCGCGAAGTCTCTGATGAGTCCGCCGACGTCCTGCCCGTACGTGCCGGAACCCGAACCGCGGTGTCCTTGCCGAGGCATGCCGGTGATCGACAGGCGGTCGGAATCCGTTTCGCCGACCCGCAACTTCCCCTGTCCGACTGCGATCGTCGAGCAGTACACGTGGCGGACACGATGTCCTCGCCGGGCCAGTTCGCGGCTTAGTTCGGCTTGGAAGGGATGTCCCAGGTAATCGTGCACAACTATGCGTGCGGCGCGTTGACTGGCGATGATGACCTCCGGATGCCGTGCGGCCCAAGAGCGCTGCGGTCGGCGGTCCTCACTTCCTACTCGGGATCAGCGCATCAAGCCCAGCGAACCAGGGAAAAAGTGCACTATTCTCTGCCCTTTTCCACCGGATCTCTGTCGTGCCCGACTCGCGCCGTGTTGTCTGTCTCCCCGACAGGGCCGGACAGTGTGATGTCACGGTCAGCACCGAGGCTCGTGAGCGGATCGAGGCGCGGTGCGCGTTCGCCATCCCATGAAAATGCACGCCTGAGGACTCGGACAGCCATGATCGACGCCCGCCACCGGAATACCGCATTCCTGGTTGCCGGCTGCTTCTTCATGGAGAACCTGGACGGCACGATCGTCACCACGGCCGCCCCGAGCATCGGCGAGTCGCTCGGTGTCCCACCGACCGCAGTCGGCCTGGTGATGACGGCCTATCTGCTCACCCTCTCCGTGCTGATCCCGCTGAGCGCCTGGCTGACCAGCAGATTGGGTGTCCGGCCGGTATTCCTGGCCGCCATAGCGATCTTCACACTGGCCTCGCTCGGTTGCGCGGCGAGCGGCAGCCTTCCGGTGCTGGTGGCCATGCGGGTGGTGCAGGGCGTCGGCGGCGCGATGATGGTGCCGGTCGGGCGAATGGTCGTGCTGTCCAGGACGGATAAACCGGACCTGTTGCGGGTGATGGCCTACATCGTGTGGCCCGGTCTGCTGGCACCGGTCGTCGCACCGCTGGCCGGCGCACTGATCACCACGTATGCGTCCTGGCAGTGGCTGTTCCTGATCAACGTGCCACTAGGTGTGTTCGCCTTTGCCGTGGCCTGGAAGCTGATCGGGGAAGCCGACAGCGGCACCGCCCGGAGGCCGCTGGACTGGCTCGGGCTGCTGCTCACCTGCGGTGGGCTCGGCGGGATCACCTATGCCGCGCACCTGATTTCGGACACCGACGCGGGCTGGCCGGTGACCGCCACTCTGACCGCGCTGTGCCTCGCCGTGCTCGCCGTTGCCGGCCGGCACCTGCTGCGCACCCCAAGCCCGTTGGTCACCCTGCACACGCTGCGCGTGCCGACCTTCCGGCTCTCCCAGTCCAGTGGGTTCCTGTTCTGGATCGTGGTCGGAGCCGCACCGTTCTTGTTCTCGCTGATGTGCCAGGAGGTGTTCGGCTACAGCGCGACCAGCTCGGGCGCATTGGTGCTGTTCATCTTCGTCGGTAATCTGGCGATCAAACCGGCGACCACTCCGCTGCTCAACCGCTTCGGCTTCCGGCCGGTGCTGCTCGCCGCCACGATCACCCTCGCTCTGTGCACGACCGGTCTCGGTTTCACCACCTCGTCCACCCCGTGGCCGATGCTCGCCGGGCTGGCCCTGCTGTCCGGGGTCGCCCGCTCGGTAGGGCTGACCGCTTACGCCACGATCGGGCTCAGCGATGTCCCGCCCGAGCAGATGCGCGATGCCAACACGCTGGCCGCCACCACGCAGCAGCTGTCTACCGGGCTGGCTATCGCGGTGGCCACGGTGGCCCTGCGGCTCGGCGAGCCCTTGGGTGAGCTGGTGTTCGGTGCCCGCGGCGGAGCCGCCTACACCGTGGCTTTCACCCTGCTCGGGCTGACCGCGCTGATCGCCACCGCCGGGGCGTTACGCCTCCACCCGCATGCCGGCGACGCCGTGCGCACAATCCGTCCGCCGCGCCCTGCAGGTGTCGGCTGACGCAGGGATACCCCAATTTTAGGCAAAATCGGGAACCCCTACTGCCGGACGAGGCGGCGGCACCGGGGTGCCCCTTTAGCGCTTCCATCGTGGGATTCGGAACTCGGATCCCGTTGACGTCAAGGAAACTTCGGCCGACGCGAACAAGTCGTACTCCCCTTGCTTCCCGCCCGGCTGCGTGCGTGACCAGCGCACTGGACGAACGACGTCGCAGATCGGCCGAGGTTGCTTTTCGGTGACCAATCGCACCCGCGAGCATCCCGAGCGGCCGGTGAACGTCCTGCGTTGTGAGAAGACGATCGAACAGGAGGCAGATCATGACCGCCAAGTTCCGCCGCATCATCGCCACGACCGCCGTCGCAAGTGCCGCCGGCCTTTCCACGCTGACCGCTGGTTCGGCGGTCGCCAACCCCGGCGACGCCCCGTGCACCAGCGACGACATCAACGTCACGGTGACCAAGGACCTCGCCGAACCCGGTGAGTTCGAAGCGTTCCTCATCAAGTACACCGCAGCGAACCCGACCACCAAGTGCACGCTGCAGGGGCCTCCCCTCAAGGTGGGCTTGTACAGCGAATCGGGCCCGGTCCCGGGGGTCGTGGTGGAGTCGGACGACAGCCCGGGGGAACCGGTCATCGTGGACGGGTCCATGTTCGGGATCTCGCGGATCTCGCAGCGGACCGCGAATCCCCCCAACCCGGTGATTCCCGCCTCGGTCGAATTCGAACTCCCCGGTGTTCCGAACGGTCAGGGCGCCCACGAGGTCGCCGCGTGGCCGGCCGGTGAGCCGATCAAGGGTTCCGCGCCCTACGCCACCCCGATCACCCAGAGCGCAGCGGGCTGAGCGTCACCCCAAGCACCGATGCCTGAGCCGAAGGCCCGCACCACTAGAGGTGCGGGCCTTCGCAATGCCACGGCCCATCCGGGCGGCGGCTTTTTACTAGCGGTTCATGTTGTGTGCTGGAAGCGTTTCGCAGCGTGGCGCGGAAGATTGACGATAGGGACAGTCCAGACAGGACTGTGCTGCGCCAGGCAGTAGGAACCGCATCTGCTGCCTGGAAGCCTTCCCATCAGCTTCCTCAGTCGAGCGACCGGCGGATTGCGTGCCAGGTTCGCTTCGACCTCCTACCAGTCAACGCCGAGCACTACGCAGGACTCGTCGACGAGCGGCGCGAACGCGTCCGTCAAAATGATCGGTGCGCCTGATTCTGGTGCTGATCACGTCTTGGGATGCTCAGATGATCAGGCGTTGGCGCCAGAGGACTTGTGGGAGTGGGCGGAGCCGTCGTCGCCACCGCTTTTGTCAAGTCGCCAATACTTATTAGTCCTGTTGGACAAAAATCGACCAGGGGCTTGATCCACGCGGCATGTGTCATTCAGTCTCAATGCCTGATCCGCGTTTTCGGCAGGGAGGTACTGCAGTGGCAGCGGGGCTCAGCGTACGACAGGCGGGCATCGCCCGGATCGCGACCGCAGAAGACCTCTCCATCCTTGCCTGCACGAGAGTGGTTGCAGCGGCCGGTCCAATCCGGACCGAGGTTCACCTGTGATCACCACGCCCGACGGTGTCCGCCTTGAGGCTGTGTGGCATCAGGGCGGTGCGGATGCTGTGGTACTGGCACACGGAATCACCGCCGACCTCGGAGAGCAAGGACTGTTCCCGATTCTGGCGGATCGGCTTGCGACTGCGGGGTTCTCGGTGCTGCGGTTCTCTTTCCGTGGGCACGGCCGCAGCGAGGGCAGGCCACGCGACATGACGATCGCGGGAGAGCGGTTGGATTTGCAGGCGGCCGTGGAGTCGGCGGGGCACCCGGTGTCGGTGGTGGCGTCGAGCTTCGGCGCGGTGAGCACCACGCTCTCCTTGGGCGAATTGCCCATCGACTCGGTGGTGCTGTGGCAGCCGGTGCTCGATCTACGTCGGACTTTCCTGCAACCGGAGCTGCCGCGCGGGCGGCAGCTCTACGGCGACTTGACCTCCTTGCAGCAGCGGGGTTTCCTCGACATCGAGGGACGGTTCGAACTGGGCGCGCGGCTCTTCGAAGAGTTCGCGGAGCTCGACCCGCGAGCTGCCTTTCTCGCGAGCGACATACCGGCGCTCGTCGTGCATGGCGATGCGGATGAGCACGTCTCCTACGAGGTGGCCCATGAAGTGGCAGCCCGGCGGCTGCGCACGGACTGGCACCGCGTTCAAGGCGGCGGACATGGCTTCCGGGACATGGGGAGCGAAGTCATCGACGTGACGGTGTCGTGGCTTCTCAGCCAGGCTGCCCACTAAAAACAGCATTCCTCGAGTGACGAATGGCCACTTCGGACGTTGCCCGCCATGCGGGCTGCAGTCAACCGCGGGCCATGGCGATAACGCCGGACAACCGCTCCCCGGCCTCGTAGATCATGTACGGCACTCCCCTGTCCGTCCCGAAGGCCGGCGCGGCCGCGCGGCCGTTTTCCGGCGCGGTGGAACGCGAGTCGTAGAAGACACCGAGGTGGTCGCGCCGGGAGAAGTCGTTGCCGACCTCCGTGATGAGGATGTTGCCGCCACTCTCCTTGTCGCTGTTGTAGACGACGTACGTGCTGCCGTTCTTGTGCAGCAAGTGCGGGCCGCCGACGTTGACCGCGCCGACCTTGGCGTGGTCGATCAGCGGCTCGTGGTCGAAGGTCCAGTTGCGGCCCTCGGGCGACCAGCCCCAGCAGATGTCGCGGTGGTTGGCGGTGGTGTTGCGCATGAAGACCATCACGTAGCGGGCACCCCGGGAGGGCAGGTGGTGGCGGAAGACCCTGGCGTAGGAGGTCTCGGTGGTGCCCGCGGGCATCATCGAGGTGGTCAGCACGGCTTTGTCATAGGTGAAGTGGATGCCGTCTTTCGAGCGTGCGAGGCGAGTCGTGTTGTTGTCGCCGTGGAAGTACAGCCACATCTCCCGGGCCTCGCGGTGCCACAGCACGTGCGGGGACGAGACGTGCTTGACGCTGTAGTGCGGCTGCCACTCGTTGGCGACGATCGGGTTGTGCGGGTACTCGGTGAACGGGCCCTCCAGCGAATCGGCGTAGGCCAGGCAGATGCCACCAGGGGCGTCGTGTGGGGCGTAGTAGAGGTAGTAGCGGCCGATCCGGTTGCTCAGCCGGTCGTAGACGCCGCGGACGCAGGGGAAGATGATTTCGCCGGTGGGGTTGTACTTGAGCTGCTCCGGCTTGAGAAGGGTACGCACGTGGCGGTAGTCGGGGAAGCGACCGGGGGCGGCGGATGCGGGCAGGGCGCCGCCAACTGCGAGCAGGGCGCCGCCCGCCGTCGCGGTGCGCAGGAAACTACGACGGTCCAGTTCCATGAAGGAGACTCCATTTCGGACGGTGGGTCAGAGGTAGGTGGCGGCAGTGACGCACAAGCCGCCCAGCGCGACGCACCACACGTAGGGCAGGGTGCGCAGCATCACCCGCTGCGGGCTGACGCCGGAGTACTGCGCCGCCCACACCGTTTGGGTGCTCGTCGGGTCGGAAACGCCGAAAACCTGATTGTACGAGGCGGTCAGGCCCAGCACGGCGACCGCCGGGTAGATGCCCGCCGCGATCAGCACACCCGCGATCCCGGCGCCGAGGCCGAAGACGTTGAGCGGCCCCCGGTACAGGCACAGCGGCACCAGCAGTGTGAAGACCAGCACGAAGACGACCGGGTGCCCCGGGGCGACGGCCCCGACCAGCGGGTTGAGCGCCTCGATCGCGCCGGGCAGCTTGACCGCCGCAAGCAGGATGCCGATGGCGACGAACAGCACGATGGGTGGAGCAGCGACCTCGAAGGCGGCGTAGAGCGTGCGCAGCATCCGCTGGTTCATCTCGGCCGGCCTTGTCGTCGTCATCAGCGCGTAGAGCACACCGGCGAGCATCGACGGGATGATCGCGAGGTCGAAGCCGAGCGCCAGGACCAGCGGGATGGCAGGGGCGAGTAGCGCGTACCAGGGCGCGTCGCCCATGCGGCGGGCGCGCCCGCGCCCGCGGCGCTCCGGCCGGGCCACGCCCGAGGTCAGCGACCAGGAGTGCTCCACTCCCTTGCGCCGGGTCTCCACGAGCACGAACAGAACTGCGAATAGCAGGGCGAAGGGGAACAGCTTGACCATGAAGCCGCGCACGGTGTCGATCGGCAGTTCCAGGGCGGTGGAGAAGAACTGCCAGACTGGCAGCTCGAACGGCACGCCGACGGCGATCCCCATGAGGATGGTCCCGGCCGCGGTCGTCTTGGGCACCCCTACGGCGATCATCGCGGGGATGCCGACGATGCCCGCCATCATCGCGGCGGGAGCCGAGCCGGTGACCGTACCGACGAGCGCGGAAACGGCCAGCACTCCGAGCGCGACGATGGTCGGGTGGTCGCCGCCGAACTCGACGATCTTGCGGACGAGGGTCGCGGCGATGCCGGTTTCCTCCATGAGCTTGCCCAGCCACGAGCCGATCAGCACGGCCAGCATGGTGGAGGCCAGCGCCGCCGAGCCCTTCTGGAGCACGGTGTCGATGATGCTGTCCTCGCCGGTGAACGGGGCGCCCGCCGCGATCGCGATGGCCACCCCGAGCAGGACGAGGGCGAAAGCGGTGGGCAGCTTGCGGGCGAGCATCAGCCCGACGCCGGCAAGCATGAGCACAAGGATGACGACTCCCATTGGGCCTCAGTCCTCTCCGAGGGCCAGGACCGCGCCGGTCAGCGCGGCGGTGAGCAGGATCGGGGTCCGGCCCAGGCCGACGGCGGCGCCGGCGTACCCGTGCGCGGCGACCTCATCGGCACCCGCGACGTGGCCGAGGATGCGGAAGCGGCCGAGGCGCAGGGAGATGTGCCCCAGGCGGTGGCGAAGCGCTCGGCGGACTGCAGTGTCGTGCAGGCGCGCGTGCGCCTCTTCGTGGGCCAGCGCGGTCGCGCGCAACGAGCCGGGCGAAAACCACGCCTGCCAACCGAGGAACACGACCAGTTCCTCGCCGAGGGCGAGCGCGTCAACGTAAAGCTCCACAGTGGACACTGGTCGGGACCGGTAGCGGGCCATCAGCCGACGGTCCAGCCCGCCGTCGCGCTCGATCACCCTCGGCGGGTCGTCGAGCCCGGCGCCGGAGCGGGCGAGTTCGGCACCGAACCCGGTGGACACCTCCGCCCAGCGGGCCAGCATTGCCGAGTCGCGCGCCTCGTGGGTGGGAGTGCCGGCCAGCAGCCGGGCGGCGAGTTCGGCGTCGGTGAGCGCTGCCAGCCGCTCGCACTCCGCGGCCAGCGAATCCCGGCGTGCGGCGGACAGATCGGCCAAGCGCGAGCGGCGGAACGCGGTTCGCGGACCAGCCATGAGACACCTTCTCTCAACCTCAGCCCTCATCAACCGCACCCCAGGGGACCGTGACGCAAACCAGCCATAAGAAACCCCGAAACGCGAGATTCGGGCCGAACGCAACCACCACTGCAAATCGCGGAGAGGCGGAACTGTGCGGTCATGAGCGTACCTCCAGCACCGCCACCACCGGCTCGTCAACCGTGCGCGAGCGCAGCTCGCTGCGGGCCAGGGCCAGCAGCGGCCCCGCCTCGAGCACGCCGGAAAGATCGGCGATCCGCGAGCCGAGCAGCAGACGCAGCGACGGCGCTCGGACACCGCCGTCCCCGTAGGTCGTGGTCTCGCGGATCAGCTCCGCCAGCAGCTCCGGTGCCTGCCCCACGGTAGTCGTGGCAACACGGGCGTTGGCGGCGTGCAGGCGCACGACGCCGTCGGCGTCGAGGACGCGCACTGGGTGGTGCGGTTTGCGGAAGCGGCGACGTTGCAAGGTTCCGTAGACGGTGTGGGCGTCGGTGACGGCAAGCACCTCGACCTTCCGCGGATCAGTCTTGAGGCTGGCCGCGGCGACGGAGAGGAGTTCGCTGTCGTCGGCGCGGCGGGCGCGGTCCTGAGTGCGCAATTCGGTGGCGCCGGTGGCGATGGCCCGCACGGTGCTGGTCTGCGGGTCGACGGTCACTTCCACTTCGACCGCGCCGGGTGCGGCCCCCTGCGCGACGACGGCCGCTTCGGCTTCGTTGCGCACGCCGAGGATGTGTTCCTGGGTGGCGCCGGGGATGATCCGTTCGATCTGCTCCCGAACCAGCGCGAGAGCCACACCGACCGGGCTGATCACTTCGTTGTGCTTGGCGATCCGGCCGGTCAGCCCGGTGCTGGCAGCCAGGTGCGGGGTGACGGCGGCCGCGCCCCCTCCCCCACCGACGAGGACGGCGGTGTCGCGGTCGAGGCGGTAGTCGCGGACCACCGCGTCCACGACGGTTTGAACCTGCTTCACCCCCGCATCCAAGACCCGCATCGCGGCACCCGCCACGTCGGTGTCCAGTGCCTCGGCAAGCGGTGCCAACGCGGTGTGAGCGACCTCCGGTTCGCACGCGGCGAAGTCGCCTTCTGGGACTCGGCCCAGTGCGTTGGCCGCGCAGGTCATGGTGATGGCGAAGCGGCCGCCCGCGGCTTCGAGGGCCACGTAGTCGCCCGGGTCGCCGTCCAACGGGCTGATGGCGACGAGCTTCGCGTCCCGCAAATCCGCTGGACTCGCATAGCAGGCGTACGGCAACCCGGCGATGTGGGCGCTGCGCGGCCCGACCGCGCGCACCCCGCCACCGGCGAGCCGCACCATCGAGCCGCCGCCGACACCGACGGTGCGCACGTCCAATGCGGACAGGTACGAGGATTTGCCCAGGATGGTGGCGTGCCGGACCGCGACCTTGCCGCGGCGGATGACGCTGATGTCGGTGGACGTGCCACCCGTTTCCAGGAACACGCCATCGCTGACCCGCTCCTGCATCAGAGCGCCGGCGACTCCGGCGGCGGGGCCCGACAGCACGGTCAGCAGCGGACGCCGCCGCATCTCCTCCAGCGACATCACCCCGCCGTCGCAACGCATCACCATCAGCGGAGCGGTCATACCGGACGCAGCGATGCTCGAGTCGACCAGGTCCGCGGTGGCCAGCATCTTCGGCAGGATGGCCGCGTTGACCACAGCGGTGCGGGTGCGCTTGCGGAGCCCGTACAACGACGTGATCTCGTGCGCGGCGGTCATGGGCAGCCCGTAGGAGCCTGCGGCCGCCAGCACCGCCTGTTCGCCGTCGGGCAGGTCGACGCTGAACGGCTCGCTGGCGACCAGCACTTCGGCTCCGGCGGCCGTGACCTGCTCGAGAGCAGTGCGGACACCCGCGGGATCGTCGGGATCCCGGACGTGCGCGTAGTGCAACGGCAGCCGTTTACCCGGGGTGAGTTCGAGGTTTCCGAGGGCGGCGAGGCGCTTGGTGGAGACCGCGCCCGGGCCGGTGCCGATGCCGAGCAGCCCGACCGGGGCCACATCGCCCTCGAGCAGGGCGTTAGTGGCCTGAGTGGTGCCGTGCGCGAGAAAAGCGACGTCCTCGGGGACGCAGCCGACGTCTTCGAGCAGCCGAATCAGCGCCGCCACGATGCCGTGCGCGACGCCGTCGGGATGGTGGTGGGTGGTGGGGACCTTGACCTGGGCGACGAGCGCCAGCGTGGCCGAGTCGACCGCCACGGCGTCGGTGAAGGTTCCACCCACATCGATGCCGACGCGGATGCGGTGCCGGGTCATAGGGACACCTCCTTGTGTCGTACGCAGGTCGAGCGAATGACGCGGGTGGGGTGCTTCCGGGCGGAAGGAACTGTCCCGGCCGGTCTTTTCAGTAGCCGCGGACGTTCGGCCAGTGACGCTGGACACCTGCCCTGTCGAGCACGCGGGCGAACTCCTCGAACCTCTTCTCCTCCTCCTGCACCTGGTGCGGCTGCACGCCCTCGTCCAGGCAGTGCGCGGCGAGCGCGCCCGCGACCTCGCCGACGTTCCACTCCACGGGGTGCAGGCGGTAGCAGCCGTTGGTGATGTGGGTGGTGCCGATGTTCTTGCCGGCAGGCAACAAATTGCGGATGCGGCGCGGCAGCAACGCACCCAGCGGAATCTCGAACGGCACCGACCCGATGTCGATGTAGTTGTCGCCGCCGGTGGACGGGTGCAGGTCGATGCGGTAGCCACCGATACCGACGGAGTCGGCGTGGCGGGTGCCGCCGTAGGGGCCGACCAGCTCGATGGCGACGTCGCGCTCGGTAACGGTGGTGACGGCCTTGATCCGGCGGGATTCGCGGATGTAGGGGGCCTTGGCCAGACCGTCTGCGGTGCCGGTGACGTCGGGCCGGAGCTTCAGGCCGGGGAAACCCGTTCCCCCGTCTGGACGCGGCGCCTCGGTCTGCAACCAGTACAGGACGGAAAGGGACAACTGCCGGGCGTCGGCGAGCGCCTGCCGGGCGGTCTCCTCGCCGGCCCCGAGCAGCGGCTTGAGCCAGTAGTCGTTGAGCGGCCAGTTGACCAGGGTGATGTCGGAGTCGAAGGCCCCGGGCCGGTGCAAGTTGCGGGCGAGGATGCGCCGGAATGCCCAGAGCTCCTTGTCGCCCGCGTCCGCGCTCTGGTCGGCGTCGACGTCGAGCGGATCATCGTCCGGGTTCGGCTGGAACGTGCGCGGCACGGCTTCGAGGGTGCGCGGGTCCGGGGCGAGGAAGCCGATCAGCGGACCGGGCCAGAAGTCCGGCCGGTAGGAGCGCCAGAATTCGTAGTTGGCGGGCCGGTCGATGGTGTGGTCCTCGCCGTCATAATGCGAGAGCGCGAAGCAGATGGTGATGCCCTGCTGGTTGAGGGGATCGGCGATCTCGGGGGCGTGCGGCTCGGCGTGTTCGCTGCGCGCCTCGGCGCCGATCGCGTGCTCGACACCAGCCAGCTCCAGCAGATCGCCGGTCTCGGTGGCGTCGATGATGTACGGGGCCGCAATGGTGTGGCGGGTGCCGTCCCGGACGTCCTCGACGGTGACTGCCCGGACCGCGTCGCCTTCGGTCTCGGCGGCGACGGGCCGCTGCTCGGTGAGCACGGTCAGCCGCCCGGCGGCGCGGTGCGGCGCGAGCATCGCCTCGATCACGGCGAGCGCGACACGCGGCTCGTGGCAGAGCTTGCTGACCCGCCCAGCGCCGGGGTTGAGCCGCACCAGGTCCCTGGCTTGCGCCCGCAGCGGGTACCACTGGCGGTAGTGGGCGCGGATGGCCTCGCGCAGCGCCCGGTAGGAGGCGGTGACGCCGAACTGCTCGACCCACGGGTGTTCGTCGGGCGGCACGGCCTGGGCGGTGAGCTGGCCACCGACCCAGTCGGTCTCCTCGGTCAGAACGGCGGTGCGCCCTGCCCGGCAGGCGGCCAGGGCGGCGGCCACACCGCCGAGTCCGCCGCCCACGATCAGGACTTCGGTCTCCGCGGGGGTGGCGATGGGAGTGGGCATGTGGTGCTGCCTCCTCGGGCACGTGTGATGCGTCGGATGTGGTTGCGGCTCAAGGCCGAACGGCCGCCCGGCCGGCCGTGCGACCCGGGCGGAAGGTGCAGGCCACCAGGGGCTCGGCGGCCTCCTCGCCGGCTAGCAGCACGGTGGCCATCCGAACCGCGGCCGCTCCGAGCTCGGCCCGGGGAACGTCGAAGCCGGTGGGCTGCGGCCGTCCGGCGAGGTCGGCCGGAGGAGAACCGAGCAGTGCAAGGGAGACCTCGCCCGGCACGTCGAGCCCGGCGCCCTCGACAGCCGCGAGCAACTGCCGCCACGCGGCACCCGTGTCGGTCTCCTCGGCGACGAACGCGGTGACCCCCTCGGCAACCCGGGCTCGCGCCCAGGTCGGCGTGATGTCGGCGCCGGGCCGGGCGGTGCGCACGACCGCGCCGTCCGAACCGCCCAACTCGGCGAGCGCCATGCGGAATCCGCGCTCGCGATCGGCGGAGGCTGGAGCGTCATCGGCCTCGCGGACCAGCACGATCCGCCGGTGCCCGAGACCAGCCAGGTGGCGCACGACTTCGGCGCTGGCGCTGGCGTAGTCGACACCCACCCAAGCCAGGCCCTCGAGCTCGTCACGGCGTCCGATGTGCACGGCCGGGTAGTCGTCCTCCACCAAGCGGCGCAGTTCGCCTTCCGGGATGTGCCGACCGAGAAACAGGCAACCGTCGGCCATCCGCATCCGTTGTAGCTCGCCGGGCGCGACGGCTTGCGCGGCTCCCGAGCTGGAGCCGGTGAACAGCACCAGGTCGTAGCCGCGGGCCACTGCCTCCCGCTCGACTCCGACCAAGATCGGGTAGTAGGAGTGCTCGATGTCGACCGGGAAGGTCGCGGTGAAGCTGAAGACGCCGAGCAGGTTGTTACGAGCCCTGGCCATCCGCCGGGCTGCCGGGTCGGGCACGTAACCGAGTTCGCGGGCGGCGGCGAGCACCCGGGCCCAGGTGTCCTTGTGCAGCGCGATGCCCTGCTTGTTGCCGCCGAGCACCAACGACACCGTTGTCTGCGACACCCCGGCCAGTCGGGCGACCTCCGCCTGCCTCGGCCTTCCCCGGCGCCCTGGTGTGGATGCCTTTTCCGCCATGGTTGCTCCCGAGTAATACGCATTAGCCGTTGACTGCATCAAACGATCTGGCTGTGAATGCGGATTAGCGAGCACATTGCGCCAAGTTTCCGGGACCGTCAAGAGCTGTCGATGGCTAATATCCAGCTAATTTCGGGAATTCCGGTGGGCGGCGGCCTCTTCGGGGCGGGGCGCGGCGGGCTGTGTTCGGGCAGATCCAGCCGACTCTCCACCACGGACTCCACCGTGGTGCACGGTGCACCACGGTGGCGAAGGGGCCAGGTCGGCGATGCCGCTGCGGGGTTGCCCACGGACCGGGTCGGATCAGCTTGGCCGATGAGCCGGACGAGTTGTTGCCGGGCGGTCGGGGCCCGCCCGGCAACAACAACTGACCTATCCGCGTGTCATGCCGCCGGCAGGGGCGGAACGCCCGGCTCTCCGGCGGGCACGCAGTCGATGGGATACGCCGGAACACCCGGCTCACCGGCGGGGTCGCCGGCGGGGACGTCGGCAGTCGGCACGGTCGGTGCCGGCACGCCGTCCGGCGTGCAGTCGACAGGCGGAACGCCTGGGTCTCCAGCGGGCACGCAGTCGATGGGATACGCCGGAACACCCGGCTCACCGGCGGGGTCGCCGGCGGGGACGTCGGCAGTCGGCACGGTCGGCGCCGGCACGCCGTCCGGCGTGCAGGTGATGGGCAGGGTCGGCATGGGGCTCTCGGTAGCGCCTTCGGCGAGAGCGGCTGCGGACGTGGTGACGAGACCGGCAACGGCCAGGCCGGCCAGCGTGAGCGACTGCACGATTCGAATTGCCTTCATGTGAAAATCTCCGAATGTGTTGCGGTCTATTCCGAATGTCCATCGGAACGAGCACTAGAGTTCCTGATCTGGCGTTAGTGGAGCGTCAGGTAGCGCCTTATCTCTTCTTTAGAGCAGAAAGTGCAGACCGTGTTGCCCGTATGTACTTTTCGCTCGTCGAGGGCGCGCGCTGTGGTATAGAAGCGCTATGCGCGTACTGGTGGCCGAGGACGAGAAAATGATGGCGGACGCGGTGGGTGAGGGTTTGCGGGATAACGGACTCGCCGTGGACGTCGTCTATGACGGTGCCGCCGCGCTCGAGCGATGCGTCAGCACCGACTACGACGTAGTTGTACTCGACCGCGGACTACCACTGGTGCACGGCGACGAAGTATGCCGCTCGCTCATCGCGGAGCGTCGCGAGACACGAATCCTGCTGCTCACCGCTGCGTCCGAGGTCGCCGACCGAGTCGCCGGACTCGAACTGGGCGCGGATGACTATCTGCCCAAACCGTTCGCCTTCACCGAACTCGTCGCCAGGGTGCGCTCGCTGGGACGGCGAAGCAGGCCGGCTGTACCGCCGATACTGCAACGCGCACGCATCGTCTTGGACCCGGCGCGGCACCGGGTCACGCGTCACGATCACCCGGTTTCCTTGACCAAAAAGGAATTCACCGTCCTCGAAGAGTTGCTACGTGCGGATGGTGCGGTCGTTTCGGCTGAGAAACTGCTGGAAACGGCATGGGACGAGAACATCGATCCCTTTACCAACGTCGTGCGCGTGACCATGGCAACACTGCGGCGCAAGCTGGGCGACCCGTCACCTGTCGAGACCGTTTCCGGTGTTGGGTACCGGATCCCGTGAAACGCTGGCCGCTGCGGGTCAAGCTGACCCTCGCGTACGTGATGCTGACAGCGGTCACGGGCGCGATACTGCTCGGCCTGATCCTGCTGATGACGCAGCCGGTAATCCCGGTGGGTACCGCGAGCGAACCCCCGGTTCCTGCCTCGTCGCCACCGGATGTCGCCCCTGAGCTTCCGGTGACGCCGGCTGCCCCAGGAGCCCCCGAACCCGTCGACGCTGGAGACCCGGAACTCGTCGCCCCAGGAGACCCGGAAATCGTCGACGTTGCAGGCACCGTGACCTATTCGTCCGTACTCGAAAGCGGTGTCGTCGCCCTGGTGGTCGTCATGGCGGTGGCCGCTGTCCTCGGGTGGTTGACGGCCCGGCGTGCGCTGCGCCCGATCCGGTCCATCACGAGCGCCGCTCAACGGGCCGCTGACCAGGAGTTGAGCACCCGCATCTGGCTATCCGGGCCCAACGACGAGATCAAGGAACTCGCCGATGCCTTCGACCACATGCTGGCGCGGCTGGAACGATCGTTCGCCAGCCAGCGCAGATTCCTCGCGAACGCCGCTCACGAGCTGAAAACCCCCGTAGCGGCGCAGCGAGCGGTCACCGAGGTGGCGATGACCCGACCTGACGCCGGAATCGGGACCAAGGAATTGGGCCGCAAACTCCTCGCCAGCCTGGACCATCAACAGCGCGTACTCACCGGCCTGTTCGCGTTGGCCCAGAACGCTGAAACCGTCGAGAGGAAAGACACCGTCAACCTGGCCGACCTCACCGACGACATCCTGCACGAGCGAATCGCCCGCAACGACGAACAGATCAAGCCCACCTCTGAACTCAGGGTGGCCAAGGTCCGTGGTGACGCCGCCCTGCTCGAGCAACTGATCCGCAACCTCATCGACAACGCTTTCGTCCACAATGAACCCTGCGGCTGGGTATCAGTACGCACCACCGGCACGACGACCGAATCCGTCCTGGAAATCGCGAACGGCGGCAACCACATCGACACCACCAAGGCCGGCCAGTTGTTCGAGCCGTTCAGGCGGTTGTGCTTCAACAGGGCAGACCCACCCCCAGGCAGCGGACTCGGCCTCTCGGTAGTGCGAGCGATCGCCGAAGCACATGGCGGTTCCGTCACTGCTCGGCCACGTGCCGAGGGCGGGCTCGTGGTCCGGGTTTGCTTGCCGGCTGCATGACACATCTGCGCGATGGACCGGACCCAGTTGATCACGTCGCCGCGGACCGTTCAACACCCATTAGGTAACGGGGGGAATCTGGTCCGTGGTAGAAGTCCGGAATACACCGTCGGGGTCGACGGAGTCGCTGAAGTCTTCCCAGCCCATGTTGTCGATCGAGAGTTGGATTTCGACGTCTACCAGGGCATTCGGGGTGGCGCGAAAGAACCGTGGTTGTTCGCGTGCGACCTCCATGACGAGCACGGGGTGCTCTGGGGAGGCGAGTGTGACCGCGTCGGCAACCAAGACCCGCACCTGAGTGGTGTGTGGCAGCAGTGCGGCGAGTTCTTCGCCCGTCCAGCCTTCGAACTCGGGCCGGTCGACCAGTGTGACGTCGAGGACGACGTCGCCATCGTGGTACTCGCGGTGCGTGGTGATGTCGCGCCAGGCGGTCTCCCAGGCTTGGTCGTCAGAGAAGTCTGTGCGCACGATCGGGGTGGAAGCGGCGTTGAGCAGCATCTCGAGGGCGGCGGGCGGAACCGCGCGTGGGAGGCGGGTGCCCGAAGGCGACACCAACTCCGCCTCAGCAGGAAGCGGGTGGAACTCCTCCAGTCGGCGCATGCACCTGTCGGGCAACTTTCCGGGCAACGGCGCGGTCGGCACATCCGTCGACTCCCGCACCATGCGGGTGCCCCGGTAGGCGATGGGGGTGTGGCCTGCGCCTTGGCGGTAGCCGACGAAACCGCTGCCGTCGGCGGTGACATCCGCTTTACCGGAAGGACTTTCCGAACGCAAGGCGACCGAATAGGCGTTTCCCAACCGGTCACGCCAGGCCACCCACCGCAGGGGCGCCTCGCCACCGTCGTCGATCAGCAACCGTAGCCGTCCCGCCGGATGCCCACCACCAGCGTCCTCGATCTCCGTGTCGAACTCGTACCCACGAGCACCATCAGCGCCCTCCGAGTAGTCTCGCTGGCCGTCGAGTTCGCCCCGCATCTCCACCACATCACCGTCGGCGGTGCGGCGATGGCCGTAACACCACGCCATATCCGGAGAGAAGCCGACTGCGGACTGCGCACCGTCCTCCGTACCCCAGGACAGCTGCTCCAGCACCGCGCTCCCCCCTCCGGCCACGTGCACCAGCAGCCGTGATCGCGGCAGCCACTCCGCGCGGTCCCACGCGCGCTGCCGCAGACGAAAGATGAACACAGACGCGTCATCCGACACCGGCCGCACAAAGCCTCCTCGCCCACCACAGCACCAAAGACGGATGCTGGCGACACACGACGAGACGACGGTAGCCGCCTCGCCACTCCCGGCTCGCCGCATCCAAGGACAACTGCCTCGACATACCTCAGCGGACGCCCAAAGGGGCAGCGATGTGGCGCCCCCCGCTTTGCGCGCCCAGCGCGTGCAGGCACCTTCACAGCCACCAGCAGCCAAGCCAGGCACCGCAAATACTGTTCGCCCCGCTGCAACAGCGCGACTCCAGCAACCTTGCGACCGAGGACTCGCAAGAAAACACCGCGTCAGGACAACAGGCGGAGCCTGCTACCAGCACCGTAAATCAGGCCGCGTTCCTCTACACTGCCGAAGAAGCTGCCGGCCTCTTGCGCGTTGGCAGCTGGGCGAACCAGGTACTCGCCTTCAGCCACGGTTCCACCACCCCGGTCAGCCCGGGACTGTGGAAGGCCGAGCAGGACAAGGAAACCTGGGGCGGCTACTGGCAGGCAGAAAGGCCCGGGGCGTTCTTCAAGCCGGCCGAACGCCCCTCTGTGCCCTGCCGAGCTGTAGCGCTCAGGCGACTGGATGCTCGCCTTCCTGCAGCGCGTAGGCCACTGCCTGGTCAAGGGTGAGCTTGCATCCGTCGCCGAAGGCAACGTCGAATTCATGCGAGCCGAGGCTCTCAAGGGCGTGTTCCGCGCTGACCTGATGCCGGGACACATAGGGCTGGAAACCGAACAACGGCATGCCTATCTCTTGCCACATGGTGTGGCTCACGCCCAGCAGCCGCGCGGCGCGTTCGGCGTCCTGATCCGTCGCGGACCAGGCGAGCAGGTCGATGGACAGGGCAACGCCCACCAGGTCATCGAGCTCGTGCTTGATCCGCAGGCATTCCCGAGCGTAGGAACCGGCCTGCTGGGCATCGCCGTCAGTCCACGCGGCAACCCCCAGGACCCACAGCGCCCAGGAGTGGGACCAGGGCGCGCGGTACTCCTCACGCATCGCCAGACACTCCTCGCAGAGAAGACGAGCTCGCCGGCTGTCGCCGAGGAGCAACATGGTGTTGGCCAGGATGGGGCGGCTCACCACGGTGACCGCGCTAGGCCGGCCGCGGGTCTTCTCCAGTTCCAGGGCTTCTTCCAAGTACGCCACCGCACGCCGCTGGTTGTCGCGCATGTGCTCGGCGTAGCCGGACACGCACAGCGCGGAGGCCAGTTCGGATTCCTCTCCCATGCGGCGCGCCAGGTCACGCCCTTCAGCCAGCATCCGCAGTGCAGGGGCGACATCGCCCTGGATGGTGGCGATCCAACCGTTCGCCCACAGCGCCTTGGCTCGCGCCGGGCTCGGCTCCGTTGCGAGTGCCAGCAGGTGATCGAGCCAGTAACGGCCCTCCTTGACCCAACCGCCTGCGACCCAGCAGAACCACAGCGCTCCGGCCAGCCTCAGTCCGGCCGACGCCTCACGGGGCTCGGTCAGGCAGAACTCCAGCGCAGTTCGCAGGTTGGCGTGCTCGGCGCGCATGCGTTCGAACCAGGACACCTGTTCGGGACCGAACCATCTGCGCTCGGCCTGGTCGGCCAACCGGAGGTAGTGGTCCCGGTGCCGCCGGCGCACGAGTTCGTCCTCTCCGAATTCGTGCAGGCGCAGATTCCCGTACTGACGGGTCGGGGCGAGCAACCGGTATCGCGTGCGTCCGGTATGGACCTGTCGACTCAGAACAGACTTGTCCACCAGGCCGGCCACCAGCCCGATGACGTCCTCAGGCAGCAGCACCTCGTCGGTGCAGACCGCCTCAGCGCTCTCCAGGTCGAAATCCCCGGCGAACACCGAGGACCGTGCCCACAATCTCCGCTCGGCCGCGGAACACAGTTCGAAGCTCCAATCGAAGGTCGCCCGCAGCGTCCGGTGGTGGCTCACCACCTGGGGCGATGGCGCGGGCAACGAACGCTCGCCGGGCGATTCGGGCCACTGGTCCAGGATCGCGAGGATCTCCTCGACCGCCAGCGTCCGCATCCATGTCGCCGCCAACTCGATCGCCAGTGGAAGACCCTCCAACCGGCGGCAGATCCCGGTCAACTGCTCGCTGTTGGCGGCGGTGACGGAAAAGCCCGGTAGCACGCGCGCGGCACGCGCGGCGAGCAGTTGCACCGATGCCCAGTCCGACACCACTGCGGCCGACAGCGGCTCCTCGGGAACCGGTAGTGGGGAGAGCGTCACCACATGCTCGCCGTCAGCGCCGAGCACCTGGCGGCTGGTGATCAGGATTCGCAACCCTGGTGCCCCCCGCAGCAGCGTGTTCACCAGCGCCGCGCAGTCGTCCACGAGGTGCTCGCAGTTGTCCAGCACCAACAGCAGCCGTCGGGGCGCCAGGTACTTGGTGAGTGCGTCGCTCGGCCGCCGCACCGACCGGTCCCCAACACCGAGGGCATCCATCACGGTGTGTGGCAACAGCGCACCGTCGTCCAGATCGGCCAAGCCCACCAGCCAGACGCCATCGGGGAACCTCCGCCGTACCTGCGCGGCGACGCGCACACCCAGGCGTGTCTTGCCCACTCCCGGAGCGCCGGTGATGGTCAGCAATCTCGCGCGGGACAGGATCCGTTTGCTGTCGGCCACTTCCTGTTGACGACCAACGAAGCTGCTGGCTTCGTCCGGTAGGTTCCCAGCACCCATGCTCGTCACCTTCCAGCTCATCCGCCGGTGTCCCGGCTGTGCTCGGCGGCTGCCCGTTCGGCCATCCAGGCCGCGACCTGGGTCCGCGAGTTGAGGCCGAGCTTGGTGAAGATGTGCTCCACGTGCGCGTCGACGGTGCGCTTTGCGATGACCAGCTTGGTGGCGATCTCCCTGTTCGACAGCCCCGCGGTGATCAGTTCGGCGATCTCGCGCTCGCGCCGTGTCAGCAGTGAGCGCAACGCGGACGTGGCAGGACCCTGCGCCTTGGATTTCTCGCCCAGCGCATAGGCAACGGCCTCATCGAGGGTGACTCGTCGGCCGGCCCTGTAGGCGTTGTCGAACGCCTCGTCGCCGAGGGACGCGCGCGATCTGGTCTCGGCCTCATCGTGCCAGCCGAGGTAGTAGGTGAATCCGAACAGGTACTCACCGAGCGGCTCGAAGAGCTTGCGACTGACTCCGAACAGCTTGGCGGCGCGCTCCGGCTTGCCTCCGGCCGCCGCGGCGCAGCCCAGAACCTCGACGCACAGGGCGATGCTGATCGGATCTCGCAGGACCCGCTCGATCCGCAGAGACTCGCACACGTGCTCGGCCGCCATCCGCCGCTCCCCCTGAGCCCATCGGGTGAGGCTGAGGACCCAGAGCGTGCGGGACAGACTCCAACGCTCACCGCGGGAGTCGCACATCGCCCGGCACTCCTCGCAGAGCGCGACCGCGCGATCCAGGTCGCCGCGGGTGCAGACCGCCAGGGCGAGGTAGAACATCGTGGTCGCCAGGGCGGTGTCGGGTTCACCGGTATCCCGTTGCCGGGCGAGGGCTTCCTCCAGCAGCTCGACACCTCGAACGTGGTCACCGTGCATCAGCTCCGCCAGCCCAGTCATCTGGAGTCCGCGCACCCATGCCGTCTGATCTCCCAGTTGCCGCGCGAGGTCCTGGCATTCCGCCAGCATGGCCAGGGCCGCGTCGACGTCCCCTTGCCGGGTGGCGATGTAGCCGTTGGCCCACAGCGCTTTGACCCGCGCCGCGCTCGGCTCCTGGTCCTCCGCCAAGGCGCGATCCAGCCAGTGCCGCCCCTCGGTGAGGAAGCCGCACGCGATCCAGTAGAACCACAGCGCCGCCGCCATGCGGAGCCCGGCCCGCGCCTGCCCGGGCTCGGTGACGCAGAGTTCCAGCGCGGCCTGGATGTTCGGATGCTCCGCGCGCAGGTGAGCCAGCCAGTCGAGCTGACGGGGACCGAACCAGTCAGCCTCGGCCTCCTCGGCCAGATGCAGGTAGTAATCCCGGTGCCGCAGGCGCAGCGATCTCTCATCGCCGGATTCACGCAGTCGCCAAAGCCCGTACTGCCGCAATGTTTCGAGCACCCTGTAGTGAACGGTGGAATCGGTTTCGTCCCGCGTCAGCACGGACTGGTCCATGAGCCCTTCCACACACCCGAGGACTTCGTGCCTGGCCAGGATCTCGTCCGTGCAGACCGCCTCGGCCGCGTCCAGGGTGAACACGTCGACGAACACCGACATCCGTCGCCACAGTGTTTGCTGCTGCCTCGAGCACAGATCGAAGCTCCAGTCAAAAGTCGCACGCAGCGTCCGGTGGTGGGACGGCTCGGTGCGCCTGCCGCCTGCGAGCAACTGGAAGCGATCGTCCAGCCTGCGCTCGATCTGCTCCATCGACAGCGCACGTATCTGCACGGCAGCCAACTCGATCGCGAGTGGCAGCCCTTCCAGGCGCCGGCACAACCGAGCCGCCGTCGCCAGGTTGTCCGGTTTGACCGCAAACCCCGGAAGCACCGCATTGGCCCGCTGCTCGAACAGCGCGAGCGCCTCGGACCGGACTTCCTGCAGCGAGAGCTGCTCGTCCGTATCACCCACTTCCCAAATCATCAGCGGTGGTACCGGCCAGATGCGCTCCCCATCTACACCGAGGGATCCGCGGCTGGTGGCCAGGATCCGAAGCTCAGGTGCCGCCGGTAACAACCTGCACACCAGCTCACCGCACTCGTTCACCACATGTTCGCAGTTGTCGAGCACCAGCAGCAGCTGCTTGTCAGACAGGTACTCCGCCAGCACGATCTCGGGCTCACGCCTGGACTGCTCACGCAACCCGAACTCCGCTGCGACTGTGGATGCCAGCAACGAGGGCTCCTGCAACCGGGCGAGTTCAACCAGCCACACCCCGTCCCGGAACGCCCGCTGCAGCCCTCTCGCCACGCGCAACGCCAGTCGAGACTTGCCTACCCCGCCCACTCCGGTCAGCGTCGTCAGCCGTGACGACGACACCATGGCCCTGACCTTGGCTATCTCCTGTCGCCGCCCCACGAAACTTGTCACATCGGCAGGAAGCCCCCCTTGCCTCCCCCGCGACGACGCGCCCACGGCACCACTCTACGACTGCCGCCTGACGAGGGCTCCACCTCGAACCGAGCCCCCTGGACAGGACGCAGGACAGCCTGGCAACCGGTGCCGTCCCAGAAAAATCAAGGGGGCGACCGCGCATTCGCGCTCAGGCTCCGAGGCTGAAGGCCGCTGGAGGACTCACCTGCCTCATTGGTCTCAGCGCTGACCGGGCGGTCGAAGCATCGGCAGTCAGGGATGGCGTGGAGTCCGGACTCCAGAATCTTTTTCGTCAGACCTGCCGGCACCGAGTTCTCCCCGGTCGGCTGCAGCCCCTGCGCCCGGACGGTGTCGACCAACTCCCCGGAAACGACGGTCCCGCCCCCGCGTCCGGGGACTCCGCGGGAAAGTGTGTCGATCACAACCTGGTGTAGGCCTCGATGTCCTGCTCGAACTCGGTGATGGCTTCGGCAGTCAGCGTCGGCCGGGTGTCGGAGATCGCCCGCAGGTAGTCCTTCGTCGTAGCCAGCCCGCCGTCGTCGTGCAGCACGTCGCGCTCGAAGGCCGCCTGGGCGCCTTGGCGCGCGGCGAACTCGATGTCGGCCGGGGTGAACAGATCGGAGCGCTCCACCAGCAGGTCCAGGTCGACGTTGTCGCGCGCCGGGCCGAGGTAGCGCGACCAGATCGCCCGCCTGGCGGGCGGGTCCGGCGGGCCTACCGGGATGATGTAGTCGAACCGGCCCGGCCGCAGGAACGCCGAGTCCAGGGAGCTCACCGAGTTCGTGGCGCAGACCAGCAGGCGGTGGTCGTGTTCGCGGAAGCCGGGGATCAGCTTGAGCAGTTCGTTGGTCACCCCGTGCGCAGGGCCGGCCGCGGGCGTCGAGCGGATCCCGGCGATCTCCTCAACCTCATCGATGAACAACACCAGGTCGTCCAGTTCCTCCAGCTCGGCGAACACCGCCCGCAGCGAGGCCGCCAACCCGTCCGGGGACGACGCGGCCAGGCGCGACGGGAACAGCTCCACGAACGGCCAGTTCAGGCGGGAGGCGACCGCCTTGGCGAAGCTGGTCTTGCCGGTTCCCGGCGGCCCGAACAGCACGATCGCCTTCGGAGGCAGCACGCCGTGGCGTTCGGCCTGCGCGGAATGCGAGATCGGCAACACGACCCGTCGTTCGATGACGTCCTTTTCACGCTGCATGCCCGCCAGCGCGTCCCACTGCCCTGGCGGCAGCAGCCTGCCGCCGAGCTCCTCGAGCACGTCGAAGTCGGCCGGATCGAGGTCCTCGACCTTCTCGAAGTAGGTCAGGTCGGTGCGTGGCCGGTAGCCGGAGTTGACCATCGCCCGAAACCCCGCGGCCCCCTCGGGGACCAGGCTCGCGATGCGGTGCACCCCCTGCCCGCGCAGCTTCTTCTCCAGCTCGGTCAGCAGCGCGCTGCCGATGCCGCGGTTGCGCCACCGGGCGTCGAGGGCGAACAGCGCCAACCAGGCCCGCTCGCCCTCCACCTTCGCCGCTGCCATGCCCACGACGTCCTGCTCCACCACTGCGACCATCGCCGGATGACCGGCCCGCGCGATCGAGACCACCTCGGCAGCGGAGAACACCGGCTCTCCACCCTCCCTGCTCTGGTCCCAGATGTGGATCGCCTGGTCCAGATCGTCGTCGTGAAAATCGCGCACCCGCCACGATGGCATGGCACACCTCCCGGATTTCGCTTCGCACAGCCGGAAAAATCGCCTGCGAGCTGGGGTATTGCGGTGAAACTAACCGCCGCACCTAGGGCCCGCAATGAGCCAGCCCACACTCGGATCGTTCTCGGAATCGATGCCGAAAGCGTCCACACCGGAATCCTGCGATCTTCGGGACCAGCGGAGCGGGCGTGCGCTGCCTCACCGCACCCCACCAGACTCCGGCCCCGTAGGCGAGATCGTCGAGCCTGCGCAAGGCGACGAAGGTGACCGGGTCCAGTCGCGAACCCCTCCGACCGCGCTCCACCAGTGCGTCCACAGTAGATCCCAGGATCAGCAATCGCCGCGCCCGCCGACTGCTGATCGCCAACGCGAGCACGAGCGGCCAGTGATGTCGGACACCGGCACGCAGCAGCTGGACCGCGGTGGAGAACAACCACGTACCGAAGCCGCCACCCCGCGCGGTGCAGGCGTGTTGATCGCACTCGCCTCCGGCGAACATGCCCACGCCACCGCCCGCCGCCACCTCCTCCGGTTCCAGCAACCGGTTGACGAGTTGATGCCTGGCGAGGTCGTCCATATTGGACAGTCCGTACAAGGCCGCGGTGGCACGAAGCATGTCCGTGCGAGTGGATCCGGGGGAAACCGCCACCGCGCCGATCCCGGTTCCCTGCAGATCGGTCGCCAGCCCTCTCACCAGTCCCAGGACCGCGTGTTTCGCCGCGCAATACGCTCCCAGGCGCCACAAGCCGGTGTGCGCCGCAGCGGAGGCGAGCGCGACGAACCGGCCACGACGCGGCTCCGGTGCGCCCAACATCGCGGGAACTGCGGCTCTGGCCAGGTTCAGCAAGCCGACCACGTCAGTGGCAAACAGCGCGTTCCACTGCTGGTCGGTGGTCTCCCACAGCGGTTGGCCGCCCAGGACCACGGCTGCGGCGCCTACCGCCGCGTCGAGGCGTCCGTGCCGGTGGAGTGCTTTGATCGACACGGCAACAGGTCAAGATCCACGCTCAGATGAGCCCGCGCTTGCTCGCTTCGTACACGGCTTCCGCGCGGGTGGAGACATCCAGCTTGCGCATGATGTTGCGCACGTGGAACTTCACCGTCGTCTCGGAGATGAAGAGCTGGCCGCCGACGTGCCGGTTGCTCGACCCGGTGGCCATCAGCCGGAGCACACCCAGCTCGCGTTCGGTCAGTTCCGGTGCGGTGGAGCGGTTGTTCATCGAGTGCACCATCGCCGCGGCCGAGCGCGAGTCGAACGCGCTCTCCTTGCGGGCCACCGCGCGGATCGCCCGGACCAGCTCGGTGGTGTCGACGTCCTTGACCACGTAACCACGGGCACCGCGGTGCACGGCGTCGACGACGAGCTTCTCGTCCAGGAAGGTCGTCAGCACCAGGACCCCGAGACCCTCGTGCTCCCCGGTCAACCGCTCGCACAGCGCCAGGCCCTCGGTGTCCTCACCGGAGGACAGCTTGAGGTCCAGCAGCACCACCGCGGGCCGCGTCCGGCCGACCACCGCGACCGCCTCCGCCGCGGTGGAGGCCTCCCCGACCACTTCGAGGTCCTGTTCCCGTTCGAGCAGCGACCGCAGCCCCTGCCGGACGATGGAGTGGTCGTCGACGATCACGATCCGGACCAGACCCGGCGGTGCGCTCACCGCGCCCCCGGACTGCCACGCGGCTTCCTCAGACATCGGTGTCCCCTTCTGACAGCGGCATCGGCACTTCCAGCCTGATGAGCACCCCGCCCATCTTCGCCCTGCCGATGTTGAGCTCACCGCCGAGTTCTTCGGCTCGCGCGGCCATGTTCGCCAGCCCCCGGTGGTGCCCGTTGAGGTCATTGGTGCGCGCCGCCCGCAGAGTTCGCCGCAGCTGCGCGGGATCCCCGGTGCCGTCGTCGGCGATCGACAGCACGACGCGGTCGGTCTCGTACTTCAGGTGCACCGACGCGCGGTCCGCGCCCGAGTGGGTCGCGGTGTTGAACAGGGCCTCGCCGGTCAGCCGCAGCAGCGAGTGCTCGGCCTCGCCGGGCAGCGGCACCGGCTTGCCCTCGATCCGGACCGCGACGTCGACGGAGGTCGGCAGGTGCACGTTGGACAGCCGTTCCAGCAGCACCGGCAACGAACCGGGGCCCTCGTCGGCGCCCCGGTGCAGCGCGTAGATCGCCGACCGCAGCTGGGAGACCGCCTGCCGGGTCAGGTCCTTGGCCGCCATGAGCCGCTCGGCGACCTGCCGCGCGTCGGCGCCCATCTCCGCCAGCTCCGACCGGCACACCTCCACGGTCATGCCGGCGCTGAGCACGGCCTGGGTCACGCTGTCGTGCAGCTCCCGCGCTATGCGGTGCCGTTCCTCGTCGATGACCTGGCGCTGCATCGCCTCGGTCAGCCGGCGCTGGACCTCCTGCAGTTCGGCGTTTCGCTCGACGAGGTCCTTGGCCTGCCGGGAAGCTTCCTCGTTCAACTGCTCTGCGCGCCCCTTCAACTGGGCCGCAGTGTGGAACAGGTAGGAGTTGTACAGCGCCACCGCGGCCTGATTGGCCAGCACCCGCAGGACCGCGAGGTCGGTCCCGGTGACTTCCACTCCCGCACCGGGCCGACCCACGACGCCGCCGACCGGCTCCTCGTCGAGCAGCATCGGCGCGCGCACCCAGCCCGGCCCGGCCTCGCCCGGTTCGAGCTCCCACGGGCGCTTGCGGATCACTTCGAGCTGCTCGCGGACTTCGGCGGGCAGCTCGTGCTCCTGGTCGATCAGCTCGCCGTCCCGGGCGAACAGGAAACCCGGACGTATCCCCCGCAACGCCCCGTCGGCGACGGCCAGCAGCACCCACTCGGCTTGCAAGTGCTCAACGGCGGCCACGATGACCGCCTCCACCAACGCCCTCGGCCCCTCCGCCGAGCGCACCACGGCGCGGGAGATCTCGTCGAGCGCCTGCACGGCCACGGCCAGCCGCTCGTTCGAGCGCCGGTACTCGGGGTAGAACGACCGCTTGCTCGATCGCACCCCGGTGAGCTCACCGAGCGTCGTCTCCCCCGCGCGGACGCGGCCACCACCGGACACCTTCGACCTCACATGGCCTTTCGGAACAACGACTCGATCTCCTCCTGGGTGACCTGGCGGGGGTTGGTCGCCAGGCACGCGTCCTTCATCGTCGTCCTGGCCAGGTGCGCGACGTTGTGCTCGCCGACCCCGAGGCAGGACAAACCGCGCGGAACGCCCACGGAGTCGGCCAGCTCGCGGACCCGATCGGCCAGCACCTCGGCGACCTCGGCCGCGGGTACGCGCCCGGTGTCGATGCCCGCAGCGGCGGCCAGCGGCACGTAGCGAGTCGGGCGCTGTTCCGCGTTGAACCGGATCACGTGCGGCAGCAGGATCCCGTTGATCACGCCGTGCGGCGCGTCGAGCAGCCCGCCGACCTGGTGGCTCATGGCGTGGGTGGCGCCGAGGATCGCGTTGGTGAACGCCATCCCCGCCGCCAACGACCCCTGCGCCATCGCGTTGCGCGGCTCCTGGGCGGCCGGATCCAGCAGGGTCCGCAGCAGGTTCCTGGTCACCAGGTGCACGGCGTGCAGCGAATGCTGATCGGTCAGCACGTTGTGCGCGAGCGAGACGTAGGACTCCATGGCGTGGGTGAGCGCGTCGAGACCGGTCGCCGCGTTCAGCCAGTCCGGCATGGTCGTCAGCAACCGAGGATCGATGATCGAGATTTCGGGGACCAGCGTCCTGCTGATGATGGTCACCTTCGTCGCGTGGGTGGTGTCGGTGACCACGCAGAACTGGGACACATCCGCACCGGTTCCCGAGGTCGACGGCACCATGACCAGCGGTGGGATGGGGTTCACGACCCGGTCGACGCCCTCGTAGTTCAGGATGTGCCCACCGTTGGCGGACACGATCGCCACGCCCTTGGCCGCGTCGATGCACGAGCCGCCGCCGACGGCGATGATCACGTCCGCGCCGGCCTGAGCATATTCGCAGTAGGCCGCCTGCACCTCGTGGTCCTTCGGGTTCGGCGTCAGCTCGTGCCAGACGACCGGTTCCAGACCCACCTCGCGCAGGTGCACCACTGCCTCGCGCACCCATCCCGCCTCCACGATGCCGGGATCGGTGACCAGGAAGGGACGGCGCGCGCCGAGGCGTCGAGCCGAGTGGCCCAGCTCGGCCAGCGAATCGGGGCCGAACACGATTTCCGGCGCGTGGAACTTCGCCAGGGCCGGACGCTGTTCGCCGACATCGTCGCGGCTGGGTTGGCGCGGCACGCCCACATGTTCGAACGCGATTTCCAGCTCCGGCATTCTCGTGGCCCTCCCGACTCACCGATGAGCCTCGCCCACGAACGAGTCCGGCCGGTGCGCGGCCCGCGGCGAGACCGGCTGCAAGCAGACCAGCAGCACTACTGTGGGGTAAACCACAGGTGAACCTACAGCCGGGGACTGTACCTCGGAACTGCCCGGATGAGCACCCCCGACCTGTCCGATCGGACAGGTGTGCTACACGGTTTCTTCGAGCAGGAGGCGCAGCCGGGCTTCGAGCACGTTGCGCTGCGGAGCGTCCGGCGCCATCAGATCCCGTGCGTTTTCCAGCACCTCCAGATCGTCGCGGCCCGCATCCGCGTTGGCGAAGCGCCAGAGCAGTTCAGGGTCTCCGCTGCCCAGCACCCAGCCGCGCAGCGCCGCCACGAGCTCGTCGCGCTCGGCCCGGATCGCGACGGACTCCGAGCGCGGCAGCAGCAGTCCGGCTCTATCCACGGCGGCGCCGACGTCGCCATGGCGCAGCGTCTCGCGGAGGGCGTGCAGGTCGCTGTCCACATCCGCCGCGATGCGGTACGGCCTGGTCTTCACCACGTGCGGCCCCAGGGCGTTGCGGATGCGGTGGATCTCCACCCGGACCGTGGTGGGGTTGCCCTGCTCCCCGTGCAGCAGCAGCGCGAGCCGCTCCGCAGTCAGCCCGCCGGGGTTCATTGCCAGCAGCGCGAGGATTTCGGCGTGCCGCAGGCTCAGATCGTGCCGGACACCGTCCACTGTGGCCGCTGGAACCTCGTCGCCGAGCAGTTTCAACGACAACTGCGGCCGGCGACGCGACCGGGGCTGCCCGACGCGCAGCAGGTAGCCGCCGTCGAGCGGTTCGACCTCGGCGTCCTCACCGTCGTCCAACCGGACCGTTCCGCTGTCGTCGAGGCCGATCCGCTGCCCCGGCACGAACCGCGCCGAGGGTGTGCTCGCGACGATCCGTCCACTGGGGCTCAGCAGTGCCGCATCCCGACCGGACTCGGCGAGGTGGTGGGCGTTGCGCTCCCGGAGCTGGTCGTCGGAGGCGGCCAGGCGCCAGCGGAGCTCACCTTCGACCAGCCGCGCACCGGCCACCACGAGCGCGAGCAGCGCCGGGTGCATCGTGTGCAGCGGACCGCTGAGATCGACCGCGCCGAGCAGCGCACCCGTATCCGGATCGCGGACCGGACAGGCGGCGCAGGTCCACGAGTGGTAGGTCCGCACGAGGTGCTCGGCGGAGTGGATCTGCACGGGAGCTCCGGTGGCGAGCGTGGTGCCCATGGCGTTGGTCCCGATCGCGTTCTCGGCCCACCGGGTGCCTTCGGCGAGCAGAACGCGGTCTGCGTCCCGGCAGACCTGGGGATGTCCTTGCCGCCAGAGGATGTTGCCGTCGGCATCGGTGATGATCATGACGTGGCTGGTGCCGTCGGCCGCATCGAGCAGCGTCTGACGCAGCATCGGCACCCAGCGCGCCAGCGGGTGCGCCTGGCGAACGTCGTCGATCCTGCCGGAGCCGAACGCCAGCGGCGGTTGCCTGAGATCAGGATCGATCCGGGCCGCCAGCGAACGCCTCCAGGACTCGAAGACGACCGGTCTCGGCTCGTGCGAGAGCCGGTCACCGGCCAGGACGGCAGCGTGCACCCGCTCGAGCAGTCGGGCCCGCTCGAGCGGATCAACCGAGGTGTCGTAGCTGGTGTCCATTCGCCTGCGCAGAAGTGTCGAGAACGCGGAACATCCGGTCGCGGAAAGATTCATAGTGCGGGGTGACACAGGTTACGGGCAAGTGCGCCCGCGATACCGGTTCGCCCTGTTGCAACGTCGCTGCAACGTTGCGACTCCTAGCTTCTCGCCACACCAGAGGCATGAGTGGCCCAGGTCACCGAAGGCCCGCGGAGGGTCGCACCAGCACACGAGAGGCGAACAGATGGTTCTGCATGCAGCGCCGGGCACGGCGGGTTCGGCGGTCGAGTTCCGCTCGCGTTACGACCACTTCATCGGCGGCGAGTACGTGGCGCCCGCCGGTGGGGGTTACTTCGAGAACCCCACGCCGGTGACGGGCCGGGTGTTCACCGAGATCGCCCGCGGCACGGCCGCCGACGTGGAACGCGCACTCGACGCCGCCGAGGGGGCCGCGCCTTCGTGGGGCCGCACGTCGGTGGCGGAGCGTTCGGGGATCCTGCTCAAGATCGCCGACCGCATGGAGGCCAACCTCGAGAAGCTCGCGGTCGCCGAGAGCTGGGACAACGGCAAGCCGATCCGGGAGACGCTGGCGGCCGACATCCCGCTGGCGATCGACCACTTCCGCTACTTCGCGGGCGTGCTGCGGAGCCAGGAAGGGTCGATCTCGCAGATCGACGACGACACCGTCGCCTACCACTTCCACGAGCCGCTGGGCGTGGTCGCCCAGATCATCCCGTGGAACTTCCCGCTGCTGATGGCGACCTGGAAGCTGGCGCCTGCCCTGGCCGCGGGCAACGCGGTGGTGCTCAAGCCCGCCGAGCAGACGCCCGCGTCGATCCACGTGCTGATCGACCTGATCGCCGACCTGCTGCCCGCAGGCGTGCTCAACGTGGTCAACGGATTCGGCGTGGAGGCGGGCAAGCCGCTGGCCTCCAGTTCCCGGGTGCGCAAGGTCGCCTTCACTGGCGAGACCACCACCGGCCGGCTCATCCTGCAGTACGCCAGCCAGAACATCATTCCGGTCACCGTCGAGCTCGGTGGCAAGAGCCCGAACATCTTCTTCTCCGACGTCGCCGACGCCAACGACGCCTTCTACGACAAGGCTCTGGAAGGGTTCGCGCTGTTCGCCCTCAACCAGGGCGAGGTGTGCACGTGCCCATCACGGGTGCTGATCCAGTCCGGCATCTACGACGCGTTCCTCACCGACGCGGTGGCCCGAACCGAGAAGATCAAGCAGGGCAACCCGCTGGACACCGACACCCAGATCGGCGCCCAGGCCAGCAACGACCAGCTTGAGAAGATCCTGTCCTACATCGACATCGGCAAGCAGGAAGGCGCGGAGGTCCTCACCGGCGGCCACCGGGTCGAGCTCGAAGGCGACCTGGCCGGCGGCTACTACGTCGCGCCGACGGTGTTCGCGGGCCACAACAAGCAACGGATCTTCCAGGAGGAGATCTTCGGCCCGGTCGTCTCCGTCACCAGCTTCGACGACTACGACGACGCCATGAAGATCGCCAACGACACCCTCTACGGCCTCGGCGCCGGGGTGTGGTCCCGCGACGGCAACACCGCCTACCGCGCCGGCCGCGACATCCAGGCCGGCCGGGTGTGGGTGAACAACTACCACGCCTACCCCGCCCACGCCGCGTTCGGCGGCTACAAGCAGTCCGGCATCGGGCGCGAAACCCACAAGATGATGCTGGACCACTACCAGCAGACCAAGAACATGCTGGTCAGCTACTCCAACAACGCGCTGGGCTTCTTCTGATGACCAGCGACCGAGTCGCGGTGACCCCTGAGGCGGCGGAGCAGATCCGCCGCCTCAGGGCACAGCACGGGCCGGTGATGTTCCACCAGTCCGGCGGCTGTTGCGACGGCAGCGCCCCCATGTGCTACCCGGCGGGCGAATTCGCCACCGGCGAAGCCGACGTGCACCTCGGCGACCTGGCGGTGGACAGCGAACCGGTACCGGTGTGGATGTCCAGATCGCAGTTCGAGTACTGGAAGCACACCCACCTCACCATCGACCTCGTGCCCGGCCGGGGCAGCGGATTCTCCCTCGAAGCCCCCGACGGTGTCCGCTTCCTCATCCGGTCCCGCCTGCT
Organism: Saccharopolyspora sp. NPDC045839; assembly: GCF_056431645.1. Taxonomy (NCBI): domain Bacteria; kingdom Bacillati; phylum Actinomycetota; class Actinomycetes; order Pseudonocardiales; family Pseudonocardiaceae; genus Saccharopolyspora; species Saccharopolyspora sp. NPDC045839. Next base: position 116,887 of record NZ_JBWKKH010000030.1, read on the forward strand.
CACCGAAGAGGAATGGAAACGACTGGATGCGAGCTGAACACGAGCCGAGCCGCGTTGTGCTTGTCGGCCCGCCGGGCGCCGGCAAGGGAACGCAGGCGGCAGCGATTTCGGCCCGACTGGGTGTTCCACACATCTCCACCGGGGACATCTTCCGTTGCAACGTCGGCGAGGGCACGGATCTCGGACTGCGGGCGAAGTCCTACGTGGACAGCGGCGCCCTGGTTCCGAACGAGCTGACCAACGAAATGGTGCGCAGACGTCTCGGTGAGGACGACGCCGATGGCTTCCTGCTCGACGGGTTCCCCCGGAACCGGGAGCAGGCCGAGTTCCTCGACGACACGTTGCGAAGCTCCGGACGCACTGTTGACGTAGTGCTGGAGCTGCAGGTGCCAGCGGAGGAAATCGTTCGTCGCCTCAATGGCAGACGCGTTTGCGGCATGTGTGGGCGAAGCTGGCACGCGGAGTTCAACGCCACGAGGGCGGAGGGTGTCTGCAACGCCTGCGCCGGTCCGCTGCACCGGCGCGACGACGACCGCGAGGACGCGATCCGGCGCCGTCTGCAGCTCTACGAGCAGCAGACCGCACCGATGCTCGCGAACTACCAGGAGAAAGACAGGCTGGTGCGGGTCGACGCCTCCGGTCCGGTCGACGCTGTCGGCGAGCGGGTGGCCGTCGCGCTCGGCGCCCAATCGAACAACGGCACAACGTCGCCGCAACGTTGACCGCCGTAGATTCATCCAACCGGTTGACGGATCCGGGAAAGCCGCAACGAAAAAGCGATCAGGCCGTCACATGATCGCGTCGAGAGGTCGGAAGTGGGCAAGCACTCACAGAGCACTTTGGACAATCTCCGCACCGAAGAACGGGTCCATGCGCCGTCCCAGGAGTTCGCGGCGCAGGCCAACGCCACGTCGGCACTGTACGAGGAAGCCTCGGCCGATCGGGAGGCGTTCTGGGCGAAGCAAGCC
>NZ_JBWKKH010000031.1:0-58044 GCF_056431645.1 Saccharopolyspora sp. NPDC045839
TCCGCCAACCGAATCTGATGCCGCCCAGCCTCCGCCAACGACAAATCCCGGACAGCGAACTCAAGACCATCGACCTTCTGCAACTTGACGCTCATCGCTACCTTCCCCTTGCAGGAATACTGATTCGGATCTGTTCATCCAAAGTGGAACGCCGAGATGGCCCGATCTGCTACTGCACTCGGGCGCGCAACCGCGAGATCTCGCGGGTCGGATTCGGTACGGCGTCAGGCCGCCGTCGACCGCGATGGACCGGCTCCGGGCCGCAATCTCAAGCCGCGCACAAAAAAAGCACCTCCCGTAGGAGGCGCCCTTACCGTGGTCTTCAAGCGGCTCGGCTGAGCGTGGCGGACGATAGTCCGTTGCAGCGCCTCTCAGCCAGCGCTCGCGCCGTTGTGGCGCATCGTGTCGGTCAAACCCGGCGTGACCACATTCTGAAACCGGCCCAATGGTTTGTCAAACGACTCCCGCCTCGCCGGACTCACCGATCCGCGCAGCGGGCGGCAGGCGGCTCGCCGGTGATTTCCGCGCACACCAATCCGTCGCCGGCGGCCGGAACACCGGAAAGACCCAGCGCGGCGCGCTGGTCCACTTCGGCGCACCGCACCGGGCGGCCCTCGACCAGCAGCGGCGCGCGCTCGCGGGACGCGCCCGCGTAGGCCAGGACGTGCCGAAGTTCACTGCCGTCCGCCAGCCCGATCCGCTCTGGACCGTGCAGGCACACCAGGCGGTAGCGGGCACCGCGTCCTTCGCATTCGTCGAGCACCCGGCGCTGTTCGGGTGTTGCGAGCCACACCGCGTGGTGTTCGACGATGCCCGGCGCGGTGGCCAGCACCGCCGGGCGCTGGCCGTCTCCCCTGGCCCGCAGCCCCGTCGCCCAGACTGCCGCGAGGCCGGTGCAGCGGGCGCGCAGCACGACCGCCGGCCCGGTCAGCCCCAGGTTCTCCCGCAGCCAGGTGATCTTCGAGGGGCAGGCGTTCGAGCCGTAGGCCAGCACCGGCCGCCGGTCGCGGAGCGGAGCCGCACCGCGTTCCGCCAGCCACCGGTCGACGCATGGCTGCGCCTCCGCGGCGGTGTGCACCCGCCAGCCCGACGGCGCGGTGCCGTCCGGGGCGAGCGGATGACCGAATCCGTCGAGCTGGACGAACGAGAAGTCCGGCCGCGCACCGGGATACGGGGCCTCGGGGTATTCGGCGTCGACGAAGCGGGTTCGCGCCGGGGGCTGGGTTTGCTGCTCGGGGAAGCACATGGCCGCAACAGCATCGCGTCGGAGGCGCCGCGGCGCTATGACCGCGATCGCAGGTTACGCCCGAAACACCGTGTTTTACGCCATTCGCGCCGACTCGAACACACTCGGTGTTCGACGACGGCCCCACCGGACGACACCGTCCACATCGGACACAAGACCGCGACCTCGCGGTTTTCGGCATGTGAGATCGCTCTACTTCGCGGCCGCGGCTGCGTAACATGCCCAGCCATGGATTCCGGTTCGGTACACCTGGTCGCGCGCCGGCACGTCGACACGTGCCGGATCAGCAGCGCCGCCTGGCGCGGCTGACCGCAGGCGGTGCTGCCCGGCGCGCGGTCGCAGTGCTCAGCCTCGTCACGCTCGCGGTCGTGCTCGTCGGCTACGAGATCCGCCGCCGGAAGGGCGCCCCGCAGCCGGGCTGACGCGGCGCCTCTCCACTGTGGACGTCAGCGCGGGATGGCGGTGTGCTTGAACTCGTTGAGGTCGCTCCAGCCCAGCAGGTCCACCACGCGTTCGACGGTCGTGATGGACGCCGCCGGGTCGGCGCCCTGCGGGGCGCGGTTCATCAGCCGGACGAACACGGCCTGCTCGTCGACGATGAAGGTCGGCACGCCCCAAACGCTGTGCGAGGAAACGAAGTCCTCGTGCTCGGTACGCACCTTCCCGAGCGCGGAACCGTCGTCGATGCGCGCGAACACCGCGTCGGCGGGAACGCCGTGGTCGGCGAGGACGCGTTGGACCACCGCGCGGTCCTCGAGGTGCAGTCCCTCGTCGTGCCGCGCCTCGAACAGGGCGCGGTGCACGGCCGGGAACCGGTCCGGGAACTCATCCCGGACCACGACACCGGCCTGCAGGGCGAGGATCCCGCTGTCCTGCTCGGGTTTCTCCCAGACGCTGGGCTGGCCCTCCTCGACGTGCGCCTGGCCGAGGGAGAACGGCAGGTAGCGCACCTGCCAGCCGGCACCGGCGGCCAGGCCGGTGAGCAGGTGCTCGTGCGCGTTGCGAGCGAACGGGCAGCGGTAGTCCCAGGTGACGGCGAAAGCGGAGGTCATCTTCGGTCAACATCCTTGTCCGGTTGCGGGTCACGGGTAGCAGTAGGAATCGGAGGAGGCGTCGCCGCCCTGCAGGCGCACCTGGTGGACCCGCCGGCCGCGGAATTCCGCGCCGTGCGGGAAGAAGCTCTCGTCGACCGCCAGTCCGCCGCCCGCGTCCGGGTCGGTGTCGATCTTGGCGAACCACGAGCCCACGCCGTCGGGGTAGAACTGGTCGTCCCACGATCCGTACAGCGAGTTCGTCAGGTAGATGCGCCGGCCGTCGCGGCTGACCTCCACCATCTGCGGCCCGCCGGCCAGCGGCCGGTCCGGCTCGGCCGGGTGCGGCACGCGGCCGGTGATCCCGCCGAGGCGGACCGAGCCGGTCTCGCGGGGCCGCGCCGGATCGCTGACGTCGTACTGCTTCAGCTCACCCGTGCCCCAGCACGAGACGTACAAGAACCGGTCGTCGACGGACAGGTTGATGTCGGTGACCAGCGGCGGCACCGCGCCGAAGGGCTGCAGCGCGGGCGGGAGCTCCGCCGCCGGCGCCGGCTCGGCGGGGATGGTGATCACCTTGTCGGCCTGCCAGTCGCCGTTCTCGCGGTGCCAGCGCCAGACCGACGCCGACAAGTCCTCGGTGCTGACCACCACGCCGGCGAAGCCCCAGGTGGCGCCGGGGTCGTGCGACGGCCGCAGCTCCAGCACCATCTGGTGCTGCGCGCCGAGGTCCACGCGCTGCCGGTGGCGGCCCTCCGCCAGGTCCCAGAAGTGCAGGGCGTGGCCGTACTCGTTGTTCAGCAGCAGCTCGGGGACGACCCCGTCCTCGATCATCGAGGGCGTGCCCCACTCGCTGGTGATCAGGGTGTTCTGGTTGAGGTGCCACCAGGCGTCGTAGGCCAGGCGCTGCGGCCCGCGGTCGGTCTCCCACGCGCGCACGACGTCGAACGTGTCGTGGTCGAGCACCGCGATGCCGCCGGGTCCGTCGTCCCCGTTCGCACCGCCGAGGCAGGAGAGGTAGATCCCGTCCGGGCCGCAGTGCAGCGTGTGCGGCCGGGAGTAGCCGGCCCCGGTCGCGAGCTCCTCGGCCGTCACGGTCCGCACCAGCCTCGGCTGCCGCGGGTCTGGATGGGTGTCGTAGATGTGCACGTTCGACGACCGCAACCCGGGGAGCAGCAGGTAGCGGCGCTGCAGGCCGTCGGTGTGGTGTCCGGCGTGGGCGAACACGCTGCTGCACGCGTTCCAGCCGAAGTGGTGCAGTTCGTCGCCCCGGGTCGGCAGGTCGGCCCAGCCGACCACCCGGCCGAAGCTCGCCGACCCCGGATCGGTGTCGACGACAGTGAGCGCGTCCGGCTGCTGTCCGGACCGGTCGAACGCGACGACGTAGGCCAGGCGTTCGGCTGGCGCGGCGATGGCGTCGCCCGGGCTGCGGTAGAAGGTGGGATCGAGCTCGTGTCCGGTTGGAGAACTCATCGCGTCTCCTCGACTGCAACGGCTTCGTCACCCAGCGTCTCGCCAACCGCACTGAGCGTCGAGGCCGTCCACATCGTAGGACCCGTGCGCCCGCCGGCCCCCGCTAAGCGGGTTGGTAGGTCAGGCAGTCGACGATGTCCCGCTGGTATCCGACGGAGATGCCCGGCGCCTGGCATTCGAGGTGGTCGTTGTACCGGCAGTCGGCCATCTTGCACGCCCCGACGTGGCCGATGGCGTTCGGATCGCCGCCGTCGAACTCGCCGCCGACGAAGGTGTCGCACTGCGCGTGGGCCGGTTCCCCGATGGTGATGGCCAGGGCGTGGCAGTTGTGGTCGTGGTTGAACGCGCAGTTCTCGGCCGTGCAGTTGTTCACCAGTGGCATTTCTGGCATTTCCATGTTTCCCCCCGGATCCGGTCGGTTGCCGAAGCGGTTCCCATGATGGACCGCGTGCGGCCGCCCGGCAGCGGATCCGGGGGCCCGTCAGCGGGCGGCGCGGTGCCGCTCGCGGAGCAGGAAGCGCTGGATCTTGCCGCTCGGCGTTTTCGGGAGCTGCTCGACGAAGTGCACTGAGCGCGGATAGGCGTGCGCGGCGAACCTGCGCTTCACCAGCTGCTGGAGGTCCGCGACCAGCTCCTCGTCGCCGGTCCGTCCCGCGCGGAGGACGACGTAGGCCTCCAGGACCTCGCCGCGCAGCTCGTCGGGCACGCCGATGACGGCCGCTTCGGCCACCGCGTCGTGGCGCACCAGGACGCTTTCGACGTCGAACGGCCCGATGCGGTAACCGGCCATGATGATCACGTCGTCGTCGCGGGAGGAGAAGAAGAAGGAGCCGTCGGCGTCCCGCGTCCCGGCGTCGCCGGTGAGGTACCAGCGGCCATCGGCGGAGAAGCGCTCGGCGGTCTTCTCCGGCGCGGCGGCGTAGCCGGTGAACCACATCAGCGGGCTGTCGGCGACGTGGAACGCGATGCGCCCCGCGGTGCCCGCGGGCGCGGGCTCGTCCCGGTCGTCGTGCAGCACCTCGGCGGACCAGCCAGGCAGGACGCCGCCCATCGAGCCGGGCTTGACCGGCTCGCGAACGCCGTCGGCCCAGGCGTTGACGATGACCATGCCGTGCTCGGTCTGCCCGTAGTGGTCGCGCACCGCCACGCCCAGCCGCTCCTCGGACCAGGACACGACCTCCGGCGTCAGCGGTTCGCCCGCCGAGGACGCGCGGCGGAGCCGGATTCCCTCGGGCACGCCCGCCGGATCGGTGCGCAAGCTGCGGTAAACCGTTGGCGCGGCGGCGAAGTTGGTGACGCCGAACTCGCGGATGACCTGCCAGGTCAGCGCGGCCGAGAACCCCGCGTGCAGCAGGATGCTGCGGCGACCGGCCGCCAGCGGCCCGAGGATCGCGTAGTACAGGCCGTACGCCCAGCCCGGGTCGGCGGCGTTCCAGAACACGTCATCGGCCCGGACGTCGAGCCCGAACTCCAGGTACGCCTGGAACGAGGCCAGGGCCTTGATCGGCACCGGAACGGCCTTCGGGGTTCCGGTGGTGCCCGAGGTGAACAGCTGGACCAGGATGCCGTCCCCGCCCCGGCGGACGGGTTGCGCGGTCGGCTCGTCGCCGCTGTACCGGCCGAGCAGCCCGGCGACGGTCGGCTCGTCGGTGGCGTCCCCGGCGACGATGATCCGCCACGGCGCGTCGGCGGGGATGTCCTCGCCCGGCTCCAGCTTGGCGCGCTGGTCCTGGTCGACCACGATGACCTTCGCGCCGCTGGCGTTGAGCCGCAGGGCGATGGCGGGCGGCGCGAAGGCGGTGAACAGCGGCACGTGCACGGCACCGCGGCGCCAGAGGCCCAGCAGCGCCACGACCAGGTCGGCGGACTTGCCCATCAGCACCGCGACCGCGTCGCCCGGCTCGACGCCCAGGTCGGCGAGCGCGGCGGCGAAGCGCGCCGAGTCGCGGCGCAGCTCGCCGTAGGTGAGGTCCCGGCTGGTCAGGTCGGCCTCGACGACGGTGCAGGCCACGGCGTCCGCGGGGTGGTCGTCGCACAGCAGGCCGGCCGCGCACGCGTCCGGCGAGCCGAACCTGGCGAGCAGCTCGGCGACCCGTTGCGGCGGCGGTGTCGTCCCTGGTGCGGCGGTCGGCTCGATGCTCACGAATGCCCCTTCCCGCCGCATGCTCCTTTGCCGCGGCGTAGCCGGGCGTTATGCTCCGCGCCACACATCAGTCCGCGATACCCCCGGAAAGGGGTGAAGGGGTCGTGTACTTGCGCCCGGATGACGGGAACGCCTTCCGGCAGGCCGTGCGGGTGGTGCGGCAGCGGGCCGACGTGCCGGTCGCCTTCGGCGGGCAGGTCGCGGCGGGTTCCCTGCACCTCTCGGAGTTCGCCGGCGTCCGCACGGCCGCGCTGAAGGGCCTCCAGATCCGCGCCGCGGCGGGTCTCGGCGGGCAGGTCATGACGTCCCGGCGCCCGGGCGCGGTGAGCGACTACGGGTCCGCGGTGACGATCAGCCACGACTACGACGCGCCCGTGCTCGCCGAGGGCATCTGCTCGGTGGCTGCCGCGCCGGTGACGGTGCACGGTTCCGTTCGCGGGGTGCTCTACTGCGCCGCGCGCGGCGTGGTCCCGCTCGGCGACCGGGTGCTCGACACCATGGTCGACGCGACCCGTCGGCTGGCCGGCGAGCTCGCCGTCCGCGACGAGGTGGACCGGCGGCTGCAACTACTGGACGTGGCGGACGCCGACCGCACGGCACTTCGCGACAGCGTGGCGATCGAGGAGGTTCGCGAGCTGCACGCCGAGTTCCGCGCCATCGCCCAGGGACTCGACGACGCGGTCCTGCGCGACCGGCTGCACCGGGCGTGCGAGCGGCTGGCGCACCTCACCGACGCCCGGGACGCCGGCGATCCGCCCGCGTTGTCGCCGCGCGAGCTGGACGTGCTCTCGCAGATCGCGCTGGGCTGCAGCAACGCGGAAACGGCGCGGAGGCTCTCGCTGAAACCCGAGACCGTCAAGGCGTATCTGCGCAGCGCCATGCGCAAGCTGGACGTGCACACCCGGCACGAGGCGGTCGTCGCAGCCCGGAGACGCGGCGCGCTGCCCTGATTCCTCTGCGCAGCCGGGAAGCGGTTGCGCCGCCGCCGTTGCGACGGCGGTGAAATCCTGACCCGGCTAGCGCAGGACCGTCGCGCCCGAGGGGCCGACGGCCTCCTCGACCGTGGTCGCGTAGGTGAACCGGTCGGCGACGTCGAGCATCTCCAGCAGGCGGTCCACGACCCTGTTCTGGGAGAGCAGAACCAGGTGCACCCCGCGCATTAGGGCGCGGTGCGCGGCCTCCAGCAGCACGACCGCGCCGTGGGTGGACAGGAAGGACAGCCTGGACAGGTCCAGGACGGCGGTGCCGGTGGCGGCCGAGAGGTGCGCTCGCACCGCGTCGGCGAAGTTCGTGGCGCTGTTCATGTCCAGGATTCCGGCCGTTTCCAGGACGACGACGCCCGGAGCGGGGCTCGTGGTGCGCAGTCGCAGCGCTCCTGGCGCGTGGTCGTCGGTGCCGCGTTCGGTGCGCGGGGCGGGGATGAAGGACATGTGCGGCCTCCCCAATGTTCGGGATTCGGGCTGTCGGCCACGTCGCGGAGAACCCCGGCGGGCCGCCCTCCACGCTACGGCCAAACCCTAGATCACCAGGCAAAATGACCCTTCGAGCGCATCACAGCACGAAGGGTGTTCGCCCCTCGGCCGCGCCCCACGATCGGGCGACGGCGGCCGTCACGGTCAGCTCGCGGGGCTGCGCCGGGTGCGGCGGGTCGGCGTCGCGGTGGCCGGGTCCTCCGGCCACGGGTGCTTCGGGTAGCGCCCGCGCAGTTCCGCGCGGACCTGCCGGTAGCCGTTGCGCCAGAACGAATCGAGATCGGCCGTGACCGCCGCGGGGCGCCCGGCCGGCGAGAGCAGGTGCAGTACCACCGGCACCCGGCCGTCGGCGATGCGCGGCACGTCCTGCCAGCCGAAGACCTCCTGCAGCTTCACCGGCAGGGCGGGCCGATCGCCCTGGTAGTCCACCTTGATCCGGGAGCCGGAGGGGACCTCGATCCGGTCCGGCGCGAGCTCGTCCAGGCGTCCCGCCGCGGACCACGGGATCAGCCGCCGCAGCGCGGCGCCTGCCGGAATCCGCAGGTCGGCCCGCCGCCGCGCGGCCGAGAGCTCCGGTTCCAGCCACTGGTCCACCATGGACAGCAGTGTTCCGTCGTCGGTGGCGGGCCAGGGATCGCCGAGGGCGGCGTGCAGGAACCCGAGCCGCTGCCGCAGCCGTCGCGCGTCGTCGTTCCAGGACAGCAGTTCCAGGCCCTCGGCGCGCAGGCCGGCCAGCAGCGCCTGCCGGACCTCGGCGGCGTCCGGGTCGCGGATCTGCCTGCTGCTCAAGGTGATCGCGCCGAGCCGCTCGACGCGGACCGCCCGCACATCGCCGTCCGCCCAGCCGATCTCGTCGCCGGTCGTCACAAGCGCGGGCGCCGCGCTGCGGGCCAGCGCCTCGTCCGCAGGCGCGGCCAGCCGGACGACCCCGGAGGCGCTTCCCGGCGCCCGGTCCGCGACGGCCACGGCGAGCCATTCCGATTCGCGCAACCCGGAGTTGCCGGGCAACTCCACCGCCGTCCCGGACGCCATCAGGTACACCGCGGATCCGGAACCCCGGCGCCGCGCCAACCTCTCGGGCTGCGCCAGCGCGACGACGAGCGCCGCATCGTCGCGCGCGGAGGTGCCGGGATGCGGCTGCACCGAACCGCGCAGCCTGCGGACCTCGCGCCGCCACCGATCGCTGCCCGGCGCGCCCCGGCGCAGCCGGGAAAGCGCCGTGGTGACGTCGACTTCGCTGGTCAGCGCGTCGTTGTCGAGCAGGGCGACGACCTCGGTGGTGATGTCGGTGCCGGCCAGTTCGCGGCCGTCGAGCAGGGCCCGGGCCAGCCTCGGGTGCAGACCGAGCTCCGCCATCCGGCGGCCCCGGGCCGTGACCGCATCTTCTTCCAGCGCACCGAGCCCTCGCAGCACGTCACGGCCTGCGGCCAGCGCACCGGCTGGCGGCTCGTCCCACCACGTCAGCGCCGATCCGTCCGGCGTTCCCCAGCACGCCAGCTCCTGGGCGAGCCGGGTCAGATCGGCCGTCCGGATCTCCGGTTCCGGGTACGCGGGCAGCGTGCTGTGCTCGTGCTCCGGCCAGCACCGGTACACCGCGCCGGGCCCTTGCCTGCCCGCGCGGCCCGCTCGCTGGTCGGCGACCGCCGCCGACACCCGGACCGTGGCCAGCCCGGCCAGGCCGCGCCGGTTGTCCACCCGCGACACCCGGGACAGCCCCGAGTCGACGACGGCGCGCACCCCGGGCACGGTCAGGCTCGACTCGGCGACCGCCGTGGCCAGCACCACGCGGCGCCGCTTCCCCACCCGCAGCGCCGAATCCTGCTGCGCGTGCGGCAGTCGTCCGTGCAGCGGCAGAACGTCCACATCGGACTCGCCCAGCTGGTTCGCGACGCGGCGGATCTCGCCGGCGCCGGGCAGGAACGTCAGCACGTCGCCGTCCTGCTCGGCCAGCGCGGTGCGCACCGCCCGCGCCACGCACGCCTCGATCCGCTCCCCGCGTGTCGGCGGCAGGTACGAGGTCCGGACCGGATAGGTCCGCGCGTGCGCCTCCAGCACCGGTGCGCCGCCGAGCAGCTCCGCGGCGCGACCGGCCGCCACCGTGGCCGACGTCGCCAGCACCCGCAGGTCCGGGCGCAGCCCGTCCCGCGCGTCCAGCAGCAGCGCCAGCAGGAGGTCCGCGTCCAGGTGCCGCTCGTGGCATTCGTCGAGCATCACGACGTCGACGCCGGTCAGCTCGGGATCGGATTGCAGCCGCCGCACCAGCAGGCCGGAAGTCACCACCTCGACGACCGTCGCCGCGCCGCGACGGCGCTCACCCCGCACCGAGTACCCCACGCGCTGCCCGACCTCTTCGCCGAGCAGGCTCGCCATGCGCTCCGCCGCGGCCCGGGTGGCCAGCCGCCGCGGCTCCGCCACCACGACGCGAAACCCCTGCTCCGCCAACGCCAACGGCACGAGCGTCGTCTTCCCGGTGCCGGGCGGCGCCACCAGCACCGCCGTGCCGTGCTCCGCGAGAGCACGGGTGACGTCGTCGAGCACGGCACGCACGGGAAGATCGGGGAAGTCGAGCATAACGGCCTCATCTTGCCATCCCCGCCGCGAAGTTCGATTGACGCACGGAAGTTCGGCGGATACGTTGCCGGAAAACCACCGCCGCCGAACGGGAATGGCACCTTGGGACGACTCGCGGACGCCGACAGCGCCGCCCGGAAGCAACGGCAGCTGGCCGGCGCACCGAACGCGGCGGACTTCTCCGAGGCGCTGGCCCGGGGCTTGGCCGTGCTCGCGGCCTTCGACGGCGAGAACCGGCGGCTGACGCAGGCCGACCTGGCGCGCAAGCTCGGCCTGTCCCGCGCGACCGTGCGGCGCGCCGTGCTGACCCTCGAACACCTCGGCTACCTTCGCGCCGAAGGCCGCGCGTACGAACTCAGCCCGCGAATCCTGCGGCTCGCGGCCGGATACCTGACCTCGAACGTCACCGGCGCGGTCATGCAACCGGTGTGCGACCGGATCTGCGCGCAGCTGCAGGAGGCGTGCTCCGTCGCCGTGCTCGACGGAGCGGACGCGGTCGTGATCGCCCGCGCGGTGCCGAACCAGCTGATCCACGTGGGCAGCGGCATCGGCTTCCGGACTCCGGCGAACATCTCCTCCCTCGGCAAGGTCCTCCTCGCGCACCTGCCGGAGCAGGAGCGCCCCGGCGCGCTCGACGCGGCCGGGGCCAGGGCCGATGCCCTCGACGGGATCGAGCGCGACGGGTACTGCTACGTCGCGAACGACGTGGAGCCGGGCGCCCATTCGATCGCCGTGCCCCTGCGCCGGTGGGACGGGCGGGTGATCGCGGCCGTGCACGTCGGGTGCAGCATCGAGCGGATCTCGCCCGAGGCCATGCACGGCGACGTCCTGGCGCTGCTGCGGGAGGCGGCCGACGAGCTGCACGCCCAGCTCATCTGAGCCGCCGCACCGTCAGCCGAGGCGGTCGGCCATGAGCTCGCCCGCCATGATCGCCGCGAGGTTGGTGTTCGCGCGGGGAACCGCCGGGAAGATCGACGCGTCGACCACGCGGAGCCCCTCCACGCCCAGCACGCGGCAGTCGGGATCGACCACCGTCGCCGGATCCGACGGGCTTCCCATCCGGCACGTGCTGGTCGCGTGCTGCGCGTCGGCCGCCGTCACGAGCAGGTAGTCGTCCAGCTCCGCGTCGTCGTCGATGGCCGCGAGCAGCGTCTCGTTGAGCCGGTCCGGCGAGAACGCCGTGATCGCCGCGACCTCGTCGCCGCGCACCAGCTCGACCAGGTGGCGGATGCCGCTGCGCAGCCGCGCCAGATCCCGCTCGTCGGAGAGCATGCGTTCGCGCACCTCCGGCTGCGCCGTCGGGTCGGTCGAGGTCAGGCCGACCGACCCGCGCGAGTAGACCTGGTTGTTCCACACGCCGAAGGAGCCCGCGCCGAAGCGGATGTCGGCGATCTCCATCGCGAGCACGCTCTGGTTGGCCGCGATGACCATCATGTCGTCGGCCTGGGCCGCCGGGTGGTCGCTGGTGTAGCGGATGCAGACGTTCGTGTGCCGGTCGTCGGGCGTGCGCACCGCCGACTCCTCGTTCAGCGGGATGCCGACGAAGACCACCGGGTGGTCCTGCAGGCCCTGGCCGACCGGCAGGTCCCGCAGCACGTCGATGCCCATCGAACGCAGGTGGGCGGCCGGGCCGACGCCGGATCGCAGCAGGATCGCCGGCGTGTGGATCGCACCGGCGCTCAGCACGACCTGGTCCGCGTGCTCGCGGCTCATCGTCCCGCCGGCGAGGACCTCCACGCCGACCGCTCGCCCGCCGGACACGATGACCCGGTCCACGACGGCGTCGCCGCGGATCACGAGGCCGGGCAGCGCCCTGGCCGGTTCGAGGTAGGCGTCGTTGGTGGACACCCGGCGGCCGAACCGCGAGTTGATCGGATACGGCGAAATCCCCGTCGCACCAGGGGCGTTCACATCGGCGGCCCACCCGTGCCCCGCCGCCAGCGCGGCCCGGTGCAGCGCCGCGTCCACCGCGCCCCACTCCGCTCGGGGCGTCCGGTAGACCGGGATCGGGCCACCGCGCCCGTGGTACGGGGCGTCGCCGAACTCCTCGTCGTCCTCCAGCTTCGCGAAGTACGGCAACACGTCCCGGGGAGCCCAGCCCTCGCATCCCGCGCGGGCCCAGTCCTCGAAGTCCGCCATCGGCGGGCGGATCGCGATCTGCCCGTTGATCACCGAACTGCCGCCGACCCCGCGGCCGCGCCAGAACGGCTCCGGAGCCTGCTTCTCGGTCCGCGACGCGGTGAGCCCCTGCCACACGAGATGCCGCCCGGCGTCGGGATCCAGCAGCGCGCGCATCGGGTTCGGCGACCGCCACACCTCCGGCATCTCGGCGGAGCGGTAGTCCGGGCCGGCCTCCAGGAGCAGCACCCGCCTCCCCTGTTCCGCGGCCCGGACCGCCAGGGCGGACCCCGCGGAACCGGCCCCGACCACGATCAGATCCCAGCCACCCTCAGCCACCGCGTCCTCCAAAAAGTTCGATTGCCGCACATATGTGCGCTGTTTCGGAGACGCAACGGTACGACCACCCGGCCGGACGCCGCAACGGATTTCCTCGCCGGTGTCCGCTGGTCACGCTGCCCGTGGTCTGCCCCGTTCGCTACACCGTCCCGGGGCCGGCCTGGCGGGAAACCGGGTCGCGGCGCACAGCCGGGCGGGTCAACCAGCGGACGCCGAGGAAGACGACGGCCGCGAGCAGCAGGTAGGCAGGCACGAGGAGCAGGGCATCGGGCGTGGTCATCTCGGCCGACCAACCCGCGTCCCGGGCTTCGCCGTCCAGGACGATTCGCTGCACGGTGAGGAACGTCAGGTGGGTCGCGATGCTCGTCCACAGTGAACCGGTGGCGCCGCGCGCGGCGATCAGCGCGATGCCGAAAACGGTGAGCAGGATCAGGTAGGACACCGGGTCTTGGCCCGCGGGTGCCAGGCCGATGGCGCCGGGCGAGCCGCCGGCCAGCACCTCGATACCCGCCGAGACCAGGAAGGACATCGCGGGGGTGGCGAGGAACATCGCCGTGGTCCCGACCGCGGCCGCCCACCGCCCGAACCGCGACCGCAGGGTGCTCCAGGCGTGCCCGCGCAGCGTCAGCTCCTCCGGAAAGGCCTCCAGCAGGAACGCGATGATCGCGTTGGTGACGAGGAAGGCCGCCAGGCTCCCGGGATCCAAGGCGTTCCACCGCAGCCAGCCCGCGGCGGTCCCGGCGCCGAACACGACGGCGGCGCTGGCCGCCGTCACGACACATCCGAGCAGGAAGCCCCGGAGCCCACGCAGGCCCGCCGTCAGCCCCAGCCCGCGCAGCCCGCCGCGGCGTCGCCACAGCAGGACGATGAGCGGTACGGCGATCAAGCTGGTCAGCACCGCCGGCAAGAGGCGAACCGCGAACCCGTCGTCGCCGGCTGCCGGCGCCACCGCCGTCGCGATACCCAGAGCCAGTGCCATCGTGATCGGGCCGAGAGCGGCGCGCCCGAGCACCGCGAGTGCGCCAGGACGGTGCACGATCATGTCTCCTTCCGTCCTTTCGGTTTCTGCTGCGATGTCTTGGGAAAGAGCAGGTCCAGGTGAGCCTCGACGCGCGGGGCGAGGAATCCCGCGCGCTCGGACTCGTCGAGGACCAGCGACTGCACGACGAGCCCGTCGATGACCGCGAGCAGCCCGGCCGCCGCCGCCACCGGGTCGGCGGCCGGGTTGAGCTCACCGCGCTCCCCCGCGCGCCGGAGGATCTGCGCGAACGCCTCGCGGAGCCCCTCGTCCACCTCCGCGGCGAAACTCATGAGCGACGGCCGCGTGGTCGCCTCGGCGGAGAACGCCAGCCACACGCGGGCGTCGCGGCTGAGGCGCTCGTCGACCGGCAGCCAGAGGTCGATCAGCGCACGCAGCACCGAGCGGGCGGGCCCGTCGAAACCCACCGCCGCCGCGCGCCCCTCCACATCGCGGCAGATGTGGCGGAACGCCTCGACGATGAGCTGGTCCTTGCTCCGGAAGTAGTACTGGACCTGCGCGAGGGACACGCCCGCCGCGGTGGCCACCGCGCGCATGCTGACGGCCGGGATCCCGCCCCCGTCGATCAGGTCGAGCACCGCGCCGATCAGGTGCGCTCGCCGCTCGGCGGCGCGGTCCCCAGCGGTCACTCCTGCCGGCCGCGCGCCGACCGGCCGATCATCATCGCGAGACCCACCACGATCTCGATGGCGCCCACCACGAGCAGGACGACCCCGACCTTGCTCGGCGAGACGACCGGCAACTCGATCCCGCCCGTCGTCGCCCACAGCACGGCGCCGATCAGCGCCAGAACCACACCGCTGACGAGGGTCGTGCGCGCGGCACGAGCGCCGCTTTCGATCTTTTCAACACCCATACGACCGTATAGTACAGACGTACTATACGACCGTATAGGACACCCCGAGCAAGCCTTTCGATCGATCGCGGGATGCAGGTCACGGTGAGGCGGGCGCCTAGCACGACGCATGCCGCGACGGCAAATCGCGCCCGGAAAATCCAGATCATGAAACGATGTCAGGTTCCTCGGCCGGCTGCTGCATCGTGGCGTCCGAAGGGCGCGCACGCATCGGATTCCCGCGCGCCGACACCGCGAAAGGCATGACATGTCCGAGAACGACAACGCCCCCGAGAACAACGACCTCGGGCTGCCGGAGAAGCCGAAGCAGAAGCGACGGGGCGTCCTGCTGGGCCTGGCCGCGCTGGTGGTGATCGCCGTCGTCGCGGTGGTCGTCGTGGTGCAGGGCGGCTCGACCGACACCGCGGCCGGCCGCACCAAGGTGCGCATCGGCGTGACCGACGCCAGCAAGTCGTACTGGAAGACCTACAAGGACCTCGCCGCCGCCCAGGGCATCGACCTGGAGACGGTCAACTTCAGCGACTACCACCAGGCCAACCCGGCGCTGTCGCAGAAGCAGATCGACGTGAACCTCTTCCAGCACCTGCTCTTCCTCGCCAACTACAACGCGTCCAATTCGGACACCCTCACCCCGATCGGCTCGACCTACGTCGTGCCGCTGAGCCTGTACTCCCGCAAGCACACCAACGTCGCCGACGTCCCGCAGGGCGGCACCGTCGCGATCCCGAACGACCCCACCAACCAGGCGCGGGCGCTGCTGGTGCTCCAGCAGGCCGGGCTGATCAAGCTCAGGGACGGCGGGACCGTGCTCGCCACCCCGGCCGACATCGACGCCGCGGCCTCGAAGGTGACCGTCACCCCGGTCGACGCCGCGCAGACCGTCGCGTCGCTGCCGTCGGTGGACGCGGCGATCATCAACAACAACTTCGCCCTCGACGCCGACCTCGACCCGAGCAAGGCGCTGTTCGGCGACGACCCCGACAGCCCGGCCGCCGCGCCCTACATCAACGCGTTCGTCGTCCGCGCCGAGGACCGGGACAACCCGACCTACCACAAGCTCGTCGAGATCTACCGGGACGAGCGCGTCTCCGGGCAGGCCGAAGCCGACTCGAAGGGCACTTCGGTGCTCGTCGACCGCCCGCAAGCCGAGCTGGAGGGCATCCTGGCCGACCTCACGCGGACCGTGCAGGCCGCCAAGTGAGCACGGGGTCCCCGCTCATCGAGTTCCGCGGCGTCGGCAAGACCTTCGGCTCCGGCGATCGCGCGGTCACCGCGCTGGCGGACGTCGACCTGACCATCGACGCCGGCGAGGTGTTCGCGATCATCGGCTATTCCGGGGCGGGCAAGAGCACCCTGGTCCGGCTGATCAACGCGCTGGAGCCGGTCAGCACCGGGCGGGTCGTCGTCGGCGGCACCGACATCACCGGCCTGCCCGAGCGGCGGCTGCGCGAGGTCCGGCTCGGCATCGGCATGATCTTCCAGCAGTTCAACCTGCTCCGCTCGCGCACCGTGTTCGGCAACGTCGCCTACCCGCTGAAGATCGCGGGCTGGGACAAGCGGCGGCGCGAGCAACGGGTCGCCGAGCTGCTCCGGTTCGTCGGCATCGCCGACAAGGCCTGGCACTACCCCGATCAGCTCTCCGGCGGGCAGAAGCAGCGGGTCGGCATCGCCCGGGCGCTGGCGACCAACCCGAAGATCCTGCTCGCCGACGAGTCCACCAGCGCACTCGACCCGGAGACCACCGGCGAGGTGCTGCGGCTGCTCAAGCGGGTCAACACCGAGCTCGGGGTGACCATCGTGGTGATCACCCACGAGATGGAGGTGGTCCGGGAGATCGCCGACCGGGTGGCGGTGCTCGACGCCGGGCGCGTCGTCGAGCAGGGCAGCGTGGTGGACGTGTTCTCCGCGCCCAAGACCGCGATCACCCGCCGGTTCGTCGAAACCGTGCTGCACGACCAGCCCGACGGCGAGAACCTCGCCAGGCTGCGCGCCCGGCACGACGGCCGGCTGGTGACCGCGAAAATCCGCGACGACCGGCGGATCGGCGCCGTGCTGTCCAACGCGCTGGGCAGGCACGGCGTCCGGTTCGAGATCGTCTACGGCGGGATCAAGGAGCTCGGCGGCGAGTCGCTGGGCAGGCTGACGCTGGAGCTCAACGGCGCGGCCGACGGCGTCGACGCGCTGATCGCCGAGCTCCGCGAGATCACCGACGTGCAGGAGCTGGTGGCGTGAACATCGACTGGGCGACGATCGGGCCGGTGCTGCTCACCTCGATCGGCCAGACCATCTGGATGGTGCTGGCCACGATGCTGATCGGCGGCTTCCTCGGCCTGGTGCTCGGCATCCTGCTCTACACCACGCGGGCGGGCGGGATCCTCGCCAACCGCTTCGTGTTCGTGGTGCTGAACGTGCTGGTGAACATCATCAGGCCGATCCCGTTCATCATCTTCATCACGGCGATCGGCCCGCTGACGATCCAGGTGGTCGGCACCACGCTGGGCACCACCGCGGCCACGTTCGCGCTGACCGTGGCGGCCACGTTCGGCATCTCGCGGATCGTCGAGCAGAACCTGGTGACCATCGACCCCGGGGTGATCGAGGCGGCCCGCGCGATGGGGGCGAGCCCGCTGCGGATCATCGTGGGCCTGCTGGTGCCGGAGGCGCTCGGGCCGCTGATCCTCGGCTACACCTTCGTGTTCGTCGCGGTCGTCGACATGACGGCCGTCGCGGGCGCGGTCGGCGGCGGCGGGCTCGGGGACTTCGCCATCACCTACGGCTATCAGCGCTTCGAGTGGGGCATCACCGCGATCGCGGTGCTGATCATCATCGTGCTGGTGCAGGCGGCCCAGTACCTGGGCAACCTGCTATCCCGCAAGGCGCTGCGCGGCTGATCCTCGTGAGTGTTCGTTCCGGCAAGAACCGGAACGAACACTCACGAGCGGCGCGGCACCGCGTCGGAGTCCAGCTGATCCGCGATGAGGTCCAGCAGCGAATCGACCTCCGCCCGGTCGTAGCCGGTACCGGCCTCGGGCTGCGCACGGAACGCGACGGACCGAACGTCCTGCGAGGTCAGCGTCCCGGCGCCGCGCAGGGCGTCGGCGACGCGGTCCAGGAAGTCATCGACCTCGTCCTCGTCGTAGCCGTGCTCGTTGCCTGCGGAACCGTGCAGCACCACGCTGCCGATCGCCTCTGGGGTGAGCTGCGGCGTCCCTGCGATCAGCGCGCGCGGGAAGGCGCGGGCGATCGGCATCCGCTGCGCCGGGACGGCCTGCGGCCGCTGCCGCGGGGTCATGTTCTTGATCATCGTGGAGACCATGACGAGGAAGGCGAAGACGCTGGCCTCCTGGTATCCCGGCCGGCCCGGGCCGGGCGGGTTGAACCGGGCGCCCAGCACGTCCTGCGCGGTCAGCGTGTCGGCACCGCGGAGGGTGGCCTCGACGCGGTCCATGAACGCATCGACCTCGGCCTTGTCCAGCACGTTCTGCTGCGCCGCCGAACTGCTGAACACCTCGACGCGCCCCGGCTGCACGGCCTCGCCGCGCCGGGGCGCCGGCTCCACGACCGGGGTCGCGCGCCGGACCACGGTCTTCTCCTCGCTCACTGCGCCGCCCTGCTTCTCGCGGCGCTCGGACTCCCGCACCTCGCGCTTCATCAGGGTCAGCGCGATCTGGTCCAGGAACTCGGCGACCTGGGACTTCTTGTAGGACCGTCCGGGCCTGCCCGGGCTGAACCGCGCCGTGAGCACGTCGCGCGCGGTCACCAGCCGCTTCCCGCGCAGCGTCGCCTCGACGCGTTCGAGGAGTTCGTCCACCTCGCGCTCGTCGTAGCCGCGGTTGCGCCGCCAGCTCCTGGCGAAAGCAACGTTGCGCACGTCGTCGGGGGTGAGCATCCTCGGGCCTCCAGGGCATGTGCCGCCAACTTTCGGACGCATGCCCGGCGTTGAACCGCCCGAGCCCCCGACCCGCCCGTTCTGCGCGAACAGCTTGCCCGGGGCGGCGCCCGAGATCAACCCTTCCGGGCACCCCCGAAATGGGGCGTTCGTCGCACGCTGCGCCGAGCGCCCGGCCGACTGCGGACAGTGGCCCCGGCGGCTGCGCCCGAACGGTCCAACCCACTTGATCATCCACTGAGGACCAGGCGGGTGGTGGCCCGCGCCGCGCCCGCGCGCCAGGATGGGAGGTAGCAGACGCGCGAGCATCGGAGAACGCCATGACCGACAACCCGGGCGAGCAGCCGAAGATCCAGCGATCGCCCAAGCGGGTGCGCACCTATCTCGGCGGGCGGCTCGTCGCGGACTCCAGGCGCCCGATGCTCGTGTGGGAGCACCCCTACTACCCGACGTACTACCTGCCGGCCGAGGACGTCCAGGCGCAGCTGCGCCCGACCGGCGGCACGCGCCACATCGACCTCCTGGGCGACGGAGACGTCCACGACGTGCTGGTCGACGGGGCTTCCGCCGAGGGCGCCGCCGTCCGGTTCCCGGACTCCTCCCCCGCCCAGGGCCTGGTGCGTATCGACTGGGATGCGATGGACGAGTGGCTCGAGGAGGACGAGCCCGTCTACGTCCACCCGCGCGACCCGTACAAGCGGGTCGACATCCTGGCCGGCTCGCGGCACGTCGTCGTGCGCGTCGGCGGCGCCGTGGTGGCCGACTCGCGCCGCCCGCAGATCCTCTTCGAGACCGGCCTGCCGCCGCGCTACTACCTCCCGCTGGCCGACGTCCGGATGGACCTGCTGCGGCCGTCGGACCGGCGGACCCAGTGCCCCTACAAGGGGACCGCGACGTACTGGCACGTGGTGGTCGACGGCACCGAACACCCCGACATCGTCTGGGCCTACCGCACGCCGCTGCCGGAGAGCCAGAAGATCGCCGGCCTCGCCTGCTTCTACGACGAGCAGGTGGAGGTCACCATCGACGGCGAGCTCCAGGAGAAGCCGCACACGCCGTTCTCCTGACCACCAGCGACCGTCCACCATGGACGATCGGAAAGTCGCTTTCGGCCCGGCCGGACGGAATGCGAAGATCCTCCCATGCCCGCATCCCGTCGCGAACTGCTGCGCTGGCAGTTCGACCTGACCTGGTCGCTGTTCGAGTTCCACCTGGAACGGCTGAGCCCCGAGGACTTCCGCTGGGAACCCGCGAAGCACTGCTGGACGATGCGCCGGGGCGAGGACGGGGCGTGGGTGCCGGACTGGGCCGACGCCGAACCCGATCCCATCCCGGTGCCCACCATCGGCTGGCTCACCTGGCACATCGGCTGGTGGTGGAGCGTGACCATCGACCACGCGCGGGGCGTGCCGCCGCGCGACCGGACCGAGGTCGAGTGGCCCGGCGCCGGGCAGCCGGCCATCGACTGGCTGCGCGGGCTGCGCGCGGACTGGCTCGCCGTGCTGGACGAGTTCACCGAGGCCGACCTGGACGCCGTCGCGCCATTCCCCTGGCAGAACGACCCCGAGATGACCGTGGCGCACACGGTCGGCTGGGTCAACGCGGAACTGATGAAGAACGCCGCCGAGATCGGCCAGCTCCGCCTGGTGCGCGCCGCGTCGTGACCGGGGACGTCAGCCGAGCCGGGGCAGGACCTCGGCCGCCAGGCGTTCGGTCTGCTCGGCGTGGTCGAACATCGGGCTGAGCAGGATGCGCTGCGCACCGGCGGCCGCGACCGCGCGCAGCTCCCGCTCGCAATCCTCCGGGGTGCCAACCACTGCGGCGGCCTCGATGGTTTCGGAGCGGCGCCCGTAGAGGCGCTCGAGCTCGGCGTTCATCCGCTCCCGACCGCGCTCCGGCGAGTCGTCGACAGCGATGTAGACGCGCTTGGCGATCGGGAAGTCGGCCGGGTCCCGTTCCTGCTCGGCGAGCGCGGCCGCCACGGTCCGGGCCTGGTCGGCGAACCGCTCGGTGGGCGACGATCCGGCGCCGAAGAAGCCGTTGCCGTGGCGGACCGCGCGCCGCAGCGCCACCGGGCTGTTGCCGCCGAACCAGATCGGCGGATGCGGCTTCTGGAACGGCTTGGGCTCCATCGCGGCGTCTTCGAGCTGCCAGAACCGGCCGTCGAAGGTCACCCGCGGCCGGGTCCACAGCTGCTTCATCAGCTCCAGGCCCTCGGTGAACCGGCCGACGAAACGCTCCGGCTCGACGCCGAACGCGGCGAACATCCGGCCCCGGCCGCCCGTGCCGACGCCGATCTCCAGCCGTCCCCGGGACAGCTGGTCCAGCGTGCTCAGGCTCTTCGCGAGGTGCACCGGGTTGTGCAGGGTGGTCACCAGCACGGCGCAGCCCAGCCGCAGCCGGTCGGTGCAGGCCGCCGCGAAGGTCATCGTCTCGATCGGGCTGAGCTGCGGCATGGTGCCCAGCACCTGCTCCTGGGTCCACGCGCTTTCGAAGCCGAGTTCCTCGACCCGCCTCAGGTAGCCGGCGAAACCGGCGGCGTCGAACTCGCCGTCTGCGAAGAACTGCGGGATCGAGATCGCGAACCTCATGCGGTGATCGTAGCCCCCGCTCAGCGTGGCGCGATGCCGTTGAGGAGCTCGCCGAGGAGGACGTCGAGCGCGGCGTCCGAGCCCTCTTCCGGGACCATGCCGCCGGCCGCCAGGCTGGCGAAGCCGTGCAGCCCGGCGAACACCGACAGGCCGATGCCGTCGGTCCCACCGGCGTGCACGTCGCCGCTGCGCTGGCCGTCCACGATGACCGCGAGCATCGATGTCCCCAGCCGGTGGCCCGCCGCGACCAGTTCCTCGGAGGCGTCCGGCGCGTGCTTCCGGACGAACATCAGCTCGAGCAGTTCCGCGTCGTGCACGGCGAAGCGGACGTAGGCGCGGGCCAGCGCGGTCAGCCTGCGGCGGAACGGGCCCTCGGTGGCCGCGGCCGCGTCGAGCTCGGCGGTCAGGCGCTCGAATCCGCGCAGGGCGAGCGCGTTCAGCAGCGCCCGCTTGTCCTTGAAGTGCCGTCGTGGCGCGGCGTGGCTGACGCCGATGTCCCGCGCGAGTTCCCGCAGGGACAGGGCGTCGACCCCGCTCGTGCGCAGCGCGGTGGTGGCGGAGTCCAGCAACGCGGCGCGAAGGTCCCCGTGGTGATAACGACCTCCAGCCATGACCAGCACCCTACCGTGGATGTTGACACCGGCAGCATTGTTGCCATTGTCAACTTTGTTGTCGGTGACTACATTGGCGCCCATGCCTGCTTGGAGCATCGATCGGATCCCCGACCTGACCGGCCGCACCGCGATCATCACCGGCGCCAACAGCGGCCTCGGCGTCCACACGGCCCGCGCACTGACCAGGGCCGGCGCGCACGTGGTGCTCGCCGTCCGGGACGTCACCAAGGGCGCGGAGGCGGCGGCCGCGCTCCCCGGCAGCCACGAGGTCCGCCGCCTCGACCTCGCCGACCTCGCCTCGGTGCGGGAGTTCGCCGGCTCCTGGGACGGCGACGTCGACCTGCTGATCAACAACGCCGGGGTGATGATCCCGCCGGAGGGGCGCACCAAGGACGGGTTCGAGACGCAGTTCGGCACCAACCACCTCGGCCACTTCGCGCTCACGAACCTGCTGCTCCCGCACGTCACCGACCGCGTGGTGACCGTGGCCTCCACGGCGCACCGGTACGTCCGGGGCATCGACTTCGACAACCCGAATTTCACCGGCGCTTACAACGCGCAGCGCGCCTACGGCCAGTCGAAGCTGGCGAACCTGCTGTTCGTGCTGGAGCTGCAGCGGCGGCTCACCGAGGCCGGTTCGCCCGTGCGGGCATTCGCCGCGCACCCCGGCTACGCGGCCACGAACCTGCAGAACCATTCCCCGAGCGCGGCACTGCGCCTGCTCATGCGCGTCGGCAACCGGATCGTCGCGCAGGACGCGAAGGCAGGCGCGCTGCCGACGCTCTACGCCGCGACGCAGGACCTGCCCGGCGCGAGCTACCTCGGCCCGGACGGCCTGTTCGAGGTGCGCGGCGGTCCGACGCTGGTGAGCAGGTCGGCCGCGGCCAGCGACTCGGCCGCGGCGAAGAAGCTGTGGACGCTGTCCGAGGAACTGACCGGCACCGGCTTCCCCCTCGCCGGGGCGAGCTGAAAGCAGCTGGGACACTGTGGACTCGTCCACAGTGTCCCAGCTGATCACCTGCCGTCAGCCGAAGTTCGCGGACTCATCGGCCAGCCGGACCAGCAGCGGCGCCGGCTCCCAGCCGTCGTCGTGGAACTTCCGCAGTGCGGCCAGCACGTTCGCCGTGCCCACGGTGTTCGCGTAGTGCATCGGGCCGCCGCGGTGCCGGGGGAATCCGTAGCCCGCCAGGTACACCACGTCGATGTCCGAGGCTCGCAGCGCGATTCCCTCGTCGAGGATCCGCGCGCCCTCGTCCACCAGCGCGAAGACCAGGCGCTGCACGATCTCCTCCGCCTCGAAGGTGCGGCGCTGGGTGCCGTGCTTCTCGTGGTACGACGTCAGCAGCTCGTCGACGACCGGGCTCGGGATCGCCTCCCGGCTGCCGGACTTGTAGTCGTACCAACCCGCCCCGGTCTTCTGGCCGAACCGCCCCAGCTCGCAGAGCGCGTCGGAGATCTCGTCGCGCGGCGAGTCGGGGTGCTCCGCGTAGCGGCGCTTGCGGATCGCCCAGCTGATGTCGTTGCCCGCCAGGTCGCCCATCCGGAACGGGCCCATCGCGAAGCCGAAGCCCTCGATCGCCGAGTCGACCTCGGCCGGCGATGCCCCGGCGCGAAGCAGCGCCATCGCGGCATCCCGGTACTCGGCCAGCATCCGGTTGCCGATGAAGCCGTCGCACACCCCGGACACCACGGCGGTCTTGCCGACCCGCTGCCCCACCGACATCGCCGTGATCAGCACGTCGTCGGCGGTCTCGGCGCCGCGCACGACCTCCAGCAGCTTCATCACGTTGGCGGGGCTGAAGAAGTGCATGCCCACCACGTCGCCGGGCCGCCCGGTGACCGCGGCGATCGCGTCGACGTCGAGGGTCGAGGTGTTCGACGCCAGGATCGCGCCGGGCTTGGCCGCCGCGTCCAGCTTGGTGAACACCTCGCGCTTGACGCCCATGTCCTCGAAGACCGCTTCGATGACCAGGTCGCTGTCGGACACGTCGGCGTAGTCGAGGCTCGGCGTCAGCAGCGCCATCCGCCGTTCGAGCACCTCCGCCGCGAGCTTCCCCTTGTCCACCTGGGCCTGGTAGTTCCGGCGGATGATGCCCAGCCCGCGGTCCAGCGCCTCCTGGCCGGTTTCCACGATGACGACCGGGATGCCCGCGTTGAGGAAGTTCATCGCGATCCCGCCGCCCATGGTGCCGGCGCCGATGACGGACACCTTCTCGACGGGGCGCGGCTGCGTCTCGCGCGGCACATCGGGGATCTTGCGGGCGGCCCGCTCGGCGAAGAACGCGTGCCGCAGCGCGGCGGACTGCGTGCCGCCCATCAACTCCAGGAACGTCCGGCGCTCTTCGGCCAGCGCCTCGTCGAACGGCGCGGTCCCGGACAGCTCCACCAGCTTGAGGGCGGCCAGCGGCGCCTCGAACCCGCGGCTGCGGCGGCGCAGCGGCTCGCGCATCGCGCTCACCTCGTCCACGCCGCCGACGGCGAGGTCGCGGACCCTGGGCAGCGGCCGCACCGCGGCGATCTCGCGGGCGAACGCCGTCGCGGCCGCCACCACGTCGCCGTCCACGACCCGGTCGAGCAACCGCTGGCCTTCGACGCCCGCGAGCGCCTTGGCGGTGCGCGGCCTGCCGCCGGTGATCATCTCGGCCGCGACCGCCGGGCCCACCGCGCGCGGCAGCCGCTGGGTCCCGCCGGCACCGGGGACGAGCCCGAGCGTCACCTCCGGGAGCCCGAGCTTGCTGGCGGCGGTGGCGACCCGGTAGTGCGCGCCCAGCGCGAGTTCCAGCCCGCCGCCGAAGCAGGTGCCGTCGATGGCCGCCACGACCGGCTTGCCGGCGGCGTCCAGCGCGGCGATGACGTCCACGAGCGTCGGTTCCGCCGCGGACTTGGGCGTCCCGAACTCGGTGATGTCGGCGCCCGCCGAGAAGAAGCCCGGACGGCCGGTCAGCACGACGGCTTCGACGTCGGCGGATTCCAGGGCCCGGCGCAGATCCCGCACGATCCCCTCGCGCACGGCGTGCCCGAGCCCGTTGACCGGCGGGTTCTCGATTCGGATGATCGCGACGGGACCGTCTAGGGCGTACTCGGTGGACATGCAGCAGACCCGCTTTCTGGTAGTGCGTCGTTCTCTTCGGCTCAACGGCCCTGGAATTCGGCCGCGCGCCGCTCCACGAAGGACTGAATGCCCTCCCGGAAGTCCTCGGTTGCGAACACCTTCTCACGAATTAGCGGGATTTCGGCGATCGCTGCCCGCTCGGCCGCATCGACGAAGGTCAGCGCCGCCTCCTTGGTCGCCCGGATGCCCAGCGGCGCGTTCCGGCAGATCAGCTTCGCCAGCTCGATCGCGCGGTCGACGTGCTCGCCGAAGGGCACGACCTCCTGCACGAACCCGATCTGCAGGGCGCGCTGCGCGTCGAACTCCTCGCACAGGAACAGGTGGTACATCGCGTTGCCCCAGCCGGTCCTGGTCAGGTACCGGAAGTGCGCGCCACCCAGCGGCGCGATGCCCCGCTTGGCCTCGATCTGCCCGAACCGGGCGGTGTCCGCGGCGACCACGATGTCCGCGGCCAGCATCAGCTCGATCCCGACGGTGTAGGTGATGCCCTGCACCGCCGCCACGACCGGTTTCCGGCACCGGCGGCCGAGCCCGAACGGGTCGACCTGGTCCTCCGAGCGCGGCTTCGCCGTGGCCTTCGGCCCGAAGAACTTCGGCATGTCCAGCCCGGCCGTGGTGTGCTCGCCCGCCGAGCAGAACACCGCCGCCCAGAGCTCGTCATCGTCGTCGAACGCCGTGAGGTGCGCGCTCAGCTGCTCCATCATCGCCGGCGTGTAGGAGTTCTTCTTGGCCTCGTTGGCCACGGTGATGATCGCGACCCGACCATCGACCCGCATCGTGACCTCGCCGGGCTCGGCTTCCGCGCTCATCCGGTCCTCCGCTCGGAGTCAGTCCTCTAGAACAACTGACTGGAACGTAGCAACGTCCGTCCAGTAGGACAACCCACTACGATCGGCGGCATGAAGCGGACTTCGCTGGCGAACTGGCCCTGCTCCATCGCCCGGACCATGGACCTGATCGGCGACTGGTGGACCCCGCTCGTGCTGCGCGAGGCGTTCGCCGGGATCCGGCGGTTCGACGACTTCCAGGAGTCCCTGGGCCTCGCCCGCAACACGCTCAACGCCCGGCTGCAGCGGCTGGTCGAGGAGGGCCTGCTCGACCGCGCGCGCTACCAGCAGCGGCCCGACCGGTACGAATACGTCCTCACCGAGAAGGGCGAGGACTTCTACCCGGTGCTCGCGGCCATCATGACCTGGGGCGACCGCTGGCTGGCCGGCGAGTCCGGGCCTCCGGTGATCACCCGCCACACCTGCGGGCAGGCCACCCACGGCGTCGTCGTCTGCGAGCACTGCGCGCAACCGCTCACGGCCGGTTCCGTCACCAAGGAGCTCGGCCCCGGGTTCCCCGCCCGCCTCGCCGACCGCGAGGACGTCCGGGCGCGCTTCGGCTCGCGACCGGAGTGACTCCACGCCAAACCGATTCAGCGCGGTTCAGCGAAGTCCGGATGTGATGTATACGTAGGCCTCGGACGGCTGTCCCGACGGGTTCCGGAGCCTTACGCTGTCCACGTCACACATCGCTGGCCCCCGCGGCGCACCCGGCAAGCACTGCACGGCAGCGTGTGAACGTCGATCAAGACAGGAGTTGCAACTTGAGCGAGCCGACGTACTACGCCCCAGCGGGCGGCCTGCCGTCGCAGAGCACTCTGCTGACCGACCGGGCCGTGGTGAAGGAGGCGTACACCGTCATCCCTCGTGGCGTGCTGCGGGACATCGTCACCAGCAACCTGCCCGGGTGGATCAACACCCGCGCGTGGATCCTCGCCAAGCCGATCGCCGGGTTCGCCACCACGTTCGCGCAGTACATCGTCGAGGTCGCGCCCGGCGGCGGCAGCACCGAGCCGGAGCCGGAGAGCGGCGTCGAGTCGGTGCTGTTCCTGCTCACCGGCACGCTGAACGTCGTCATCGAGGGCGAGAAGCACGTCCTCACGGCGGGCGGGTACGCCTATCTCCCGGCGGGCGGCAGCTGGTCGGTGGCCAACGAGTCCGACGCGGTGGCGACCTTCCAGTGGGTGCGCAAGGCCTACGAGCCGGTGGCGGGCCACCCGACGCCCAAGGCGTTCGCGCTGCAGGAGCAGGACCTCGAGCCGACGCCGATGCCCGACACCAACGGCGCCTGGGCGACGACCCGGTTCGTCGACCCGAACGACATGTCGCACGACATGCACGTCAACATCGTGACGTTCGAGCCCGGTGCAGTGATCCCGTTCGCCGAGACGCACGTGATGGAGCACGGGCTCTACGTCCTCGAGGGCAAGGCGGTGTACCGCCTCAACGACGACTGGGTCGAGGTCGAGGCCGGCGACTTCATGTGGCTGCGCGCCTTCTGCCCGCAGGCCTGCTACGCGGGCGGCCCGGGCAAGTTCCGCTACCTGCTCTACAAGGACGTCAACCGGCAGATCAAGCTGACCTGACGGCGGCGCCGAGCAGCGGCGATGGCCCGGCGGGTTCCGCCGGGCCACGCTCGTCCCACTGGTGCTCTACCCGGGGACAGGGGTAGAACGAGGGTGTCCGTCCTCGCGCGCTCGCGCGGGAATGCTGCACGGGAGGCACCCGTGACGTCGAACCAGCAACCCCCGGAATACCTGCCGATCGCCGATCACGGGTTGATCGGCGACCTGCGCAGCGTCGCGCTGGTGGGCACCAACGGCACGATCGACTGGTACTGCTGCGGGCGCTTCGACGGGCCGAGCGTGTTCGCCGCGGTCCTCGACGCCGAGAAGGGCGGTTCCTTCGAGCTCGCCGCCGACGTGTCCGCGCGGACCAAGCAGTTCTACTTCCCGGACACCAACGTGCTGATCACGCGGTTCTTCGCCGAGGACGGCGTCGGCGAGATCCAGGACTTCATGCCGATCGTGGACGGCTCGCTCGAGGCGGGCCGGCACCGGCTGATCCGCCGGGTGGTGTGCGTGCGGGGCTCGCTGCCGTTCCGCGCCCGGGTGGCGCCGCGGTTCGACTACGCGACGCGACCGCACACCTTGCGCATCGAAGGCTGCCAGGCGATCTTCGAGTCGGAAGAGCTGTCCCTGGCGTTGACGGCCAGCGTGCCGGTCGAGCCCGACGGATCGGACGTGTGGTCGGCGTTCAAGCTGCACGAGGGCGAGGTCGCGGTGTTCGCCCTCGACCAGGTCGGCGGTGACGTGGCCCCGCGGGGGTGCCCGTTGGCCGAGGCCGAGCACGAGTTCGCCGCCACAGTGCGGTTCTGGCGGAACTGGCTGTTGGCTTCCCGCTACCGCGGCCGGTGGCGGGAGATGGTGCACCGCTCCGCGCTGACGCTGAAGCTGCTCACCTACGCGCCGACCGGCGCGATCGTGGCCGCACCGACGACGAGCCTGCCGGAGAGCATCGGCGGCGCGCGGAACTGGGACTACCGCTACGTGTGGATCCGGGACGCCGCGTTCTGCGTGTACGCCCTGCTGCGGCTGGGGTTCACCGCGGAGGCCGAGGCGTTCATGGGTTTCCTGTCCCAGCACGTCGACCTGCGTCGCTGCGATTCGTCGGGCCCGCTGCAGATCATGTACGGCATCGACGGGCGCAGCGAACTGCCCGAACGCGAGCTCCACCACCTCAGCGGCTACCAGGGCTCCGCCCCGGTGCGCGTCGGCAACGCCGCCGTGGACCAGTTCCAGCTGGACATCTACGGGGCGCTGATCGACTCGATCTACCTCTACGACAAGTGGGGCGAGCCGATCTCCAGCGACCGCTGGGACGAGGTGGTCGACGTGGTGGACTGGCTCTGCGACAACTGGGACCGCCCTGACGAGGGCATCTGGGAGACCCGCGGCGGCCGCAAGAACTACCTGTACTCGCGGCTGATGTGCTGGGTGGCGATCGAACGTGCCATGCGGCTGGCCAACCACCGGGGACTGCCCGCCGACATCCCGCGGTGGCGGCGGTCCCGCGACGAGATCTACCGGCAGATCATGAAGCGCGGCTGGTCGGCGAAGCGGCGCGCGTTCGTCCAGCACGAGGACGACGACGTGCTCGACGCGGCGGTGCTGATGATGCCGCTGGCGAAGTTCGTCTCGCCGACGGACCCGAAGTGGCTGGCCACGCTCGACGCGCTGGGCGAGCACCTGGTGTCGGACTCGCTGGTCTACCGCTACGACCCGCTGGCCAGCCCGGACGGCCTGCCGGGCACCGAAGGAACGTTCTCGATCTGCTCGTTCTGGTACGTCGAGGCGCTGACCCGCGCGGGCCGCCTCGAAGAGGCCCGGCTGGCGTTCGAGAAGATGCTCACCTACGCCAACCACCTGGGCCTCTACGCCGAGGAGATCGGCCACACCGGCGAACAGCTGGGCAACTTCCCGCAGGCCTTCACCCACCTCGCGCTGATCAGCGCGGCGTTCAACCTCGACCGGTCCCTCGGCTGACGGCCGCTCGGGACGCGTAGCGCGGAGCCCCGAACGAAACGAGCAGTTGAGAAATGGGTGAATAAACAGTTAAGTCACTCGATGTGATCACACGATCGCAAGCAGCATCCATCCGGTGGGGCATTTACGGCAAAACGTGCACGTTGCGTATCAGCCACTGGTGAACATTCGGCTGGGCGGGATCGTGGCCGTCGAGGTCCTACCCCGTTCGGCCGACTGCCATCCGCGACCGAACAACCCCGACGCGCAGCCCGGCCTGGTCGATCAGGACCTCCGACTGGCCGTGAGCGCGGTCCGGGCGGCCGCCGACCTCCGGGTCTGGCTCCCGCTGCACCTCACCATCCAGGCCCAGACGGTCGTCGGCGATCCCGGCGCGCTCATGGATGTGCGTCGCGCGCTGTGGTCGGCCGACCGCCAAGAGCACGAGGTCACCCTCGAGATCCGCCCACCGCTGGATTCGGTGCAGGTCGCGCACGTCGGCGGCGACGACTTCCTGATGGCTTGCGCACCCGCGCACCTGGACGCGCTCGCCGCGGCGCTGCTGGACCCACCGCGCAACGCCGACGACACTCCGGTCACCCTGTCCCTCGCCACGCTGGCGATCGACGGCCGTGGCGCAGGGAGCTACGAGGAGATCGCGCAACGCCTGGCACCGTTGAAGCGGTTCGCGAAGGAGCTGCGCGGCCCCAGCTGGGTGATGTCGCGACCGGGCACCGAGCACATCGAAATCCTGCGCGGCCGCAACGAGAACCCCGGCGAGCCGCCCCGGCCCGAAGCCCCGGCCGCCGCGCCGGACGACGCCCTGACGTGGCTGCGCCGGTCGAGCCAGCGCTTCACCGACCTGCTGGCCGTGGCTCCGGTCGGCATCGGGCTGTTCGACCGGTCCGAGCGGCTCGTCGACGCCAACGAGGCGCTGTGCCGACTGCTCGGGTTCCGCTTGGACCAGCTGCGCGGATGCACCGCCGACGAGCTGGACCATCCGCAGGACCAAGCCCGGTCGCCGCGCTCCGGCAAGGGCGTGCTCGGGCCGAACGCGAACCCGAAGGTCCTGCAGCGGACGCTGTTGCGCTCGGACGGCCAGCCGGTGTCCTGCGAGCTGCACACCGGCCTTTCCGTGCAGGACGACGGCTCGCAGTTCTGGCTGGTCGTCTTCCAGGACATCACCGAACGGCACCGGCAGGCCGAGGCGCTGCACCACCAGGCCACCCACGACGACCTCACCGGCCTGCCCAACCGGACCGCGGTCAAGGACCTGCTCACCGACTACCTCGCGGGCCCGGACCGCGAGCGCACCGCGGTTGTGTTCTGCGACATCGACAAGTTCAAGCGCGTGAACGATTCGCTCGGCCACGACGCGGGTGACGAGCTGCTGGTCGCATTGGCCCGGATCTTGGAGAACGGCGTGCCGCCGGGGTGCACCGTCGTGCGCCTCTCCGGCGACGAGTTCGTGATCGTCTGCTCGGACGTGACCGCGGTCGACGGGCTGGACGCGCTGGCCACCCGGGTCTCCGCGCTCCTGCGCACCACGGTCCCGGTGCGGGGCCAGCTCGTCCGCGTTTCGGCGTCGGTCGGTGCCGCACAGGCCGATCGGCCCGACGCCA
The DNA here is from genome assembly GCF_056431645.1 of Saccharopolyspora sp. NPDC045839. Lineage (NCBI taxonomy): Bacteria > Bacillati > Actinomycetota > Actinomycetes > Pseudonocardiales > Pseudonocardiaceae > Saccharopolyspora > Saccharopolyspora sp. NPDC045839. The sequence continues at coordinate 30,468 of NZ_JBWKKH010000031.1, forward strand.
CGGCGAACGACCTGCTGCGGTTCGCCGACGCGGCCATGTCCGAGGCCAAGCGGCGCGGCCCGGGCAAGTTCTCGCTGGCCAGTCCGACCTTGATCGCATCCGCCGACGGGCAGCTGCACATGGAGGGACAGCTGCGGGACGCCCTGTCGCACGACGAACTCGAGCTGCACTACCAGCCGGTGGTCGCCGCCGACGGCTCGATCATGGGGGCCGAAGCGCTGGTGCGCTGGCCCCACCCGGTCCACGGGCTGCTCTCGCCGGGCGCTTTCCTGCCCGTCGCCGAGCAAGGCGACCTGCTGCGCAAGCTGGACCGCTGGGTGTTGCGCACCGCCTTGCGCGAAGCGGCCGGGTGGCCGGACGCCAGCGGTGGGCAGGCCCGGGTGGCCGTGAACCTGGCCGGGCTCGTACCCGGCGATCCGCGCTTCGTCACCGCGGTCTCCTCCGCGCTGGACGAATCCGGCATCGACCCCGCCCGGGTCGTCCTGGAGCTCGTCGAGACCGCGCTGGTCGACCTGCCGGCACAAGCCCGGTCGGCGATGCACGCGCTCGCCGACCGGGGAGTCAGCTTCGCCGTCGACGACTTCGGCACCGGCTATTCGTCGCTGGCCCGGCTCAAGGAGCTGCCCGCCCAGATCATCAAGGCCGACCGCCGGTTCATCGCCGGCATCGGCGGCGATCCCGCCGACTTCGCCGTCGCGCGGGCCGTGGTGGACATGGCCCGCGCCATGGGGCGCCACTGCATAGCGGAGGGCGTGGAAACCGCCACCCAGTTCCACGTCCTGAAAGGACTCGGCGTCGACGGCTACCAGGGCTGGCTGTTCTCGCACGCCGTCGGACCGCGTGAACTCCACGCCATGCTCGAAACGACCACACTGCCGGTCCCCGAAGCGCAGTAGGAGATCAGCCGCGCTCCGCAACACCCTCCAGCTGGTTGCGAGCCCAGCCACCGTTGTCGGCGGCGGCCTCGTAAGTGGTCTGCAGGAACTCCAGCAACGTCCCGTCCGGGTCGGCCGCGGTGCGCACGGTTTCGTAGGGCAGCAGGAACTCGCCGACCTCGGCGCTGTAGGAGGCGTCGGCCGGGCTGACCGGATGCTGGGCGTACCCGGCGGGCTCGGGGTAGGCGTACGAGTAGAAGGTGCCCTCGCCGGGTCCGCCCGGCCAGAAGCCGCAGCTGCTGAGCTCGTGGGAGTAGCCCTCGACCATCACCCAGTCCGCGCAGTTGGGGGCGCCGCCCGGATGTTCCGGCGCGGTCCGGCCGGAGAACCGGGTGACCGCCAGGTCCAGCGCGCCCCAGAAGAAGTGCACCGGGCTGACCTTCCCCACGAACCGCGACCGGAACTCGGTCAGCACCCGGTGGGCGGCGAGCAGCTGCTGCCAGAACAGGTGCGCGTGCTCCGAGCTGTAGGAGGAGTGTTCGGTGTCCTCCTCGAACGGAATGGCGTGCTCGATCTCCCGCGGCATGGTCCAGACGGAAACCGGCAGTTCGAGCTCGCGGAGCGCGGCCATGGTCTCCCGGTAGAACTCGGCGACCGGCTTCGGCGCCAAGCGGATCCGCCGCGCGTCCCCGCTGCTGGACCGGATGTGCAGCACGTGCTCGCAGAAGTCGAACTCGATGTCGAGCGAACGCCGGCCGTGCGGCATCAGCGAGGTGGTGAGCCCGCGAGCGGAGAGGTAGAGCGGAACCTGCCACCAGTGGTTGACCATGGGCGCCAAGGCCAGCCGGACCTTCCCGACGACCTGCATCCACATGTGCAACGTGTCGCGCGTATCGACCCACTCCGCGACCCGCAACGAAGGCCAATCGCCCGCAGAATCCCCGAAACCCGCCACAGCCGCCCCCAGCAAGCCATCCAGACGGCCCCAGTGTGCCTCCCCCACCATCCCACCGCGCTGCAATCCGCTCGCTCCGATCAACCTTCCGGCCTGTCGGACGTCTCAGTACCGAGAACGCTGCCTTCGCAGAGGAGATAACGTGCCAGGTCGACGAGGGTTCGCGGCGGCGGCCGCTGCCGTTGGGTGCTTCATCTCGGGCTGCGCGCCCGAAGGGCCTGCTCCGCTGGACCGGGTGAAAGCCGACCTCCAGGCGACCCAGACCGCCGGCTCCACCTCCCTGCAGTTCGGAGGCACATCGGCCGGTGCCGACCTCTCTTGCGAGGGGACGGGCGACGACGACGAGAACTTCTACGGGACGACCAGGGCCAGGGCCAGGGCTGAGGCCACGCACGTCAGCCCCGAGCAGGCACGCCAGTACCTCGACGCCGTCGAGACCCTCTGGCGCGGTCGCTCGAACTGGCTCGACCACGACAGGAGCACTCCCGAGATCGCGGAAATGGTCTACGTCTCCGTGGACCGCAGCAACGAATACCTGATCACCGCCCGGTACGACCCGAGCGCCGAGACGGTCAACGTGAGCGCCGAGTACACCTGTCAACCTTGACCGGCGGGCCGGTCGGCGGATCGCGCCGGGTCGCCGTGACATCATGTGGTGTTGTGGAGTCCACCCGTATCGACCGCTGGCTCTGGGCCGTCCGGCTGACCAAGACCCGCCCGGACGCCGCCGCCGCTTGTCGCGGCGGGCACGTGCGCGTCAACGACCGCCCCGCCAAGCCCGCGACCACCGTCTGCCCTGGTGACGAGGTTCGAGCCCGCGTCGGCGACCGGACCCGCGTCGTCGAGGTGGTGCGGGTGATCCAGCGGCGCGTCGGCGCGGCCGATGCCTCCACCTGCTACATCGACCGGACACCGGCTCCGCCGCCGGAGGCCTCGGTGCCGGTGGCCCGCCGCGAGCGCGGTGCCGGGCGGCCGACCAAGCGCGACCGCCGGCTGATCGACAAGTTCCGCGAGCGGGGCGCCTGAGCAGGCTCTGGCCCGTGCGTGTTCTGTGTTGCCATAGCAGCACAAAACACGCACGGGCCCGTGGCCGGCCGCGCGCCTAGTTCTTGGCCCGGTCCGGGAAGAAGCGGGTCACCACCGCCGTTTCGACCAGGCCCACCAGCGTGTACAGGACGATCGACGTCGCCGTGAGGACCACGACCGACGCCCACAGCTCGTCGTAGCGGAAGCCGCCGACCGCGCGCAGGATCGCTCCCCCGGTGCCCTGGCCGGTGGCCAGCCACTCCGCGATCAGCGCTCCGATCAGCGCGCCCGGCACCGCGATGCGGGCCGAAGCGAACAGCGCGGGCAGCGCCGCCGGGACCGCCACCTTCCGCAGCACCGTCACCTTGCCGCCGCCGTAGGCCGTGACCAGGTCGATCGTCGGGCGGGGCGCCGAGCGCAGGCCGAACACCAGGTTCACCAGGGCCGGGAAGAACACCACGATCCCGCCGATCACGGCAATGCCGACGGCGTCGCGGCCGAAGACCAGCATGATCAGCGGCGTCATCGCCACCAGTGGCACCGAGCGCAGCAGCATCGCCACCGGCATGACGGCCTGCTCGACGCCGCGCGCCAGGAAGAACGCCACCGCGAGCACGATCGCCGCGACCAGGCCGGCGACGAAGCCGAGGCTCGCGTCGCGCAACGTGACCGCCAGGTTGCCGAAGACGGTGGCGCGGTTGGCGGCCGCGTCGTCGTCAGTGACCAGGTACTCCCACACCGCCGACGGCGGCTTGCCGACCATCGAGTTGATGTCGAACAGCTCCAGGAACGCGATCCACAGCAGCACCACGACGACGGCCGAGGCCACCATCGGGATCAGCAGGCGGATCGCGGATCGGGCGAACGTGCTCATCCCTGCTCCCCCTTGGCCCACGGCGTGATCAGCCGTCCGAGCACGGCGAGCAGCGCGTAGCCAGCGCCGGCGAGCAGCCCGCACACCACGGCCAGCGCCCAGGTGCGCGGCACCACGTACTGCTGCTGGGCCACCGTCAGCACCACGCCGAGTCCACTGTCGACACCGCCGAGGTACTCCCCGATGATCGCGCCGAGCAGCGCCGCGGGCACCGCGATCTTCAGCGCGTTGAGCACCGCCGGCAGCGCGGCGACGAGCTGCACCTTGACCAGGCGGTGCCAGCGGTTGCCGCCGTAGGCCGTCACGACGTCCAGGCTCGCCTTGTCGGCCGCGCGCAGGCCGAGCAACGAACCGACCAGCGTGGTGAAGAAGACCGACAACGCGGCGAGGAAGATCGTGGGCGTCCGGCCACCGAACACCACCAGGATGATCGGGCCGATCGCGGTCAGCGGCATGCAGTAGCTGACCACCGCGAGCTGGGTGGCCACGCCCTCGGTGACCGGGAACAGCAACACGACCATCGCGATCGCCAGCGCGATGAGATTCCCCCACAGGTAACCCATTCCGGCCCCGCCGAGGGTGACGCTCGCGTTGTCCCAGTAGAACTGCCAGCCGTCCTCGGCGAACTGCCGCACGACGGCCAGCGGCGTCGGCACCGCGCCCCCGCCGGCGAACACCGTCGCCGCGAGCACCCACCACAGCGCCACCAGCGCCGCGATCCCGGCGGTTCCGCCCAGCCAGCGGGTCATGAGGCGGTCCGGGCGGTGAACAGCAGCTCGGAGATGTGGTCGTGCAGCGCGTGGAACTCGGGCGTGCGCATCATCTCCGGAGTGCGCGGGCGGGGCAGGTCGATCTCGACGACCTCGAGGACGCGGCCGGGCCGCGGGCTGAGCACCGCGACGACGTCGGACAGGAAGATCGCCTCGGAGATGCCGTGGGTCACCATGAGCGTGGTGGCCGGGCGTTCGGTCCAGATCCGCAGCAGTTCCAGGTTGAGCCGCTGCCTGGTCATGTCGTCCAGCGCGCCGAACGGCTCGTCGAGCAGCAGCACGCGGGGCTGGACCACGAGGGCGCGGGCGATCGAAACGCGTTGGCGCATCCCGCCGGAGAGCTGCGCGGGCTTCGCCTTCTCGAAGCCGCCGAGCCCGACCAGCTCGATCAGCTCGTCGATCAGCCCCGGCTCCGGCTTGAGGCCCGCGACCTCCAGCGGCAGCCGGATGTTGGTCGCGACGCTGCGCCACGGCAGCAGCGCCGAGTCCTGGAACGCGATCCCGAGGTGGTGGTGCTTGCGCAGTTCCAGCGGCGTCTCGCCGTGCACGAGCGCGGTGCCGGTCGTGGGCTCTTCGAGCCCGGCGAGGATGCGCAGCACCGTCGACTTGCCGCAGCCGGACGGCCCGAGCAGCGACAGGAACGCCCCCTGCTCGGTGTGCAGGTCGACGTTCTCCAGCGCGGTGACCGGGTTCTTGCGCAGCGCGAAGCGCTTTCCCAGGCCCGACAGCGAAATCCCCTCGGTCACCGCAGCAGGTCCGGGTTCTCCTGGTAGACCTCGCGCAGCGGGGCGAGGTCGAACAGGTCGTCGGCGGCGATGTCGATCCCGGCGAACTTCAGCGAGTCGATGCTGGCCCCGATGAGCTCGTCGGAGACGGTCAGCAGCCCGTTCGCCCTGGTGTCGTCGGAGACGATCAGCTCGGCCTGGCGCCGCATCATCCCCTCCTGCTCGTCGGCCTTGAGGTTCTGGTCCTTGCCGTACTGGTCGACCGCGAGGCGCGCGGCGGCGGCCGGGTCGGCGATGGCGTCCTTCCAGCCGCGCACCATCGCCTTCAGGAACGCCTTCAGCTTGTCGCGTTCCTCATCGATGGTCTGCTGCGACACGATCAGCGTCTCGCCGACCAGCGGCAACCCGTTGTCGGCGAACAGGAACTGCGTCGCCGGGACGCCGCGGCGGGCGAGCGTGGCGGCGCCGCTGGTGGAGAACCCGAGGTAGCCGTCGATCTGGCCGGTGGTGATCGGCGTCGGGTCGAACTGGAACGGCACGCGGGTGAGCTGGCCCGGGTCGATGCCGTTGGCCTTCAGCAGCGCGGTGAAGGCGAGGTCGTTGCCGTCCTGCACCCCGATCCGCTTGCCGATCATCGACTTGGCGTCGGGGATCGGGTTCTTCTCCAGCGACACGACCGCGAACGGGTTCTTCTGGTAGGTCGCGGCGACGATCTTCAGCGGCGCGCCCTGCTTGATCGCCGGGGCGGTGATCAGCGGCGCGGACACGCCGATCCACGCCCGGCCGGTGGCGATCGCCGCTTCCGCCGAGGTGCCCGCGGCGCCCCCGGCGAGCAGCTCCACCCGCTCGAAGCCCGCCTGCGTGAAGTAGCCGCGGCTGTCGGCGAAGTACTGGCCGGCGAACTCGACGTTCTTCACCCAGGACAGCTGCATGGACACCGAGCCGCCGGAGGAACCGCTCGACGCGTTGCCGCCGCAAGCCGACAGCAGCGCCGAGCCGCCCAGCGCCAGCCCGGACAGACGGAGGAATCGACGCCGGTCGAGGGGCCGGCCGGCAGACCGGAGGTTAACCATGCGTGGCAGTCAAACAAACGGCGCAGGCGCGATCCATGTGCGCGCAGACGAAAGATCCGGCCCGGTCCGGACGCGATCGTTGGAGGGTCCTACAAGGACGTTACGGTGCTGTGTCGAAGTTGCAGGCCCGATCGGGGCACGTGGGGAAAACCTTGGGCGATCCGCCGAAGCGGCGCGCGGGCGGTTCCGGTTGGCTGTGGAGCGATGACGGTGGGAGGAGACACGTTCATGCTGCCGACGGCGGAGTTGCACATTCACATCGAGGGCACCTTGGAGCCCGAGATGCTGGTCCGCCTGGCGGCGCGCAACGGGGTGAAGCTGCCGACCACGGACATCGACGAGCTGCGCGCCCGGTACCGGTTCACCGACCTGCAGTCGTTCCTCGACCTGTACTACGCGAACCTGCCGGTGCTGCGCACCGAACAGGACTTCTACGACCTCACCAGCGCATACCTGGTGCGCGCCGCGCAGGCAGGCGTGCGGCGCGCCGAGATCTTCTTCGACCCGCAGACCCACCTGCGCAACGGCGTGCCGCTGGAGGCGGTGTTCGCGGGTCTCTCCGGCGCGTTGGACGACGCCCGCGACATCTCGACCGATCTGATCCTGTGCTTCCTGCGGGACCTCGGCGCGGATGCCGCGGAGGAGACGTTCCGGGCCGCGTTGCCGTTCCGCGACCGGTTCATCGGCGTGGGCCTGGACTCCGCCGAGGTCGGCCACCCGCCGTCGCTGTTCCGCGAGGTGTACCGGATGGCGGCGGCCGAGGGGCTGCACCGCGTCGCGCACGCCGGCGAGGAAGGCGGGCCCGACTACGTGTGGGAGGCGCTCGACGTGCTCGGCGTCGAGCGGATCGACCACGGCATCCGTGCGATGGAGGACGCGAAGCTGGTGCGGCGGCTGCGCGAGGAGCAGGTGCCGCTCACCGTCTGCCCGCTGTCCAATGTGGCCCTGCGGGTGGTGGGCGAGCTGGCCGATCACGTCCTGCCCGCGATGCTCGACGAGGGCCTGCTCGTCTGCGTCAACAGCGACGACCCCGCCTACTTCGGCGGTTACGTCGACGACAACTTCGCGGCGCTGCGCAGCGAACTCGGCCTGGACGACCAGCAGCTCGCGACGCTGGCCCGCAACTCGTTCGACGCCTGCTTCGCCCCGGCGGAGCAGAAGGCCCGCTGGAAGGCGGAGGTGACCGCATGACGCATCGGCTGGACGGCATCAGGGTCTGGGACGGCACCCGGGACGTCGGGGTCAGCGACCTGGCGTGGGCGCCGGACCGCATCGAGGAGGTCACCCCCGCCACCGAGGAGCGCTGGCCGGAGTTGTGCGTGCTGCCGGGCCTGGTGGACACGCACGTCCACCTGCTCGGCTTCGCCGGCGAGGGCGACGGCGGCACCGACACGTTCACCTTCCCGCTGGTCACCACGCGCGAGGAGCAGACGCTGCACGCGGCCGCGAACGCGCAGAAGGCGATGCGCCGGGGCGTCACGACGCTGCGGGACCTCGCGGGCGACCAGGCGCAGGCCGCGGCGCGGCGGGCGTTCGAACTCGGCATCATGCCGGGGCCTCGATTGCTGGTCAGCGGCCCGGTCGGGATGACCGCCGGCCACGGCGACCTGTTCGTCCCGCCCGCGGTGAAGGAGCGGGCGCCGCTGGCCGACAGTCCCGACGAGTGCCGCAAGCTGGTGCGCACCTGGGCGCGGGCCGGGCTCACCGGTATCAAGATCTTCACCAGCGGCGGGGTGCTGTCGATCGGCGACAAGGTCGGCTGGCGCAACCACACCCGCGAGGAGCTCCGGGCGACCATCGACGAGGCGCACGCGCTGGGCATGCTCGTGTCCGCGCACGCGCACTCGGAGATCGGCATCCAGATCGCCCTGGAGGAAGGCGCGGACTCCATCGAGCACGGCACCGAGCTCACCGCGGAGCAGGCGGAGGTCCTGGCCGCGCGCGGGACGCCGGTCGGGCCGACGCTGCTGATCAACGAGATCATCGCGCGGGGCAAGGCCGCCGCGAGCGCGGAGGCCCGGGACAAGGCCGCCGAGCTGGTCGCCCGCCGCGACGAGCTGTTCCGGGCCGCGGCGCGCGCCGGGGTGCGGTTCGTGCTCGCCACCGACGCCAGCGGCTACTTCGTCGAGTTCGGCGACCAGCTGACCGAGGTGGTCCGGATGACCGAGGTCCTCGGCTTCGACGCGGAGACCGCGCTGCGCGCGGCCACGTCCGACGCCGCCGCCTCGATGGGCCTCGGGAACGTCACGGGGCGGATCGCGTCGGGCCTGGGCGCGGACTTCATCGTCCTGCGCGGCCGGCCCTGGGAGCGGGCGGCCGACCTGGCGCCGGAGAACATCGTCGCGGTCGTCTGCCGCGGCGTCCTCGTCGCCGGGCAACTCCCGGCCTGACCGCACGGGCTCGTGAGTGCCGAAGCCGGTTCTTGCCGGAAATAGCACTCACGAACCTCGTGCGACTAGGCCGTGCCCGTTGCGGGCTGGTTGTTCTCGGCGACGTCCAGGCAGGTGAGCGCGAGGTAGAGGTCGACGCGGTCGCGCATCGAGGACAGGCTTCGGCCCGTCAGCTGCTCGATGCGCTGGATCCGGTACCGGAGCGTGTTCACGTGCACGTGGAGCTCCTCGGCGGAGCGCTGCCACGAACCGCAGGATTCGAGGAACGACGTGAGGGTGCCGATCAGGTCCGAGCCGTGCACGGCGTCGTAGTCGGCCAGCGGCGTGAGCATGTGGTGCCGGAACGAGCGGCGCAGCCGGGCCGGCAACGCCGACAGCAGGACGGCGTGCGAATCGACCTTCGACCCGGACACCACCACCGGCGCCCGGCCGGGCCCGTGGCCCCGCGCGGAACGCAGCCGCCGGCGGGCGATCTCCAGCGCCGAACCCAGGTCGCTGACGCTGGCGGTCCGCTCGCTCACTCCCGCCAGCAGCCGGTTCCGGCCGGGCAGTTCGGCCGCCGACAGCTCGGCGGCCACGCCGTCGAGGTGCTCGGCCGCACCGTTGACCAGCAGCACGGTCTTGTCGTCGTCGGCGTGCACGAGGAGGCGGCGGCCAGGGGCCGCCAGCAGGTCGGCGAGGTTCTCCGCCAGGCCGTCGCCGGGGCCGGCCGAGGCCGCGACCACGACCGTCGGGAGGTGCGGGTCGGCGCCGAGCATCCGCAGGTGCGCCGACACCTCGCCGGGCGCCGCGGTGTCCGAGCCGAGCACGCCGACGAGGTCGGCGATCTGCCGCTGCCGCAGGGAAAGCCGCTGCTTCTCCGCCAGCACGGTCTCGCAGACCGGGGTGAACGACCGGTCCTCGGCGATCACCAGCAGCGGCAGGCCGAGCTCGGCGCACGCGGCCACCAGGCCCGCGGGCATCGCCCTGGTGACGAGCAGCCCGACGACCAGCCCGGCCGCCCGGCTGCGCGCCAGCGCGGCGGCGAACGGCCGGCTGTCGGCGGGCTCGCGGTACCAGAGGCAGCTGGTGAGCACGAGGTCACCGGGGAGCAGGAACCGGCTCGGATCCGGCAGGTCCGTCACGTAGGCGCGGCGCACCTCGCCGGTGAGCCCGGCGGCGCCCGCTTCCACGACGGACAACCCGAGGTCGAACTCGTGCACCAGCTCGCGCAGCCTCATCGTCTCTCCTCAACTCCGGTCGGTCGCCGAGGTAGCACATCATGGAGCCCGTGGTCCGCGCCAAGGCCGGGTCGGCTCCGGCGGGCCGTCGCGAGTCCGTTGTGGACGGTGTTGAACAGCCGGTGACGGGCCCGGTACGCCGCGCGATGCTCAGGTCTCGTGGGCGGCGAGGACGTGGTCCCGGGCGCCCTCGACGTGGGCCGTGATCACGCGTCGCAGCGCTTGCGCATCGCGAGCCCGGAGGGCGTCGACCATCGTCTGGTGTTCGTCGTCGATGCGCTTCAGGTCGCGCCCGGAGCGGACCCAACGGCGGCTGTAGGGCTCGACGAGGTGCAGCAGCTGGTCGATGAAGCGCAGCGCCAGCCGCCGCTCGGACATCTCGTAGATCTGGCGGTGGAACTGGTAGTTGAGGGACGCGCGGCCCGCCGCGTCCGCGCCCTTCTCGCGCATCTGATCGGACATGGCCTGCAGCTCGTCGACGTCGCGTTCGCGGCAGCCGCGCACGATCTCCTCGGCCAGGTGCGGTTCGAGCCGGAGGCGCAGCTCGAAGAGCTCGGTGATGTCGTCGCGGCTGAGCTCGGCGACGATCATGCCGCGCTGCGGCTGCACCTCGATGAGGCCTTCGGCGGCCAGGGCGTGCAGCGCCTCGCGCAGCGGGATGCGGCTGACCTCAAGCTCGCCGGCCAGTTGTTCCTGGACCAGGCGGGTGCCGGGGAGGAGCTCGCCGCCCCGGATGGATTTCCGCAGCCGCGCGGCGATCACCTCGGCGCTGTTGCTGGTCCGGGCTGCACGAGTCACCGCGCCAGGATACTCATTGCCCTCTCCGCAGCGACTGTATACATTCGCTGCGGATCAATTCGAAGGGAAGGTTCCCGGATGTCCGGTGACGTCGACGTCGCAATCATCGGCGGCGGATTGCTCGGGCTGGCAACGGCGAGGGCGGTGCTGCGCGCGCATCCTGATGCCTCCGTGACCGTCCTGGAGAAGGAATCGCGGTGGGGCGCCCACCAGTCCGGGCACAACAGCAACGTGATCCACAGCGGCCTGTACTACGCGCCGGGCAGCCTCAAGGCTCGACTGGCCCGCGCCGGCGGCGAAGCGATGATCCGCTACTGCGACGAGCACGGCGTGCCGGTCAAGCGCACCGGCAAGATCGTGGTCGCCACGGCCGAGGAGCAGCTGCCGCGGATGGACGCGCTCGAAGCCCGGGGCCGGGAGAACGGCGTCACGGTGCAGCGGTTGAGCCGCGGCGAGATCGCCGAGCGGGAACCGCACGTCGCCGGTGTCGGCGCGCTGGCGGTCGCCGACACCGCCATGACCGACTTCGGCCAGGTGTGCCGCGCCTTCGCGGCCGAGCTCGCCGGGCTCGGCGCCGACCTGCGCACGAACTCGCCGGCGCGGTCGTTCGCCGCCGCCGGCGACCGGACCGTCGTCCACACCCCCACCGGCGAGGTGCGGGCGCGGATCATCGTCAACTGCGCCGGCCTGCACAGCGACAAGATCGCCGAGGCCACCGGGCACCGGCCGCCGGTGCGGATCATGCCCTTCCGCGGCGAGTACGCCGAGATCCGCCCGGCCCGGCGCGGCCTGATCAACAACCCGGTCTACCCGGTGCCCGACCCGGATCTGCCGTTCCTCGGCGTGCACGTGACGCCGATGCTCGACGGCACCGTGCACGTCGGCCCCAACGCCGTGCCCGCCCTGGCGCGGCAGGGCTACCGGTGGCGCGACGTCGACCCGCGCATGCTGCGCGAACTGCTGCTCGACCCCGCGCTGCGCGGGCTCGCCCGGCGCTACTGGCGGTACGGCCTCGCGGAAATCGGCCGCTCGCTGGTCTGGCCGCTGTTCGTCCGCGAAGTCCGCCGGATGATCCCGGAGATCAACGGCGAGGACCTGCGCAGGCACGGCAGCGGCGTGCGAGCGCAGGCCGTCAAGCCCACCGGCGAACTGGTCGACGACTTCGTCATCAGCCACACCCCGCGCGCGATCCACGTGCTCAACGCCCCGTCCCCCGCGGCGACGTCGAGCCTGCTCATCGGCAGCCACATCGCCGCCGAAGCCTTCGACCGGCTCGGGCTGGCCGACCTCGCCCGGGACGTGCGCGAGTCCCCGACCGGCATCTGACCGCGAATCCCTTGCGGCGCAACCGCGTCGGTCAACGTGTGACCGCTGCACCACCGGGGACCGCCGCCTGGACGAGTGCGTGGGAGCCGCTGGTCCGCCAGGCATCGCCGGTGCCGTCCAGCGCGGCGGCTGCCGCGTCGTCCAGGCCCACCACGACCTCCGATTTCAGGACGCGCAACGCGACCACCGGGGACGGGAAGTGGCCGACGACGTCGGCGAACGGCGTGGTGGCCGGCCAGTACCGGTCGCCGACGAGGCGCCGGTAGTTCAGGTCGCCCTTCATGATGGTGACCGACGCGGACGCGAGCTCGGCGCGCAGATCGGCGGGCATGGCGCGGTAGTCCAGTGGCGCGCAGAAGAACGGATGGGCGCGCACCTCGATCCGCCCGTCCCGCAGGCCGTCCCAGATCCGCCGCCCGACCGTGCCCGCCTCCCCGGTGAGGCCCACCAGGTGGCGCAGGACGCCGACGACGTCGGCGGGCGTGGCGTCGGAGACGTAGTACGGCGTCGGCTTGACGTGCAGGACGACGCGGGCCGCGCGGCCGGTCGCCAGCAGGTGATCGGTCAGCACCAGGTCGGCGGCCAGCTCGCCGGCGGAGTTGTCGGCGACGAGGTGGACCGGGCCCGGCTCGCCGAACAGCGACCAGAACACCTCGCTGTCGCCGGTCACCAACCCGGCCGCAGCGCCCTCGGCGCCCGCCGACATCCGGAACGCGAGATCGGCCTGGTTTCCCCACACCGCCGCCCGCACCACGGTGTCATCGCGATCCGCCTCGCTCAGCCCCGGCAACGCGTCCAGCGCCGCCAGCGCCTCGGCGGTGCCGGCGCTGCGGAGCTCCGCTTCCTTCATCGGAGCGAACGGATCGATCCCGCACCACGGCCCGGGCTCGAAGTAGCCGACGGCCGCGAGCAGCCTGCGGAAGAAGTAGCTCTCCGCCCACAGGAACGAGCAGTCCGACCACGGCCTGCCCAGCCGGTCCGCCGCCCAGGCCGCCCAAACGCCGTGGTCGGGTGCGTCATCGCCGAGCGGCTCGACCACTCCCCCGGTCGTTTCGCGCAGGAGCTCCGCCAGCCTGTCCCGCACGTCCGCCCCGTAGGGGAACGCGGCGCACAGCTGCTCGATCATCGCCGGATGGCGTTCGTGGAACACCTTCCAGGCGAACGAACCCGGCATCCCGATCGTGATCAACGGCGCTTCCGGTCCCACTACTGCTCCCGTCTCGTGCCCGTCCACCCGCCGAAGCCTACGCATGCGGCGCAAGTGTCCACATCAGACGTCCGCGTCGCGCGTTCGGGGGCAACCTGCGGGTTCCCGCCGACACGACCCGCGCCGCCGCCGAATGCTCCGACTCACGTTGTCACGCGCAACGATCCGCACGCCGGAGAGCTGGGGAGCGCGGCCGTGGTCGGCCCGCGGCTGTACATCTCGGCAAGCAGCAATCTCGCGCGGTACCGGGCCGAGGAGATCTTGAAGCAGCTGCGCGAGCCGGGCGTGCCGGCCGGGCGCGGCCCCGTCACGTCCCAGCGGCGGCCGCCTCGCGGCGCCGAGTGGTGGGTTGGCCGACCGCGAGCGGGGCCAGTGCGGCGAGGACGCACAGTGCGCCGACCGGGATCAGGTCGAGCGACACGACCGGCAGGATCGATCCGACCAGGATGAGCGCGGGGCACCACCACGCGACCGCCTTCGCCCTGGCCAGCATGATCGCCAAGGCCAGCAGCCCGACGTACAGCAACGGCGGCCCGACCACGTAGAAGACGACGCGCGCACCTGGGATGGCGCTGACCTCAGCGCTGATCGCGCGCATCCCGGCCTTGTCCGTCGCCAGCAGTCCGGCCACGACGTCGATCACGAACTGAACGACCGAAGTGCCCACGCCGACGAACGTGACGACGGCCCAGAAGGTCCGGCCTCGGGTCGCCAGCTCGCGTCGCAGCGCCAGGACCGCGGGGACGAACAGCGCGAGGCCGACGAGATTCACGAGGTGGGCGAGCTGCCAGTCGAGACCCGGGCCGTACTGCCCGTCCATCCTCCCGACGAGGCGAACGACACCGTACCCGGCGAAGCACAGCGGTGCCGCGATCAGACATGCACGTGCGAACGTCATGCACCGACACTGGCCCGGGCCGGCCTCGTGGACATCAGGGCTTTCCCCGAACAGACCCGGGGACTCACCGAGGCCACGACACGCCGACGGCTGTGGACAACCGACCTCGGCTGTGGACAACTTCCGCAATTTCAATGGAAATCGGACCTTCGATTTCCATTGAAATTGCGGGCCGACCGGTGCCGTCCGGGGCGCGGTAGGCGGCCGGGTGGTGGCCGGGTGGCGATTCTGCGCACTGCCTAGCCGATCTCGGCTGCCGATGCCGCCGTGGCTCCGGTCGGGGTGGTGAATCCCGCTAGCAGTCGCGTCGGCTTGCCGCCCGGGACCGCGATCGTCGTGGTTCGCTCGCCTTGGCCGTCCACTTCGATCTCCTGGTCCGCCAGGACCGCTCCGTCGGCGTCCACCGCGAACAGGTGGACCTTCCCCGGGCCGTTCGCCTCCAGGCTCGCGTGGATCTCGCCTCCGTCGGCTCGCGCGCTCGTGAGCCGGGTCGCCGAATCGCCCGCCGGCGGGGCACCGCCCAGCGAGGTGTTCAGGCGGAGGGCTTGCTCGACGGACCCCAGTGAGTCCACCGAGGACAGCGCGTCCAGCGGGAGCACCGGGGCCGGTGGCGGGGCCGGGTCTCCCGCGGGCCGGTCTTGGAGGAGCGCGTGGCCCCAGCGGTACGGGTCGCCCTGCACGCCGCCCCAGGTGGACCAGCCGATCCGGGACTGGCCGGTGAGGTCCTGGGTGTCCGAGTCGTACACCAGGACGTTCAGGCCCAGGCGCCGGGGATCGACCGATCCCGGCAGGTCCTGCAGCGGAATCGCCACCTCGACCGCGTAACCCCCTTCGCGGGGCTTCGACGCGAGCTCCACGCCCGGTGCGGTCTCCTCGCCCGGACCCTGGTGGTTGTCCGCATCCCTTGCGTAGCAAGGATTTCCGGCCCCGCCGGTGGACGGCAGGACCGCCACCTTGAACGTGCTCGACGTGTTCTCCGAATCCGCCTTCGGGTCGACGGTGATCTCGACCGCGTCGGTGCGCCAGTGCCGCTTGCAGTCCTCCGGAGCCAGCAACGCACCCTGCTCGTCGTCCACGACGTCGACCAGTGCGTACAGCTTGTCGCCGCGCCAGGACAGCCTTGCCGTGGCGGCGCAATCCGCAGCCGAGCACTGCTCGCCCTCCCACAGCGCGGATACGTCGAGCGGCGCGCCCGGGTACTCCTGCGGTCCGGCTTCGCCGTCCACCACCGGTTCCGAGCCCGCCTGCGGGATCGTCGTGGCAGGCACCAGTTCGAGGGCCGCGGTGGTCTCGCTCGTCGTCGCGTCGTCGGTGCGGGCGGTCAAGGTGTAGGCGTGGTCGCCGCCCTGCATTCCGGTGGGCGTCCCGGGGTCGGTGCCGCGCACCTCGTACGTGAGCGACGCGGTTTGACCGGGGCCGACTTCCTCGAACCGCTGCTCCGCGTTCGGCACGTCGAATCCCGGCGGCGGCGCGAACCGGACCGCACCAGAACGGGGCTGCGCGCTGTAGTTGCGGACGATCACCTGAACGTCGCGCTCGCCGAGCGCCGGAACGGTCTGGACCGGCGGGACCTTGTTCTCCAGCAGGGGGAATCGCGCTTGCTCCGTCCACCGCTGGAACTCCGCGACACCCGGCAGCGGCGCCTGCTCCGCCACCACCGGTGGCACGACGTCGAACCGCAGCTCGCTCTCCGCGCGTCCCTGCGGGGTTTCGATCCGCACCGGGACCGGCACGCGCGCGGCGGCGTGCCGCGGCGGCGCGGTCACGGTGAAGTCGACTCGCGCGGTCGCTCCCGGTTCGATCGTCCCGTGCGCGCCGTCGCCCCGGGCTTCCCACCCCGGCGGCAGATCCAGCGCGACCCGGCCCGCTTGCAGCGCCGTTTCCGCCGGTGCCGTCACCTCGACGCCGACCTGCGTGCGCTCGCCCGGAGTGATCCGCTGGCGCTCCGCGGTCGCGGCCAGCCCGGTGCCGACCGGGAGGCCACCGGGAATCGGCAGCAACGCGCCGAGCAGCGGCGCGTCCGCGCCTTGCGCACCCGGCGCGTGCGGCGCGCGGTTGGCGATCTCGGTGAGGTGATCGCAGCCGATCTGCGCGGGATCGGCCGGGATCTCCGGCCGTCCGGCCCAGCCCTGGCTCCTGTACTCGCGTTCGGCGGCGCGTTCCCGCTGCTCCCAGTTGATGCCGCCGGCGATCCCGTGCACGTAGTACTCGGGTCCGGGCGAATCCGCCGGGGCGGTGCGCTTCTCGCAGTCCGGTCCCTGGACCTCCTCCTCCGCCCCGGCCGCGTTCGACAACACCCGGCGCACCGACCAAGGCGCCAAGCCCTCGTCGTCGACCTGCTCGGGGAACGCCGCGGGGTCGGCGGCCTGGCGGTACGCCTCGAGCGCGAGCCGTGCGGCGTACTGGTGGTTGCCGTGGTTTCCCGGCGTGGGCGCGGGATCCATGGTGACGACGACCTCGGGCCTGGTCTGGCGCACGACGCGGACGAGCTTCGCGAGCACGTCGTCGTGGTGCCAGGCCTGTTCGGTCAGCGGGGCGCTCACCGT
Source organism: Saccharopolyspora sp. NPDC045839 (assembly GCF_056431645.1). Lineage (NCBI taxonomy): Bacteria > Bacillati > Actinomycetota > Actinomycetes > Pseudonocardiales > Pseudonocardiaceae > Saccharopolyspora > Saccharopolyspora sp. NPDC045839. Next base: position 47,151 of record NZ_JBWKKH010000031.1, read on the forward strand.
GTAGTACAGATCGGGCTCGTCCAGGTTGTACACGTCCGTGACGCCGAGGCCGCCGACCGCGTGCCGCTCCTCCCCTTCGCGCAGCAGGCCCAGGGCCGGTCCCTCCTCCGGCCCGACCGCGTTGCCGCCGCCTTCACCTCGGGTGATGGTCACGACGCCGGTGCGCACCTGGTGGTCGTGGCGCCACCGGCCGAACGTCGACAGCAGCGATGCCTCGTCATCCGGGTGCGCGCCGACGAACAGGACGTCCAGGTCCTGGGCGGGATCCGGCTGCGCGGAGCCGGGCGGCGCCAGCACCCCGGCACCCAGCGCAGCCGTCAGCACGACAACCGAACCAGCACGAACCGATGGCACCGAACCACTCCTCAGCCGAGATGATCACGCGACGCCGAGGATGGCACGGACGCCCTTGCCGTGCACCCGAAAACACGCCGCAGCGCAGCGCGTCTCACGCTTCAGGACGGCCAGGCGTCCACCTTCGTCGCGTTGTCGCCGAAGACGAACGGGCTCGGCTCGCACTCGGCGATGAAGTCGCCGGGGAAACCGAGCCGGAACTCCACCGCGGCATCGAGCTCTTCGACCGCCTCGGCGGGCAGGACGACGTCGGCCGCGCCGACGTTCTCGACGATCTGCTCGACGCTGCTGGCGCCGACGATGGGCAGCACCGCCCGGGATTTGCTGCGGGTCCAGGCGATCGCCACCTGGGCCGGCCGGACGCCCAGTTCGCCGGCGACCTTGCGGACTGCGTCGGCCGCCGCGCGGTCCCGTTCGGTGAGCGCGGCGGGATCGACTCGCCGGCCCACCGCGCCGGAGAGCACGCCCGCCGCGAGCGGCGCCCACGTCGTCACGCTCATCCCGAACGCCTCCGCCATCGGCAGGAGCTCCCGCTCGATGTCCCGGTTCAGCAGGTTGTAGGGCACCTGCAGGCCCGCGAACGGCGTCCAGTCCCGCCACTGCGCGAGCGTGTTCGCGCGGCTGACGACCCACGCCGGCGCGTCGGACACCCCGATGTGGAGGATCTTCCCCGCTCGCACGGCGTCGTCCAGGGCGCGCATGGTCTCCTCCACCGGTGTGTGGCGGTCCCAGATGTGCACCCAGTAGATGTCGATGTAGTCGGTGCGCAGGCGGCGGAGGCTCTGCTCCAGCGACAGCACGAGGTTCTTGCGGTGGTTACCGGCGGCGTTGGGATCGGCGGCATCCCGCGACAACGTGTACTTCGTGCCGATGACGAAGCGGTCGCGCCGGTCGACGACCGTGCCGAGGATGCTCTCGCTCTCGCCGTAGGCCGAGGCGGTGTCGAGGACGTTGCCGCCCGCATCGGCGTAGGCGTCGATGATGCGCCGGCACTCGTGCGCATCGTCGATGACCATGGTGCCGAGGACGAGTTCGGAAACGCGCAGGCCGGTTCGGCCGAACAGGCGGTATCGCATCGTCACACCACCTCCGTGCCGACCGCCGCACGACGGGCGCGGGTTCGGCTTCGGAGGTTCTCGATGCGGGTGGAAGCACTCATGCCCACCAGGCTGTTACGTACCGGCTGCGAGAGGGAGGCCCTGTCGGGGCCCGTCTCCTGGCCGATCCGCTTCCACCGCGCGCCCGGCCACCTAGACTCGGGCGCGTGACCGACAAAGCGCTGGGCAAATTCCTGCGAGCCCGACGGGAGGCGACCGCACCGCCCGAGGCCGGGCCGTCGCTCGGAACGCGCCGCACCCCGGGCTTGCGCCGGTCCGAGCTGGCCGCGCTCGCGGGCATCAGCGTCGAGTACCTGACGCGCCTGGAACGCGGCAGCGACCGCAGGCCATCCGGGCAGGTGCTCGGCTCGCTCGCCGATGCCCTGCACCTCTCGCCCGAGGAACGCGTGCACCTGCACCGCCTGGTCAAGCTCAGCGACGGAGCTGTGTGCCCGCAGGCGACCGCGCCCGTGCGCTCGTTGCGCCCCACCCTGCGCGCCCTGCTCGACCGGTTGGAGCCCGGCCCCGCGTTCATCGTCGACTCGCAATCCGACATCCTCGCCCACACCGAGGGATTCCGGCTGCTCGCGACGCCGATCGGCATCCTCGACACCGACCCGCCGAACCTCGCGCGGTTCGTGTTCACCGACGCCAGGGCGCGCACGACGTTCCCGGAATGGGATCGTGTCGCGGACGAGCAGGCCGCGGCATTGCGCGCGGCGACCGATCTCGGCGATCTGATGCCGGCGGCGCTGGCCGACGAGCTGTCGGTGACGGCGGGCGCGGAGTTCAGCCGCCGATTCGGGAGCGCAGCGACCCTCCCGCCCTCGACCGGCGTCGAACGGTGGGCACACCCCATCGCCGGTGAGATTCGCCTGGCCTACGAAAGTCTCGCCGTCCCAGGCCCTGACGATCACCGCCTGGTCGTCCACCTCCCAGCCGACGCGGCAACCGCCGAGGCGCTCGAAGCCCTGCGCGCTGGTCACCTGGCTCCGGCAACCGGCTAGCTGACAGCGGATGTGAAGCCGCCGAGCGCCTGGATCGCTGACGTCAGTCCCGCGCGGCGGTGCGCCGCAGCAGCACCAGCGTCGACGCCAGCAGCGCCGCCGCCACGACCGCTTGCGCGAACGCGAAAACACCCCAGGAACCGACGAGCTGACCGTCGGACCAGAAAGCACCGCCGAGGTAGGTGAACTGCGGCCCGAGCAGCAGCGAACCGAGCAGGAGCAGCAGTTCCGGGCCGAGGTACGCGGCGACCGTCGCGGCGACGAACGTCCGCTGCGATTCGTCGCCGGGCTCGGTCAGCGCGGTGACCGAGCACAGGCCGCCGATGGCCACCACGGGCAGCAGCGCCGCCAACGCGCCGACACCGGCCATCACGGTCATGCTGCCGTATTCGTACGGGATCCCGGCGAAGAGCATGACGAACTGCGCGGCGGCCGCCCCGACCACGACGTAGGCGAGCGGGCGCCGGCTGGGCGACACGAAGCGAGCCCGCCGCGGCACCGCGTCGAACGGAGCCCACCGCATGACCAGCAGGACGGTGAAGGCGATCACCGCGAAGAACTCCAGCCACACCCACACATCGGCCTCGGCGTGGATCGAGGCGAGCGCGTCCACGAGGCAGTAGCCCGCGTTCGCGACGACCAGCCCCGCGCCGATCACGCTCCGCCCGCCGGGACGCTCCATGAGCACGAGCCCGGCGAAGAGCAGGGCGAACCGGATCAGGAAGTACGCGAGCCCGAGGAAGCTGGACGCGGCGATCATGCCGGTGGACACGAACAGCGTGGTCGCCGTGACGGCCGCGGCGGCCGCGAAGAGGACCTTCGAGCTGCGCACCCAGCCGGGAGCCCGGACCCGGCTCCGCCAGTCGCCCTCGACCGGTGGTGGCGCACTGCGCGCCCGGGACCATTCGAGCACCGCCGCCATCCTGGTCGACAGGTCGCCGACGCCCGGCGGGCCGACCGAATTCCGCAATTCCGCCGCCAGCGCGGACAACGGCGCGCTCGCCGCGCTGGCGGCGACGACGCTCAGCGCGTGCGGCAGCCGCCCGCACAGCTCGATCAGCTCGTCGGCAGCCTGCCGCTCGGCCGCCGACCGGTCGTCGCCCAGCCGGCGGGCCAGCAGCTCGCGAGCCTCGTCCGCGCCGAGCGGGTCCAGGGTGATCGAGCGGGCACCTTCGGCGATCAGTCCGGTCAGCTGGTTCCGGCTGGTCACCACGACGAACGCGGTAGAACCGCCGGGCAGCAGCGGGCGCACCTGCTCGGCGTCGCGGACGTCGTCGAGCACCACCAGGACCCGCCGGTCCGCCAGCAGCGTGCGGTACCGGGCGGCCTGCGCCGCCGGGTCCGACGGGATCTCGTCGTCCCCCAGCGCTTTCAGGAATCTCCGCAGCACGTCGCCCGGCCGCACCGGCCAGTCGGACGCGTCGGAACCCCGCATGTTCGCGTACAGCTGGCCGTCGGGGAACCGCTCGGCCACCTGGTTCGCCCAGTGCACGGCCAACGCGGTCTTGCCGATGCCCGCCGTCGCCTCGACCGCCGAGATCACCACCACGCGGGCGGATTCCGCCAGCGCCGCGTTCAACGCCGCTGTCTCGTCCGCCTGCCCGGCGAACGACGCGACAGCCGACGGCAGCTGCCGTGGCACCACCGGATCCCGTTGCCGCCCACCGAAGTGGACGCCGCCGTAGACGTTGCCGACCTGAGCGACCGGCCCGTTCACGGTGCCGCTCTGCTCGTTGTTGGTCTCGCCCTCATCGCCCACGAGCCACCCACCCCATCCCACCAGGCCCAATGCGACGTTCCGCCGACGATCTTAGCGCCGTGGCGATGGCCTGCGAGCGGAATCCCGCACCATGCGGGCGGATCAGCGTCGTGCGGCGACGAAAGCCTCGAACTCGGCCCGCTGCTGCGGGGTCATCACGTCCTTGGGGACGACCATGGCCTGCGCCTTGCCGAACATCACGTACCAGGCCTCGGGGGTCTCCACCGCGCGATCGAGCCCCGCCCACCGGCACCGCGACTCGACCAGCGGGTAGGCGACGTGCATCCACTCGTCGTCCAGCGTCAGGCGGTACCCGTGCTGGATGGCGGCGGCCTGGGTGCGCATCCCCACCGCGACCATGATCGGCCCGATCGCGAACACCACCGCCAGCCCGCCGGCGACGGCCGCATACCCGACCGCCGAGGAGGTGTCCAGCACGACGAGGACCACACCGAGGAAGGCGAGCACCCCGCCCAGGATGCGGGTGAGGAGCACGTAAGGACGGGACAGGAACCGGATCGTGCGCCGCAGGCGGTGCACGTCGTGGGGAACCTCCAGGGACATCTGCACCGACGCATCTTAGACTTGCGACCCGCCCGCACCGTCCACAATGTCCTCGCCGCGAACGGAACCGGGCCGCAACCGCTCCCGCCGGACGGGTCTCGGCCGCCGCGCCGTCATCCGGCCGTCACCTTTCGTCCCCTTTCGTCGATCAGGCTGTCGATCACGCACCCCCGATCGGAGCACTATGACCTCGACACGCCCCGGGTTCGACCGGCGCACCTTCCTGCAACTCACCGGCGTCGCCTCCGCGACGGTGGCGCTGGGGATCGCGGCGCCCGACGCCGCCGGGGCCACCCCGGGCCGCCCGCTGCGCGACGGCGCCTTCTCCCTCGGCGTCGCCTCCGGCGACCCCCGCCCGGACGGGGTGGTGCTGTGGACCCGGTTGGCGCCCGAGCCGCTCGCGGCCGACGGGCACGGCGGGATGCCATTGCACCAGGTCCCGGTGCAGTACGAGGTCGCCGAGGACGAGCGGTTCCGCCGGATCGCCCGCCGCGGCACGGTCATCGCCTCCCCCGAACTCGCGCACTCCGTGCATCCCGAGGTCCGCGGCCTGCAACCCGGCCGGGAGTACTTCTACCGGTTCCGGGTCGGCGCGCAGCTCAGCCCGGCGGGCCGCACCCGGACGCTGCCGGCGCCCGGCCGGCGCACCGGCTCGTTCAGCTTCGCGACGGGCTCCTGCCAGGCCTGGTACCACGGCCACTTCGCCGCCCACCGGCACCTCGCCGGCGAGGACCTGGACGCGGTGTTCTTCCTCGGCGACTACATCTACGAGTACGGAATCACCGAGAGCAACCTGTGGCGGCGCGGCGCTCCCGCCCTGGGCCCGGAGCACCGCGTCGAGATCGAGACGCTGGAGCAGTACCGGCTGCGCTACGCGCTGCACAAGAGCGACCCGCACCTGCAGGCCGCGCACGCCGCCGCCCCGTGGCTGGTGACCTGGGACGACCACGAGGTGCAGAACGACTACACCGCCGACCGCTCGAAGTACGGCATCTCCCCGGAGCACTTCGAGCACCGCCGCGCGGTGGCCTACCGGGCGTTCTACGAGAACCTGCCGCTGTCGCTGGCGGCCCTGCCCAACGGCCCCGACGGCCGGGTCCACCGGCGGTTCGACGTCGGGTCGCTGGCCCGGATCAACATGCTGGACACCCGCCAGTTCCGCGACTCCCTCGAGCTGCCCGCCCAGCAGCGGTCGATGCTGGGCGGCGAGCAGGAGCGGTGGCTCTACGACGGCATGGCCGGATCGCCCGCGACGTGGAACGTGATCGCCAACGGCGTCACCGTCACGGCGATCACCGAGGACCGCACCGACCAGTGGGACGGCTTCCCCGCCGCGCGGGGCCGGCTGATCGAGGCGATGCGGCGCACCAGCAACCCGGTGGTGCTCACCGGCGACATCCACAAGCATGTCGCCGCCGAGCTCAAGGCCGACTTCGCCGACCCGGCCTCGCGCACCGTCGGGGTGGAGCTGATCTGCACCTCGATCGCCTCCGACGGGGACGGCGCGCCGACCGACAAGTACACCGCGGACTGGTTGCAGCACCCCTACGTCAAGCTCTACGACGGGCGCCGCGGGTACGTGCACTGCCGGATGACGCCGGAGGAGCTCGTGTCCGAGTTCAAGATCGTCCCGTGGGTGCAGGCGGACGCAACCGCGCCGATCGAGACCGTCGCCCGCTTCAGCACTCCCGCCGGCAGCCCCGGCCTGCACAGGAAGGCCTGACTCCGATGGGCGCACCCTTCCCACCCGCCGTCACCGGCCTGCGCGGCCGGGGCGAGCTCGCCCGGATCGTCGTCGACTGGACGCCGGTTCCGTGGCACACCGTGGTCGACCACTACGCGGTGCACGGCGCACCCGGCTCCGGCGTGCGGATCTCACCGGAGACCCTGCTGGCCAAGACCGTCTACCCGCACTTCGAGCACGAGGGGCTCGGCGGCGACGCGCAGCGCTGGACGTACCGGGTGGTGACGGTCGGCGCCGCCGGCTCGCGTTCCCGGCCGTCCGCGCCGATCCCGGTCACCAGCCGCGAGTCGGTGAGCGCGTCGGGGATCCCGCTGGTCGTCGTCGGCGACTTCGACGGCAAGGGGCTCGAGTTCGCGCTGTCCCCGGACGGGTACTCGCGGTATCCCGCCACGTTCCCGGACGGCGTCGACTTCCGCCCCGGAACCGATGACCCGCGCAAGGCATGGAGCTACCTGCAGCCCGGCCCCGCCGACTCCTGGGCCGGCCGGCGCGACCACCGGTTCCGGCTCCGCTTCGACCTCGCCGCCGCGCCCACCACCGGCGTGGACCTGGCGCTGTGGCTCATCGACAGCCACGCGACGATCCCCGGTTCCGCGGTGCTCGGCATCAACGGGACCACCGTCGACCGGCTGGTCTTCGCGGGCGGCGCGACGAAGGGTTCGACGCTGGGCGACAGCACCGCCGCCGGATCGCCGCTGAAGCCGTCCTACCTGGAGCGGCCGCTGCCGGCCGAGCTCTTCCGCGCCGGGGAGAACGTCCTCGAACTGCACAAGGACGAGGGCTCCTGGATCGCCTACGACGCGATCGGGGTGTTCGCCCGGCGCGGCTGATGTCGCAGGCTGCGCCCCGGGGCCATCGCCGCGGGGCGCCGACGACCGGTTACCGTACGTTGCGGTTCGCGCAGGAGACCTGCACCTCAGCGGCGGGATGGTATCGGTCGAGATGAGCTCGGTTCACGTGGCGTCCCCCGGATTTCGGCCGGGCAGTAGCCATACCGGACATAAGCGTCACATCGGCATCAAACGGTCGTTTTTCACCTTTTCGGGCGTAACGGCACGAAGGCTTGACAACAGAACGTGTTCGCGTTCACCCTTTCGTGCCATGAACCTGTCCGACAGCCGGGCAGCCGGACATGGCGTCCGGCGAGTCGGCGCGATGGAGGCGGTCCTCGAGACCCTCCGCGACGCCATCGAGCGAGGCGAGTACTCGGTGGGCGACAAGCTGCCCGCCGAGGCCGGCCTCAGCAAGGAGTTCGAGGTCAGCCGGTCGGTCGTCCGGGAGGCCCTGCGCGCCCTGCAGGCCCTCGGGCTCACGGCGTCGAAGACCGGCAAGGGCACGTTCGTGGTGTCGAACCGGCCGGTCGAGAACCCCGTGTTCGGCCACTACTCGGCGCGCGACCTCCTCGAAGCGCGCCGGCACGTCGAGGTCCCGGCCGCGGGCTACGCCGCGCGCCGGCACACCTCGGACCACCTGGACACGCTCACCGAGCTGGTGGAGCGGATGGAGCAGGAGACCGACAACACCGCCTGGGTGGCGCTGGACTCGCTGTTCCACATCACCATCGCCCAGGCATCGGGCAACCCGGTCTTCGCGAAGGTCATCGAGGAGATCCGGGACGCGCTGGCGAAGCAGTCGACGCTGCTGAACCAGCTCGGTGACCGGCGCCCGGCGTCCAACGTCGAGCACCGGCTGCTCCTGGAGGCGATCGGCGTCCGCGACGAGAACGCCGCGGCCGCGGCGATGACCCATCACCTGACCCACGTCGAAAGCACGCTCAGCAACATCGTCGGGTCCGCCGCTACCGCGGTGCCCGCAGCTGATGAGAACGGGGATAGCTGAATCCAATGACCGACCAGACCCTGCAGCCGTCGCAGCGTGGCGACGGCCCGGCCGACGCCGGCGACGCTGGTTACAGCAAGTCGCTGAAGGCGCGGCACATCAACATGATCGCCATCGGCGGCGCGATCGGCACCGGGCTGTTCCTCGGCGCCGGTGGCCGGCTCGCGCAGGCCGGCCCGTCGCTGGCGATCGCCTACGCGGTGTGCGGGTTGTTCGCGTTCTTCGTCGTGCGCTCGCTCGGCGAGCTGATCCTGCACCGGCCCTCCTCCGGCTCCTTCGTCTCCTACGCCCGCGAGTTCATGGGCGAGAAGGGCGCCTACACGGCGGGCTGGATGCACTTCCTGAACTGGTCCACCACGGGCATCGCCGACATCACGGCGATCGCGCTGTACGTGCACTACTGGTCGGCGTTCACCCCGATCCCGCAATGGGTGCTGGCGCTCATCGCGCTGGCGATCGTGCTGACCCTGAACCTGGTGTCGGTCAAGCTGTTCGGCGAGCTGGAGTTCTGGTTCGCCATCATCAAGGTCGCCGCGCTGGTGCTGTTCATGTTCGTCGGGATCTTCCTGCTGGTCACCCAGCATCCGATCGACGGCACCCTGCCCGGCCCGCAGCTGATCACCGACAACGGCGGGATCTTCCCGGCCGGCGTGATCCCGCTGGTCCTGATCATGCAGGGCGTGGTCTTCGCCTACGCCTCCGTCGAGCTGGTCGGCGTCGCCGCCGGTGAGACCGAGAACCCCGAGAAGATCATGCCGAAGGCGATCAACTCGATCATGTGGCGGATCGGCCTGTTCTACGTCGGCTCGGTCGTGCTGCTGGCGATGCTCATGCCGTGGGGCGCCTACAGCAAGAGCGAAAGCCCGTTCGTCACCGTCCTTTCGCACATCGGCGTGCCCTACGCCGGCGACGTGATGAACCTGGTGGTGCTCACCGCCGCGATGTCCAGCCTGAACTCGGGCCTGTACTCCACCGGCCGCATCCTGCGGTCGATGTCGATGGCCGGTTCCGCACCGAAGTTCACCGCCGTGATGAACAAGAACCAGGTGCCCTACGGCGGCATCATGCTGACCGCCGCCGTCTGCGTGATCGGCGTCGGGCTGAACTACGTGGTGCCCGCCGAGGCGTTCGAGATCGTGCTGAACTTCGCCTCCATCGGCATCCTCGCCACCTGGGCCATCATCGTGGTCTGCCACCTGCTGTTCGTCCGCAAGGCGCAGCGCGGCGAGCTGACCCGGCCGAGCTACCGGCTGCCGTTCTCGCCGTACACCGAGATCGTCACGCTGGTGTTCCTCGCGTCGGTGGTGGTCCTGATGGCCTTCGACGAGATCGGCCGGATCACGCTGATGGCCCTGCCGGTGATCATCATCGCGCTGGTCATCGGCTGGTTCCGGGTCCGCGGCAAGATCGACACCTCGGTGCTCGAAAAGACCGACGCATGACCCGCACCCCGCCGGTCGGCGTCCCCGCGCACGTGCCGCTGGTGCACGTGCTGCGGGACGGCCTCGTCGAGAGCGTCCACCACGGCTCGGTCGTGGTGGTCGCTCCCGACGGCTCGATCCTGTTCCAGGCCGGCGACGCCGAAACGGCCTGCTACCCGCGTTCGGCGGCCAAGCCGATGCAGGCGGTCGCCATGGTCCGGCTCGGCCTTTCGCTGCCGCCGGACCTGCTGGCGCTCACGGCCGCCAGCCACTCCGGGGAGCAGATCCACCTCGCCGGCGCGCTGCGGGTGCTGGAGTCGGGCGGGTCGACCGAGGCCGACCTGGGCAACCCGGCCGACCTGCCCTTCGACCCGGCCGAGCGGGAGGCCTGGATCGCCGCGGGCCGCCCGGCGAGCAGGCTGGCGCACAACTGCTCGGGCAAGCACGCGTCGATGCTGCACGTCAGCCGCCGGCAGGGCTGGTCCACATCGGACTACCTGGATCCAGCGCACCCGCTGCAGCGCGAGATCGCGTCCACCGTGGAGGAGCTGACCGGGCAGCGGATCGCGAACGTGGCCGTCGACGGCTGCGGCGCGCCGCTGTTCGCCGTCTCGCTGCGCGGCCTGGCCACCGCGGCCGGGCGCATCGCCAGCGCGCCTGCCGACAGCCCGGAAGGCACCGTCGCGCACGCATTCCGGGCGCACCCGGAGATGGTGGCCGGTTCCCGCCGGGACACCACGGCGCTGATGGCGGCGGTGCCCGGCCTGATCGCCAAGGACGGCTTCGAAGCGGTGCAGATCGCCGCGCTGCCCGACGGCACCGCGATCGCCCTCAAGATCGCCGACGGCTCCGACCGCGCTCGCCTCCCGGCGACCATCGCGGCGCTGGAGATCGCGGGCGTCGACCCGGGCCTGCCGGCCCGGTTCACCAGCGACGGCCTGACCGTCACCGACGCCCTGAAGAACTGACAGCGCAAAGGGGTGTGGCCGCCGGAGGACCCCGCGGGGACACCCCCCCCTTTGTCCCGGTCAACATCCAACACTGTTTGGGCAAAAGTGGGTGGTGGGGTTCCACCAGGGGGGGGAGGACTTCTCTGTCCGCCCCCGCTT
>NZ_JBWKKH010000031.1:58054-92917 GCF_056431645.1 Saccharopolyspora sp. NPDC045839
GCACATGGCCCGCCCCCCAACAAAAACAAAAAACAAAAAAAAACGCGGGTGGCCCCCCCCCCCCCCCCCCCCCCCCCCCCCACCCCTCTTGCGGTCCGGTCGAAGCTCAGCGGCGTTCGGCGTAGACGTGGCTGGCGTGTTCCACCAGGGCGATCAGGACTTCCTTGGCCGACTCGCGTTCCCGGGCGTCGCAGAGGACGACCGGCGTGCCCGGGTCGAGGTCGAGCGCCGCGGCGACCTCCTCCACCCCGAAGCGCCGAGAGCCCGTGAACTGGTTGACCGCCACGATGAACGGGATCTCGCGGCGCTCGAAGTAGTCCACCGACGCGAAGCACTCCGGCAGGCGGCGGGTGTCCGCGAGCACGACGGCGCCGAGCGCGCCCTGCGCGATGTCGTCCCAGAAGAACCAGAAGCGGTCCTGCCCCGGCGTGCCGAACAGGTACAGCGCGAACTCGTCGCGCAGCGTGATGCGGCCGAAGTCCATCGCCACGGTCGTGGTGGTCTTCTGCTCCACCCCGGCCGTGGAGTCCACGCCGACGCCGGCCTCGGTGAGGCGCTCCTCGGTGTGCAGCGGCCGGATCTCGCTGACCGCGCCCACCATCGTCGTCTTGCCGACGCCGAACCCGCCGGCGATCAGGATCTTCAGCGCGGTGACGGGCCCGCCGATCCGGTGGTCAGAGCGCGCGGAGGCCATTGATCACTTCCCTCAGTACGTCTTCGCTCGGCAGTTCGCGCGGCGGCGTGGGGCGTTCGATGCGGACGTGCCCGGCGTCGAGCAGGTCTGCCAGCAGCACCCGGACGACGCTCAGCGGCAGGTTCGAGCGGGCCGCGATCTCCGCCACCGACACCCGCCTGTCCCGGCAGAGGCCGAGGATTCCGGCCTGTTCCGGGGTGAGCGTCAGGTCGCGCTCGGGTGCGGTGGCGGCCACCACGAGCGTGATGATGTCCAGCGCGCCGCGACCCGGCCGGGCGCGGCCGCCGGTCATCGCGTACAGCCGCACCATCGGCCCCGCGTCGTCGTCGTACCAGCTCTGGTGGGGCCCGTTCACGACCCGCACCTCGGTGCCGTCATCGGTCACCCCCGGCTTGGCCGGGCGAGCGGTCAGCGGCGTGCATGTGCTCGCCGACCTGGTTGATCAGCCGCGCCATCTCGTAGGCGACGAAACCGATGTCGGCGCCCGCGTCGGCGAACACCGTGAGGCAGGTGCCGCCGCCGGCGGCCACGACGAACAGGAAGCCGCCGTCCAGCTCGATCATCGTCTGCCGGACGGAGCCGGCGTCGAAGTGCCTGCCGGTGCCCTTCGCGAGGCTGTGCAGCGCCGAGGCGACCGCGGCGAGGTGCTCGCCGTCCTCGTCGCGGACCCCCGACGACACGGCCATGGCCAGGCCGTCGTTGGACAGCAGCAGGGCGAGTCTGACTCGCGGCACGTTGTGGACCAGCTCGTCCAGGAGCCAGCTCAGCTCCCCGGATCGTTCGGTCGTGCCAAACATGGATGCTCCTCGTCTCAGGCGTCAGCGGAGTCGTCGGTCGCCGCGCCGCGCCCGCGGGCGAATCCCTGCTGGAGCGCGGACATCATGCTTCGCGCCTGGTCGGGCGACAGCGGGGACGCGGCGGCCGGGTCGGTTCGCTTGCGGTTGTCCGCTTGCAGCCCGGTGGCGAGGCTCGCCTGGCGGGTCCGGCGCGGCAGACCCCCGGTGTCCGGTTCCGGCGCGGGCTTGTCGGCCGCCGTCGGCTCCACCCAGACCTGCTGCCGCGCCGGCACCGCGGTCCGGACCGGCAGCCTCGTCGCGATCGCCTTCTTCGGCGGCCGCACGGGTTCCGGTTCGGACGGCTCATCTCGGGAGTCCCCAGCCGGTTCCGGCGTGAGGATCGACATCGGCAGCAGCACCACGGCCGTGGTACCACCGTAGGGAGAGCGGCGCAGCGACACGGTGATGCCCTGCCGGTTCGCCAGGCGGCTCACCAGGAACAGGCCCAGCCGGTCGCTTTCGAACAGCTCCAGCCGGTGCGCCTCGGCGATCAGCCGGTTGGCCTCCGCCAGCCGCTCCGGGCTCATGCCCAGGCCGCGGTCCTCGATCTCCACCACGAACCCGGTGCCCACCGGCTCGCCGTGCACCAGCACGGTGCTGTCGGGCGGCGAGAACGTCGTGGCGTTCTCCACGAGTTCGGCGAACAGGTGCGTGACGTCGGAGACCGACGAGCCGAGCACGGACAGCCCGGGCATCCGGCGGATCTCGACGCGCGCGTAGTCCTCGACCTCGGAGACCGCCGAGCGGACCAGGTCCATCAGCGGCACCGGCTGGCGCCAGGCCCGACCGGGGGTGGCACCGGACATGATGATCAGCCCCTCGGCGTGTCGGCGCATCCGCGTCGCCAGGTGGTCTACCCGGAACAGGTCTTCCAGCGCGGCCGGGTCTTCCGTCCGGCGTTCCATGCCGTCCAAGATGCCGAGCTGGCGGTGCACCAGGGACTGGCTGCGCCGGGCGAGGTTGACGAACACCCCGGACACCCCCGTGAGCAGTTCGGCCCGTTCGGCCGCGGCCTGCAGCGCCGAGCGCTGCACCGCGTTGAGCGCGTCGCCGACCTGGCCGATCTCGCCCTCGCCGGGCGCGACCACCGGGACGTCGGATTCGATGTCGATCTTCTCCCCGGCCCGCAGCCTGCGCATCGCCTGCGGGAGCCGCCGGTTCGCCAGTTCCAGCGCCGAGTCGCGCAGGCCGACCAGCTCGATCACCATGCCGCGGCCGATCCGGACGGAGACCGCGAGCGCGAGCAGCACGGCGACCAGGCCGAGCAGCACCGTCCACACCGCCTGCGTCGTCACCGATCGGCTCGCCGCTTCCGCCTCCGCGGCGCCTGCGGCACGCGCGTTGGCCTGGCTGGCGTCCACCGCCTGCGTCAGGGCCTGCACCGCGCCGCGCCACTGGTCCGGAGCGAACGTGACGATGCCCGATCCGACCATGTCCTTCTGCATCGCCCAGAGGGAACGGTAAGCGTCGCCATCGACCAGCCGCCGGTACGCCTCCTGGTCGGCAGCCGGGAGTTCGGGCAGCAGGCCATCGGTCAGCACGTCCTGACCACCGAGTGCGACGGCGAAGGCCCGGTGCTGCTCGGGCGTCATCCTCGCGCCCACCGGCACCGAGGTCACGATCGCGTCCTGCCGGTCGATCGTCTCCGCCACGCGGCTGTGCTGGAGAACGACCCGTGCGGCCGCGGCCGCCTGCCCGTCCTGCACAGTGGTCAGCACTTCCTCCACCGCGAACGCGTGCTCGATCGCGGCGGAGTACTCGACATAAGCGCTGGTCCAGTCCGCCGGCCGGGTGCTCTGGAACCGGTCGAGGTCCTGGACGAGCACGTCGATGCGCTGGTTCACGTCGGTGGCGAGGCTCGCGATGTCGGCCCTGGCGACGGTCACGCCGTCGAGCAGCGCGGTGGTGGCCTGCGCGGTGCGCGCGCGCTCGGCGGCGAAGGCCTGCTCCGCCGCCGGCTGCGGCGCGGCCAGGTACCGCACGGCCGCGGCGCGCTCGCCCTGCAGGCTGCCGACCAGGTTCCGGACCGGGCCGGCCAGCTTCTCGTTGAGCTGCTCGACCTGGTGCAGCGTCCATGCGCTCTGCACCGCCGAGACCGTGGCCATCGACCACAGCGCCATGAGCGAAACGACCGGGACCGCGAGCAGCGCAACGGTCTTCGCGCGCACCGATTTCGGTTGCAGACGCGGGAATCCAATGCCGGAATACCGGCGCTTTTCGGGCATGAACCATCCATCCCGGATTTTCGAGAAACGGCTGTTGCGGACGCGGCGCGACCGATCAATTCACGCGATATGCGCGACGAGAATTCCGTTGATCACATTCTTCCGGCGGCCGGCTCCGCGGGATTCTCCGACGCTCCCCCGGCGTCGTCCGAATCGGGCTTCCGCGACGCGTTCGGCGAAATCGCGACGAACGCCGAGGTGAGGAACAGGTACGACCCCAGCAGAACGGTGAGCGGGAAGATGAACTGCATCGGCGAGGCGCCTGCCACGGGCGCGGCCACGTCGTGCAGGTGGACGCTCACGGCGGCCATGCCCGTGTAGTGCATCGCGCTGACCGCCACGCCCATCACCAGCGAGGCGCCGAACGCGGCCAGCGGGCCGCGGATGTTCAGCGTCGCCCAGAGCGCGGCGGTCGCGGCGGCCACGGCGATGACCACGGACAACGCGACGATCCCGGGGGCGTAGCCGACCATGCCGGAAAGCCGCATCGCCGCCATCCCGACGTAGTGCATGGCGGCCACCCCGACACCGGCGATCAGGCCTCCGACGAGCACCGCCAGCACCTTGGAACGGCTGTAGCCGACCGCGAAGACGCCGATGCCGACCACCACGATGGCGACCACCAGGCTCAGCACCGTGAGCGGGACGTCGTAGCGGACGTCGGTGCCCGTGACGTGGAAGCCGAGCATCGCGATGAAGTGCATCGTCCAGATGCCGGTGCCGATCGCGACGGCACCGTTGATCAACCAATTGCGCCGCGCGCGGCCGGTCGTCGCGAGCGCGCGCACCATGCAGCGCAAGCCGAGCGCCGCACCGACGCAAGCCATCACGTACGACAGGACCGGTGTCAGCCAGCCGAAACCGAACTCCGTCATCGAGCCTATCTGACCCATTATTCCCTAAAGCGTGTAGGCGGCACCTGTCAAGAAGCGACCCTCATTGCCCCGACTGGCCGGTCACGTCGAACGACCATACTCAGATCACGCGCCGATCACAACCACTCTCCACAATAGATTTCCGAGTGACGATCTATGCGCGGTGCGTGATTCCCAGCCGCATACGACGCAGTTAATTCTGCCTTAAGTAACGACTCCCGCCCCGCGGCGACCGCGCGCGAGCCGGGACCAGGAAAGTCCGAATAGGACGATCAGCTTCTGCCACTATCGGAACGGCGGGCCGCCGCCTCACTCCCCGCCACCGTCGCCGGGGTGATCCGGGACCGGCGGAAGGCGCTCCGCAGCTCGGCCATCGCGATGCCGTAGCCCGCCCAGCCCAGCCGGAAGAGCCCGGATTCCCGGGAACACGGCCGTTCTCCGTGTTGTTCCTCTGCTCTACGCCGGGAACGAGGAATTCGCCCGCGCCTCACTGGCAATTCATCGCCGGAGAATCTCCTGGCCGCTGCCACGGCGCTACGCTTCCGCCGGTTCGATCTTGCGGAGAGGCGGACGGCGATGACTTCTGCGGCATTCCCACGTCGGTTGGCTGCGCTCGGTGCCGCCGTCTTCCTCGGTGCACTGCTACCGCCGGCCGCGCCCGCGTCGGCCGATCAGCCGCGCTTTGTCGAGGAGCAGATCGCGCCGGGCGTGACCTACCGGTCCTTCGAGCTCTCCACCGAGCACGGGCCGGTCGTCGGATACCTGCTGACCGCGGACCTGCGCAATCCCGACGTCGAACTCGACCTGCTGCACCCGCCCGCGGTGGCCGCCCGGGACGAGATCGACGACATGACCAATGCGCAGCGGGCGGTCGCGGGCGTCAACGGCGACTTCTTCCACCTGAGCGAGACGCACGAGGGCGTCGCGGCGACGGGCTCCTCGGTCGGGCCCGCGATCGCCGACGGCGTGGACTTGAAAGCCGCCGTTCCCAACGGGCAGCGCTTCGGCCCGGGATTGCCCGCGGGCACCTCGACCAAGAACGTGTTCGGCCTGGGCGTCGACCGGCGCGCGCGAGTCTCCAGCGTGTCGTTGACCGGCGTGGTGCGCAGCGGCGGGACGACGACCGACCTCGCGGGCCTGAACCAGTACGCGGTGCCGGTCGGCGGAATCGGGCTCTACACCCCCGCGTGGGGCGAGGTCTCCAGGGCGCGCGCGGTGTGCGGCACCGACACGGATCGCTCCGCGCCGTGCACCACCGACACCGAAGAAGTGGTCGTCCGCAACGGCGTTGTCAGCGCCGAGCACGACGAACCGGGCGCCGGCGCCATTCCCGGTGACACCGTCGTCCTCGTCGGGCGCGAGGAAGGCGCCGCCGAGCTGGAGAAGCTCAACCCCGGCGACCGGGTCGTGGTCGAGTCCCGGCTGGCGGCGGCCGACGCGCCGCCGCTGGAGTTCGCCGTCGGCGGATTCCCGATCCTCCGCGCCGGAAAGCCGTTGCCCGGCCTGGAGACCGGGACGTTGGCGCCGCGCACCGCCGCGGGCGCCAGCTCGGACGGGCGGACCGCGTACCTGCTGACCGTGGACGGGCGCTCCGCCGCCAGCACCGGGCTGAGCGTCCGCGAGCTGGCCGATCTGATCCGGTCCTTCGGGGCCGCCGCCGCCGTCAACCTCGACGGCGGCGGTTCGTCGACCTTGGCGGCGCGCGACGCCGGTCAGCCCCCCGCGGTGATCAAGAACGTGCCCTCCGACGGCGTTCCCCGCGCCGTGGCGAACGGGATCGGCGTCTTCTCCACCGCGCACTGACGAACCCGTCGAATTCCGGGCCCCGGTGAGTCGGCGGTCGGTGCGTCCCGGCACGGACACCCTGCTCCGCTGGTCACCACGCGATGCTCCGCCCTTGATGCCCAACCTGGCGGAATTCCCGCCGCGCCAGGCTGAAGCCCGGTGGACCAGCCCCGAGCTTCAGACGACCTGCCCGCGCAGCGGCACCCGATTCCACCACGTCACGCAGCGCCAGGCCCACTCCAGCGGCCCGTACGCGAATCTGCTCAGCCACCAGCGCGAGAACACCCACTGCACCGCCAGGATCCCGGCGGCCAGCAGGAGCATCAGGTCGTACCGGATGGAGTCCTGCCCCAGGCCGATCACCGGCGCGACCGCCAAGGTCAGCAGGGTGGCGGTGATGAAGTTCGTCAGCGCCATCCGCCCCAGCGGCGCGAACGCCGCGGAAAGCGCGCCACCGGCGCGAGTCCTGCACAGCAGCAGGAAGCCCGACGCGTAGGCGAGCCCGCCGAACAGTCCCGCCGCCGCCCAGATCACGAAGAACGACGCCGAACCCTTGCTGTTGACCTGCAACCAGAGGCTGAGACCCGCCAGCACCGCGGAGAGCCCGAAGGTGATCGCGAGCTGCCCCGCCCGGCGGTCGAGCGTGTCGATCACGCCGTACCGGACGGCGGCCGCGCCGAGCAGGAACAGGCCGGGTACCAGGCCGACTCCGCCGTGCAGCCCGAACAACCCCACCGCGAGCAACCCGGCGCCGCCCCAGAGCGCGACCCACCGCGGCAGCACCGACGCCGGCAACAGCACGATCAGACCGACGATCGCGTAGATCAGCAGCGGCTCGCCCGGCAGCAGGAACTGATGCCCGACCCCGATGACCAGCAGCGCCAGCAGCCTCCGCAGCAACAGCACCCTCGGCCGGGCCGCTCGCCCGGACGCTCGGTCCAGGAACAGCGCGAAACCCACGCCGAACAGGAACGCGAAGATCGGGTGGAACCGCTGCTGCACGAACATGTTCAGCGCCGAGCGGACCGGATCGGCCACCCCGATCGCGGGCCCCCAGCCCATGTGCACGATGTCCGGGATGTTGACGAACAGGATCCCGCACAGCGCGAACCCGCGCAGCGAGTCGAGATCACCGATGCGCCGCCGCACCGGCTGCGCCGCCACGGCAGTCGTCATCGACCCCACCCCCGCGATCCGCACGACGTGAGCTCGTCCGGGCACCGAACCGCTTGCCGGCGCACCAGAACCACGGTCACCGGCCAAGGCTTCATTGCCCCGGCGCCGGCCGCTGAGCTTGACACGAGTTCCTCCTGACATCGCAGCCCACCCGGCCCATCGCCGAGTCCGATCACGATCAGGATCGCCGCGACCACCCCCGTCGCGGATCATCCGCAAGGCCGAGTCCGGCCCACACCGGTCAGCCGATCGGTCACCAAGAACAAGCCATTCGGCCGGGAAGACCGGAAAGCGCCGCCGCGCTCCGATCCCGTCTGCTACCCGGGGAGTCCGATATCGCCCACCAGCCCCGAAATCCTGGGGCTAGGGTCGGTTCCATGGTTGATCGGTTTCAGGTCGTTCCTTCCGTCTACATCGCGCTCCGCAGGTCGGACACCCAGGAGGAGGTGCTGCTGCAGCTGCGCCGCAACACCGGGTACATGGACGGGCATTGGGCGATGGCCGCGGCGGGCCACGTCGAATCCGGTGAGTCCGTCATCGACGCCGCGCGCCGGGAAGCCGCCGAAGAACTCGGCATCGACATCTCCGCCGAAGACCTCGTGCCGCTGTCGGTCATGCACCGAACGCAGGGCGACCACCGGGCGATCAACGAACGGGTGGACTTCTTCTTCGAATGCCGCCGCTGGAATGGTCGGCCCAGGCGGGCCGAGCCCGAGAAGACCGCGGACCTGCGGTGGTTTCCGCTGGACACGCCGCCGAGTCCGACCGTGCCCCACGAGCAGTACATCCTCCGGCACCTGCGCGCCGGCACCCTCCCCCAGGTCACGACCTTCGGCTTCTGACCGCCCGCCGTCGACGGGAGTTTGACCTTCACCCAGGGACAACCCGCAGGGTCGGCTCACCGGGCGAGGCGCCCGGGACGAGGAGGGGGCCATGTCCAGGCTGAGCATCGGCGAGTTCGCGCAGGCGACGGGGCTGACGCCGAAGGCGTTGCGGCTCTACGACGAGCTGGGGCTGCTGCCGCCGGCGGACGTCGATCCGCGTTCGGGTTACCGCTCCTACGACCGGTCCCAGCTCGAACACGCCCGGCTGGTCGCGTGGTTGCGCGGGCTCGGCATGCCGTTGGCCCGGATCAGGGTGGTCTGCGACCTTCCCCCGCTCGCCGCGGCAGCCGAGGTCGGCTCGTACTGGCGCCAGGTCGAGGCCGACACCGCGGCCCGCGGGGAGTTGGCGGCCTTCCTCGTCGACCACCTGTCGAGGAGGGAAACCGAAATGGCCGGTGTACCAGCGGAATGGCAACTGCGCTCTGCCGCTCGAGATGATCGCGGATTCGTGCGGGAGGAGAACCAGGACGCGGTGTACGAGGGCAGGAATCTGTTCGCCGTCGCCGACGGATTCGGTGCGCAGGGCATGGACCGCGCGGCGAGCGTCGCGGCGGTCGACGCGCTCCGGGCTCTCGACGCCGAGGTGCCCGCCGGGAACCTGCTGAAGGCTCTCGGCGCGGCCGCGAACGGCGCGCGGCAGGCCGTCCACGACTTCGCAGCCGACCCCGCACACGAGAACGTCGGTACCACGCTGACCGCGATGCTGTGGTCGGGCGCCCAGTTCGCCTTGGCGCACGTCGGGGACACCAGGGCATACCTCCTGCGAGGCGGGGACCTCACCCAGATCACCCACGACCACACCTTCGTGCAATCGCTGGTCGACGAGGGAAAGCTGACCCCGGAGGAGGCGGCGACGCACCCGAACCGGGCAACGCTGCTCCGCGCCCTGCAACGCGGCGGGACCGTGGAACCGGACCTCCACCTGCGCGAAGCGCACAGCGGCGACCGTTATCTGCTCTGCTCCGACGGGCTCCACGCAGTTGTGCCCGAACAGCAGCTGCGCGACGCACTGGAAGCTGCAGGCGATCCCGGGGAAGCGGTGGGCCGCTTCACCGAACTCATCCGCGATGCAGGCGCACCGGACAACTTCGCCTTCGTGGTCATCGACGCACTCGCACGCGCGTAGCCGACCGACGGCCCGTCCTCGCCAACCGGTCGAGGACGGGCCGTCCGCAAGCGAAGTCACCAGAGGGTGTAGCCGCCGTCGACGACGAGGTCCGTGCCGGTGCAGTAGCTGCTGGCGTCGGAGGCCAGGAAGACCACGGCGGGGGCGATCTCGCGGGGTTCGGCGACCCGCTTCATCGGGGTGTCGCCGACCCAGACCCGGCGCCACTCCTCGTTGCTCATCCCGCGCTTGGTCATCTCGGTGCCGACGTAACCGGGCGAGACGGAGTTGACCCGCACGCCGCGGTCCGCCCATTCTCCCGCCAGCGACTTCGTCAGGTGGATGACGCCCGCTTTCGCCGTGTTGTAAGCAGATTGCGGCTGCGGGTGGTTGGAGATGTGGCCGCTCATGCTGCCGGTGTTGACGATGCTCCCCGAGCCCTGCTGGAGCATCCGCCTGCCCGCGGCCCGGCAGCAGTAGAAGACGCCGTCGAGGTTCACCGACATCACCCGGCGCCAGTCCTCGTCCGCGAGGTCCTCGCTGGGATGGTTGTGCACGATCCCGGCGTTGTTGACCGCGACGTCGAGCGATCCGGCCGTCGTCGCCACGTGCTCGAACGCCGCCTCCACGCTGGCCGGGTCGGTGACGTCCGCGGCCACGAACTCGACGCCGTGCCGCTCGGCGGTCGCGTTGCCGACCTCCGGGTTGATGTCGCAGATGAACACCCGCGCCCCGGCGTCGCGCAGGCCCAGCACGATCGCCTCGCCGATGCCCTGCGCGCCGCCGGTGACGACCGCGTTCTTGCCGTTGAGTGCGAAGAGATCGCTCAAGTTCCCCTCCCGGGACGTGGCCGAGGCACGAAGCCGGTGATCATCCCGCCCGGCGGGAACCCATAGCGTCCACATCGGACACCGATGCGCGCGGGCGCGTACGCCGGCCTTCGCCGGGCCCGGAATCCGGTTGACTTCGTATGATGTTCGGACCATAGTTCGGCCATGCAGCCGCCGCAACCATCCGCAGCCGCGGCGGGCCGGAGTTCGCGCGATCACCTGGGCCACGTTCGGATCCCGGTGGAAGGCGCTGATCGCAATCCCCTTCGGATCGCTCCAGCAAGCCCCGAGGAAGGCAGGCACCTTGAACCTCTCCGCCCACGCCGATCACGTCCTGCCCGATGACTCGGCCCGGGCCACGCTGGTCGCCCGCGTCTTCGACCCGGACTGCGGCGGCCCGTGCGTCGCCGCGGTGCGCGGCGCGTCGGTCGTCGACCTGACCGGTGTCGAGCCGACGGTCGCCGGGCTGCTCGAACGGGCCGACGCCGGGGAGGTCGTGCGGACGCACGAGGGCGGCCGGAGCTGGCGGCTCGCCGACCTCCTGCAGGCCACGCTGTCCGGCGATCGCGCCCGGCCGCACTTCCTGGCGCCGGTCGACCTGCAGGTCATCAAGGCGGCGGGCGTGACCTTCGTGCGGAGCATGCTGGAGCGGGTGATCGAGGAGCGCGCCGAGGGCGACCTCCGCCGGGCCGAGGAGATCCGCGCGAAGCTCGGCGATGTCATCGAAGGCCGGATCTCCCAGGTGCGGCCGGGCTCCGCGGAGGCGCAGCGGATCAAGGAGGTGCTCGTCCGGGAGGGCCTCTGGTCGCAGTACCTGGAGGTCGGCATCGGCCCGGACCCGGAGATCTTCACCAAGGCCCCGGTGCTGTCCGCGGTCGGCACGGGCGCGGAGATCGGGGTGCTCGAACGCTCGACGTGGAACAACCCGGAACCCGAACTGGTCCTCGCGGTCACCTCCCGCGGCGTCCCGGTGGCGGCGACGCTGGGCAACGACGTCAACCTCCGCGACTTCGAGGGGCGCAGCGCCCTGCTGCTCACCGAGGCCAAGGACAACAACGCGTCCTGCGCGATCGGCCCGTTCCTCCGCCTCTTCGACGACGAGTTCACCCTCGACGACGCGCAGGACCTGGAGATCGGCCTGGCCATCGCCGGAACCGACGGCTACCGGCTGGACGGCGTCAACCCGGTCCGCGAGATCAGCCGCGACGTGCGGGAGCTGATCGGGCACGCCCACGGCCGCCACCACCAGTACCCGGACGGGTTCGTGCTGTTCACCGGCACGATGTTCGCCCCCACCGAGGACCGCGACGTCCCCGGCCAGGGCTTCACCCACAAGCCCGGCGACGTCGTGCGCATCTCCTCCCCCGCGCTCGGTAGCCTGATCAACGTCGTGAACACCGCGGAGGGCGCGCCCGACTGGACCTTCGGCATCCGCGCGCTGATGACCAACCTAGCCGCGCGCGGGCTCCTCCAGGGCACCGCGACGTGACCGAAGCCGCCCGCCGACCGCATCGAGCACCGGCTGTTCGCGACCCGAGCGGCCGGTGAAGGAGCCGGATTCCGTGCCGTTCACAGACATCTCGTTCACCGAAACCGCGCGGCGGGCTCTCGATGCCCGGTGGGGTCTGCGCTTCGCAGGCGATCCCGTCCGGCTGCACGGCGGCGAGGAGTCCGCCGCGTTCGCCGTCGGCGACCACGTCGTCCGGGTGGGGCCGGAATGGCGCAGCACGGAAGAAGCCGAGTGGTGCTACGCCATTGCCTCGCACGCCTCGACCGAGGTGCCGGAGGTGGTCGCTCCGGTCGCCACGGCCGACGGGCGCGCGGTGGTCCGGGTCGAGGGCCGCCCGATGTCGGTCTGGCCGCTGGTTCCAGGCAGGTGGCCGACCCGCGACACGCCCGGCGCCCCGGCTCGGGCCGCCTCGCTGCTCGCGCGACTGCACCGCTCCTTGGCCGGGATGCAGCCGCCGCCGCGGCCCGTCCCGGCCGGCCTGGAACCGGGTCTGGACGGGTCCGGACCGCCGGCGGAACCGGCTCTCGCGGACCCGGAACTCGATTCGTGGCTGGCGGAATTCCACCGCACCCACGGGGAACGCCAGGCCGTGCACGGCGACTTCTACCCGGGCAACACGCTGACCGACGGAGGCGCCCTCACGGCCGTGGTGGACTGGGACGAGGCGTGCGTGGTCCCGCCCGCGGTCGAGGTCGCCTACGCCGCCCTGGAATGGGCCGAGGAGGAGCCCGCGATCGACACCGCGGCGATGCGCTCGTTCGTGCAGGCTTACGCCGCAGCCGACGGGCCCGCCGGGCTCCTCGACGAGGAAACCCTGGCGCAGCTCATCCGGCACCGGCTGCGCCGCGAAGCGGTGTCCTTCCACGAGCAGCGGCGGCTCGGCGTCGTGCACGACGCGGAAGACCTCGCCTACCACGCACGCCGTCTCGAGATCTTCGCCGAACTCCGCCCGTGACGCCGCAGGTCACCGGGCCGCGGTCGTGGCGCGGCCGTAGTCGTCCTCCAGGCGGACGACGTCCGCCTGCCAGCCCGGCTCCGCCGTGGACGCCTCCAGCAGGACGGCGTCGGACACCGCGGTGACCCGGTGCACGACACCGGACGGGATGCTCGCCGTCTGGCCGGGGTCGAGCTCCATCCGGACCAGCGAATCGCGGTTCGGCCCCAGATCGAGGAGCACGATGCCGGACTGCACGGCGATCGTCTCCTCCTTCTTCTCGTGGTACTGCAGCGAAATCGACTCGCCCGCCCGGATGTGCAGCACCTTGCCGACGTAGCGGCCGGCCACCACGGCGAAGATCTCCTCGTAGCCCCAGGGCTTTTCGATCCGGACCACCGTTGCGAGGCTGGACAGCGCGAACTCTGCGACATCGGTCACGACGATCCATCCTTCCCGTGCGGAGTGCCCCCTCGGCGCGCGCACCGGGCAACGGCGCAGCGCCTGCGGACGGCCGGTGAAAGCACGTCCGCGGTCCTTCCGAGGTGTGGCGCACAATCCGCATCAATTCCCCCAAGCACGCGGTGTTCGAGCCGAACACCGCGGACCTGCGCACCATAACGCCGGGGCCGCACGGCCGCCCAGGGCGCGCAGCACCCCGCTACCGGATCGGACGACAGGCGGCGCGCGATTCCCGTGAAAGGCGCGGAAGTCCGCCCACCGGCACGTTGCCGGCGGAACGATTCATCCGGCACGTGGAAGCGGCATCAACCGATGGGGTCAGGCCCGACCGTCGGCAGGTAGCGCGGCGCCCGCCAGGCCTTCAGCTCGCGCTCGGCGGCGGCCGCCAGCGACAGCAGCTCGGCGTCCTGCCGGTCGCCCGCCATGAGGAGCAACCCGAGCGGGAGCTCGCCGACGGAACCCGCGGGCACCGAGACCGACGGGTAGCCCGCCACCGCGGCCGGCGTCGAGGACGGGATCACGTCGTTGTCGCCGCGCTCGCAGTCGGTGGTCCACGCCGGCGGGTTCGTCGGCGCGGCGATGGCGTCCAGGTCGTGCTCGGCCAAGGTCTCGTCGATCGAGCGCCGGGAGAGGTCCGCCAGCTCGGCGCGCATCGCCTGGTACCGCGGATCGGTCGTCGGCGGCGCGGCGAGCGCCTGTTCGAAGAGCTCCTGGCCGGCGAAGCAGGTCTGCTCCGCCGGGGTGCGGCGGTTGAACTCGATCAGCTCGGCGAGGTCGCGGGGGCCGTGCCGGGTCGCGAGGTACGCGTCGATGTCGCGGTGGAACTCGCTCAGCAGCGCCGGGAACTCCAGCTCGCCCAGCCGGTCCTGGTAGGGCGGGGTCACCTCCACCACCGCGGCACCCGCGGCGGTGAGCCGCTGCGCCGCGGTGGTCATCACGGCATCGACGTCCGGCCCGAGCGACGGCAGCCGCCACAGGCCGATCCGCTTGCCGCGCAGGTCGCCCAGCGGCGAGAACGCGCTCTCCTCGCCCTGCAGCACCGCGAAGGTCAGCGCCGTGTCGATGACGTTGCGCGCCATGGGGCCCGCGGTGTCCTGCTCCGCCGAGATCGGCACGACGCCGGACTGGCTGACGAGGCCGAGGCTCGGCTTGTGGCCGACCACCCCGTTCATCCCCGCCGGGCACACGATGGAGCCGTCGGTCTCCGTGCCGATGGCCACCTGCGCCAGCGACGCGGCGAGCGCGGCGGCGGAACCCGACGACGAACCGCACGGATTGCGGTCCAGCACGAACGGGTTGCGGGTCTGCCCGCCCACCGCCGACCACCCGGAGGTGGGTTTCGCGGCGCGGAAGTTCGCCCACTCGGACAGGTTCGTCTTCCCGAGGATGACCGCGCCCGCCTCCCGCAACCGGGTCACCAGGACCGCGTCCGAGCCGGGCGGGCGGCCGGCCAACGCCAGCGAGCCCGCCGTCGTCGGCAGATCGCGGGTGTTCACGTTGTCCTTGAGCAGCACGGGAATCCCGTCGAGCGGCCCGAGGACGGTGCCGCGGCGGTGCCGGGCATCGCTCGCGGCCGCCTGGGCCATCGCCGCCGGATCGGTGCGCAGCACCGCCTTGATCTTCGGATCGATGGTGCGGATCCGCGCCAGGTAGGCGGCGGTCAGCTCCGACGAGGTGAGCGATCCGCGCGACATCCTGGCCTGGAGCTCGGGAATCGTCACCGTGTCGAGGTCGACGCCCAGCGCCCCGTGCCCGGTCGCCCCGGGATTGCCCAGCATCAGCGAGCCTGCGGTCAGTGCCGCGATCAGCGCGATGGCGCCAGTCCTGCGCATGACGTCATCAGACAACCCGGAGCGGATCACCGCAAGATCTCTTCGCCGCAGCCGCCGCTCGCCCGGTCAGCCGAGGAACACCTGCGCGATCAGCGCGGAGACGAGGAACGACGCGGCGAAGGACATCAGCCCCACCGGGACGATCCGCCACCCGATCCGCTTGAGCGCGGGCAGGTCCTTGCCGATGCTGAGGCCCGCGAAGACCAGGATCGGCGTCGCCATCGCGAGGAACTCGACCGGCTTGACCAGCGACATCACCGCGTCGGCGACCGGGGAGATCGGCGAGGTGAGCAGGATGGCCAGCGCGGAGGTCCCGGCGACGGCGGGCAGCTTGGTCAGTCGCTTGATCCCCAGCCCGGCGAAGACGACGGCCGCCACCAGCGCGAAGCCGAGCAGCGCGCGGGGCTCGACACCGCCCGCGTGGACGGCGTTGGAGACGAACATGGTCACCAGCGCGATGAGGATCGCCGGCAACGGCCGGACCCGGCTCGGACTGCCGCTTCCGAGCTCCGCCGCCGACAGGTCCGGGGCGGCCGCGGGCTCGATCTTGCGGCCGCGGGTGAGCAGCTCGTAGAAGCGGTCGGCCAGCGGGAGCGCGACGAACATGCCGATGTAGACGCCGGCGAGGCTGGTCACGAGGTTGCTCACGGTGGCCAGGGCGACGATCTGGTTCGCCAGCTCCGGGTACTGCGCGGCGATCGCGGCCGACGAGGCGGCCATCACCGAGCCGGACCCCACGCCGGTGCCCATCGCCAGCGCCAGCGGGCTGAGGATCCCGCTGCCGGCCAGCAGGCTCGCGAGCAGCGTCACGTACAGCGCGCCGACGACGCTGCCGAAGATGTACATGCCGAGCACGCCGCGGTATTCCTCGGAGTCGGGCCCGAACCGCTCGGACACCATCGCGAAGGAGCCCTCGCGGTCGATGGAGAAGCAGGCGCCCACCGCGGACCGCCCCATCCGCAGGATTACGGCGAGCGGCAGCGACAACGCGACGGTGCCGAACAGGTGGCCGATTTCCTGGAACAGCAGCGCGAAGCTCGCCTGCTTCAGCACCGGCAGCTCGTGGCCGACCACGAACGCCAGCCGCACCCCGAGCAGCAGCACGCCCATCTCCACCACGTAGGTGGCGGCGCGCTGCATGCCGACGGGCACCGGGCGGAACCGCTGGATGCTCACCACGGCCCCGAGCAGCAGGCCCCAGATGATCGGGAACAGGGTGATCGCGCCGGGCCCGATGGCGACCTTGTGGCTGCCGATGGCTTCGGCGGCCGCGGCCAGGACGAGCGCGAGCAGCGCGAACAAGGCCAGTCGCCCGCGCGAACCGCGGGTCGGACGCGGCAGCTTCCGCGCAACCGTCATGCCGGACATGGCTTCCTCCGTGGTCGCCAGGAGTGTGGGGAACTGGGCGGGAGCGGTCAGACCCGCGTCGCGACCGTGCCGCGAGTGGCCTGTTCGGCCAGGAACTTCTGCCGCAGCACCGGATCGATCGCCACGTCGACCGCGGTCAGCGCCATCGCGACGGCTCCGTCGAAGACCGCGTCGTCGGCGGCGGGGGTGGCCGCCGCGGCGGCGAAGCCGTGCGTGTGCGGCGGGTGCTCGCAGCCGATGATCGCGATGCTCGGGTGGATGCTGGGCAGCACCTTGGAGACGTTGCCCATGTCCGTCGAGCCGCCCCGGGTGCCGCGGGTGTCGCGGAGCTCCCGGCCCAGCGATTCGATGTGCGCGGCGAAGAGCTCCGACATCTCCGGCTCCTGCACCAGCTCGGCGTAGTCCGGTTCGGTCGGTTCGACGGCCATCGTCGTCCCGGTCGCCAGCGCCCCGGCCTCGAAGCACGCCAGCACCCGCTGCTTCAGCGCCGCCATCTCGTCGAAGTCGAACGCGCGCACCTCGCAGTCCACGACGGACCGTTCGGGGATGATGTTGGTGACCGCGCCGCCTTCGCGCACGAACAGGCCGATCCGGCACTCCGCGGTGATCTGCTGGCGCAGCAACCCGATCGCCACCTGGGCCACGACGGCGGCGTCGGCGGCGTTGACGCCCAGGTGCGGGGCCGCCGCGGCGTGCGAGGCCCGGCCGCCGTAGGTCACCGCGAACCGGCTCACCGCCTGGCTGGAGAAGTGGCCGGGGTGGGTGTCGTACTGGGCCGGGTGCACCATCATCGCGACCGTGACGTCGTCGAAGACGCCCCGTTCCAGCAGCAGCACCTTCCCGCCGCCGTGCTCCTCGGCGGGGGTGCCGACCACCTTCACCCGGACGCCGAGCTCGTCGGCCACTGCGGCGAGCCCGATCGCCGCGCCGACCGCGGCGGAGGCGATGACGTTGTGCCCGCACGCGTGCCCGATGCCGGGCAGGGCGTCGTACTCGGCGCAGATGCCGACGGTGAACTCGCCCGCGCCGTACTCGGCGGTGAACGCGGTGGGCACGTCCGCCGGGCCGGGCTCGACGGTGAAGCCGGCCTCGCGGAGCACGTCGGTCACCTTGGCCACCGACCGGTGCTCGGCGAACGACAGTTCCGGTTCGGCGTGCAGGTCGTGGCTGAGCCGGAGCAGCCGCTCCCGCCACGCCTCCTGCTCGGCCCGCACCAGCC
Source organism: Saccharopolyspora sp. NPDC045839 (assembly GCF_056431645.1). Classification (NCBI taxonomy): domain Bacteria; kingdom Bacillati; phylum Actinomycetota; class Actinomycetes; order Pseudonocardiales; family Pseudonocardiaceae; genus Saccharopolyspora; species Saccharopolyspora sp. NPDC045839. The sequence continues at coordinate 75,790 of NZ_JBWKKH010000031.1, forward strand.
CCCGGTAGGCCGTGATGTCGCCCTCGATGCCCTGACCGCCCACTGCACGCTCCTCGATGTCGGCGCCAACCTGGACACGAAGGGTGAGCGATGAGACTCTTTCATTAGCCCAAACGCAGGAACGCAGCAGAAGCACGGCCCAGATGCAGGATCAAGCCACGTCCCTCGACGAACTGGACCTCCAACTCGTCAACGCCTTGCAGATCGCCCCCCGCGCCGCCTGGTCGCAGGTGGGCGCCGTGCTCGGGATCGACCCGGTCACCGCCGCGCGCCGGTGGGCGCGGCTGGAGCGGTCCGGCCTCGCCTGGATCTCCGGTTACCCGCCGATCTCCCCCACCCAGGCGAACGCGTTCGTCGAGATCGAGTGCGAGCCGGGCCGCGGGCTGACCGTGGCCCGGGAGCTGGCGACCGATCCGCAGGCGATGACGGTCGACGTCACCGCCGGCGGCCGCGACGTCCTGGTCACGGTCAACACGCCCAGCCCGGAGGTCCTGTCCGGCTACCTGCTGGACCGGATGACCCGCGTCGAGCACCTGCGGCAGGTGCGCAGCCACCTGGTGGTCCGGGCGTACACGGAGGCCAGCCGGTGGCGGCTGCGCGCCCTCGACCACGACCAGGTCGCGCGGATGCTCCGGGAGGCCGACGAGGCCGGCGACCGGGCCCCGGGGCCGCTGAGCGACGCGGACTGGACGATCGCCGTGGCCCTGGCCGCCGACGGGCGGACACCGGTCGGCACCCTCGCCGAAGCGGCGGCGACGAGCACCAGCACGGTGCGCCGGCGGCTCGCCCGGCTGATCGCCAACCAGCAGCTCCGGCTGCGCTGCGAGCTCGCGCGGAAGCTGTCCGGCTGGCCGGTCTACGCCTGGTTCTTCGCCCGGGTGTCACCGGCGCACCTGGAGGACACGGCCCGGGCGATGGCCCGGATCCCGGAGGTCCGCGCCGTCACGTCCACCGCCGGCCCGTACAACCTGATCATCGCGGTGTGGCTGCGTTCCCTGATCGACGTGCAGGAGCTCGAGACGCACATGGCGCGCCGCCTGCCGCACCTGGACATCGTCGACCGCAGCATCGTCGTCCGGCCGGTGAAGCTCGTCGGCAGGCTCCTCGACGAGCACGGCTACGCGACGGGAACCGTGTCGCTGGACACCCGGAGCTGCCCGTGACGGCTCAGCGCAAGGTACCGAGCCGTTGGCGGATCGAGGACCGGACTCCGTCGGAGGCCGTCCAGTCGCCGTCCAGCGGGGTGATCGAGACGTAGTCGGCCGCCAACGCGTTGTTGTCCGAGTCGGCCACCGGGTCCCTGGACAGGTCCACCTCGGGCCGGATCACGTAGCAGTTCTCGCACAGGTCGGTGCGCTCGTACTTCGGCCTGACGAACGCGTTGCGACCGGTCCTGGTGACCCGCGTGCCCTTGACCTCGGGTGCCACCGGGTAGTTGATGTTGAGGCTCACGTGCTCGGGCAGCAGCGCCGCGCCGCCGGACGTGCCCTGCAACCGATCGAGCACGCGGGCGGTGTAGTCGGCCGCGGCGGCCACGTTCCCGAGCTGCGGCGGGTTCGCGGTGAGGTCGATCTCGACGCTGATCGCGATGGCCGGGATCGACATCTCACCGGCGGTGATCGTGGCGCCGACCGTGCCGGAGTGGTTCGCCACGGCACCGGAGTTCTGGCCCGGGTTGGCGCCGGAGACCACGACGTCCGGCGGTCCCGAGGTGAAGACGTGCTGCAGCCCGAACAGCACCGCGTCGCCGGGAGATCCGCACACCGACCAGACGTCGGGCGCCAGCTGCTCGGCGGTGATGGTGTTCTCCGGCCCCGGCTCCCCGGACGCGTAGTTCGAGGACAGCTGGGTGCCGCTGCCGGACTGGTCGTCGCACGGGGCCACCACCGTGACCCGGTGCCCGGCCGCGGTCAACGCCTGCTTCAACGCCGCCAAGGTGGGCGCCGCGTGCCCGTCGTCGTCGGTCAGCAGGACGTCGAGCGGTTCCTGCTCCGGCGCGGCGGACGCCGTAGTGGTCACGAACGCGACGGCGACCGCCGAGGCGGCCGCCGATCTGAAGATCCGTCTCATGGATTCGCCCCTTCGCTGGGAAAACCGGCTCATCCATTGGATCGACCCAACCAAGCACTTGTCCAAGTCCGGTTGGGCTTGCTTACATGCTCTATCGGCATGAACCTGCAGCAGCTCCAGTACCTCGCCGCCGTCGTCGAGCACGGCACGATGACGGCTGCCGCCCGCGCGCTGCACGTCTCGCAGCCGGCGCTCGGCCGCGCGGTGCGGGCGCTGGAGCGCGAGGTGGGCACCCCGCTGCTGGCTTCCGAAGGGCGGCGCCTGTACCCGACACCGGCCGGGCTCGCGGTCACCGCCCACGCAAGAGCGATCTTCGGCCACGTCGCGGACATCCTGTCGTTGGGCGACGAGCGCGAACTCGTGCTGGCCGCGACGCCCACGCTCGGTGCCGGCGCGGCACCGCGACTGCTCCGGGTGCTGGCCGAGCGGTGCCCGACCGCGACGGTGCTGCTGGAACGGCTCGACGGGCCGGCCGAGGTCGCCGCCGTCGTGCGCAACGGCCAGGCGACGGCCGGGATCGTCGAAGTCCCGTCACCGCACCAGTTCTCCACCGCCGATGGGCTCGCCACCCTGTCGCTGGGGCGTCGCGAGATCGTGCTGCTGTGCCCGGACGGGATTCCGGCGGCCGCTCCCCTGCCGCACCAGGACCTGGCCCGGCTGCCGCTGATCATGCCCGCGAGCGGCTACCGGCGCAGTCAGCTCGACGCCTGGTTCAGCTCGCTCGGCCTGCGCCCGCGCGTGGTGTGCCAGACCGACGAGCGCCTCGTCTGGGAGCAGATGGCCGGAGCCGGCCTCGGGTGCGCGTTCACCGACCGGTGGCACGCCGAACGCGCGCCGGTGCCCGGCACGCGCATCGTGCAGTTCACCCCACAGCTGCACACGAACGTCGAGCTGTTGTACCGCAAGGACAATCCCAGCCGGACACTCCACGCCCTGCTCGCCGGGCTCGCGCAGCCGATCATGTCGTAGCACTGCCGGCCGCGATCGTTCGGCCGTCGCGCGATGCGGCGCGATGCTCGGCCGGGGTGGTGCCGCGGATGCGCTTGAAGGCGACGCTGAGCGCGAAGGCGTTGCCGTAGCCGACTTTCCGCGCGATCGCACCCAGCGTCGCGTCCGTGTCGCGCAGCAGGTCGGCCGCGAGGGCGGTGCGCCACCCTGCGAGGTAGGCCATCGGCGGCTTCCCCACCTCGGCGGAGAAGCGGCGACCGAGCGCGGCGCGGGAGACGCCGGTCTTGGCCGCCAGGTCCGCCAGGGTCCACGGGTGGGCCGGATCGTCGTGCAGCAGCGCCAGGGCCCGCCCGGTGACCGGATCCGCCATCGCCCGGAACCACGCGGGCGCGCGCCCCCGGTCGGACCAGCCGCGCAGCGCGGAGGCCAGCAGCAGGTCCAGCAGCCGGTCGAGGACCAGCTGCTGCCCGGGTCGGTCGACCGCGACCTCCGCGGCAACGAGGTCCAGCATCGGGCTGGGGCAGTCCTCGTCGGCGATCACCAGCACGTCGGGCAGCGCCTGGAGCAGCCGCGCGCTCATCCCGCTCTGATCGTCGTAGGCGCCGCTGAGCAGCAGGGCCGAACCGTCGGGCCCGACGCCGCAGGAGCGCACGCCCAGCTCGGTGTCCGCGACGGGCTCGCCGCCGATCGGGGCGCAGTAGTAGTCGCTGGTGATCACGGCCTGCGGCCGGGTGCCCGGGTCGTCGGCGACCAGGTGCGGCGCCGGTCCGCGGATGATCGCGATGTCGCCGGGACCGATCCGCACCGGTTCGCCCTCGGCCGGAACGATCCACGCCCGGCCGCACAGCATCGCGGCGAGCGTCAGCCGCGCGCCGCTGTCGAACCGCAGCGACCACGGCGGATTCATGATCGCCCGGCGGAACAGCGCGCCCCGCGCCCGGACCCCGGCCAGCAGCTCGGCAACCCCGTCCATGGACGCCACGATAGACGCGGGAACATGCGGGCGAGTCGCTCGAACATGGCCGGCCGCCCCGCCCGGCGGTTGACTCGATTTCGTGACTGGACAACAGATCCTGGTAATCGGCGGCACCGGCAAATCCGGCCGCCGCATCGTTTCCCGGCTCCGCGCGGCGGGGTTGCCCGCCCTCACCGCGTCGCGCTCCGGCGACCGGCGCTTCGACTGGACCGACCGCGCCACCTGGGACACCGCGCTCGAAGGCGTGCGCGCGGTTTACCTCGTGCCCTTCGACGGCGAGCGACTCACCCGCCCGTTCGTCGAACGTGCCGTGGAACTCGGCGTCCAACGGCTCGTCCTGCTCTCCGGGCGCGGCGTCGACGTGCCCGGCTACGCCGACACGCGCAACCCGGCGGCCCAGACGCACATCGACGGCGAAGCCGCGGTCCGGGACCTCGACATCGAGTGGACGATCGTGCGGCCCGGATGGTTCGCGCAGAACTTCGACGAGGGCTTCTTCCGGGACGCGATCCTGGCCGGTGAGCTGCGGCTACCGGCCGGCAATGGCGCGGCGACCTTCGTCGACGCCGAGGACATCGCGGCGGTGGCGGTGGCGGCCCTCACCGAGAACGGCCACGACCGGCAGATCTACGAGCTGTCGGGCCCCCGGGCGGTGACCATCGCCGAGGCCGCCGCCGAGATCTCCGCCGCCACCGGCCGCGAGATCCGCTACGTCCCGCTGTCGCCGGAGGACTTCGTCGCCGAGCTGACGGCCTCGGGCTGGTCGCCGGTCGACTCGGCCGACTTCGCCGAGGCGGTGGCACCGCTCCGGCGGGACATGGACAGCCACGTCTCCGACGGCGTGCGGCGCGCCCTCGGCCGGGAACCCCGCGACTTCAGCGAGTACGTGAAGGCCGCGGCAGCCGCAGGCGCCTGGCGGGACGTCAGCTGAACCTGGGCAGACGCGCGTCTGCGACAGCCGCGGAACCGGACGTCCCCCACGCAGGCGCGTTCCACCGCCGCCCCACCTCGGGACGGCGGTTCGGCGGCGTTGTCGAAGTACCGGTCGTGCTCGTCCACCCGCCCAGCTCGCCCATCCCGCTCCTCAACAGCACGAATCCGCCCATCGGCGGCAACCGGCGCGAACCACGGGGCGAACCGCTTCTGCTCTGTTCGGCGCAATACGCGGCGGATCGAGCGAAACGCGGTCCACGATCTCCACCGAAACGCCGGGCGAGCGGAGTCGATGTTGTAACGTCGGTGACACTTTTACCGCGACGAGGATGGACGGGGCGAGTGACTGAACCCAGGGGGCCGCTGGAACGACTGCTCGACACCGGGCAGGAGCCGCCGGAACTCGTCGAGGTCAACACCGAGGAAGTCTCGATCGCACGGGTCTACGACTACTGCCTCGGTGGCAAGGACAACTTCGCGGTCGACCGCGCGGCGTGCGAGGCCATGATGGAAGTGGTCCCGGAGACGCCGCTGCTGGCGCAGGCCAACCGCTGCTTCCTCCGCCAGGCCGTCAAGTACCTGGTGGGCGAGGCGGGCATCCGGCAGATCGTGGACATCGGGTCGGGCCTGCCCACCGCGGGCAACGTGCACGAGGTCGCGCAGGAGATCGCGCCCGAGACCCGTGTGCTCTACGTCGACAACGACCCGATCGTGCTCGCCCACGGCCGGGCGCTGCTGGCGAACGAAACCACCACCACGGTGATCAACGCGGACCTGCGCCGCCCGGACACGATCTTCGAGCACCCCGAGGCGAAGCGGCTGATCGACGCCACCGAGCCGTTCGCGGTGCTGCTGGGCGGAATCCTCATGCACCTCGAGGACGAGGAAGACCCGGAGGGCGTCGCGGCCAGCATCCGCGACCGGCTGCCCAGCGGCGGCTACCTGCTGGTGTCGAACACCTGCGACACGGGCGAGCCGCGCGCCCTGGAGCTGGCCCGCGTGTTCGCCGAGAGCGGCATGGGAACCCGCTGCTTCCGCACCTGGGACGAGCAGATCCGCTACTTCGACGGGCTGGAACTGATCGAACCCGGACTAGTGCCGAACAACCAGTGGCGTCCCGGCGGCGACGTCCCCGACCCGCAGAACCCGGCGCACGCGATGCACATCGGCGGCCTCGCCCGCAAACCCTGATCACCCGGATCACCCGGTCCCGCCCGCAATTTCCCGCGAAATTGCACGTCCCCGGGTGACCCACGCCCGGGCGGCGTTCGACCACGTAGCGCACGCGGCGCAGCACACGCGGCGACTAGGTGGCGCAGTAACTGCGGTGGCGATCCCGCGTACACCGAAGCTCTCGCGTTGCGCCGTGGAGGTTTCCAATTTTGCCTAAAATTGGAATGCTCCCGAACGCCGCTCGGCCGTCCGCATTCGGTTGCACCGGGCCGTACCAGGCCTGAATCGCGCACGTGCCAACGGAATCGCGCGCGTTCGGCGAAGACCGGACTCCTCCTCCGCAAGCCACCCCCAGACGTCGCCCCACCGCTCACCGCGTGGCGCGCGTCACCATCTCGATTTCAGAGCACGTGCTCTGTTATCTTGGCGGCGTGCCTCGACCACGCACGCATGACCTGGGCCGACTGCTCGACACCGCCGAACGGCTCATCGCCGAAGGCGGCCCCGAGCGGCTCACGATCCGGCGGCTCGCCACCGAATCCGGGGTGTCCAACGGCGCGATCTACCACGCCTTCGGCTCACTCGCGACGCTGCGGGGCAGGCTGTGGCTGCGCGCCGCGACCGAATTCCTCGAACTGCAGAAGGAACTCGTCGACGAGGCGCTCGGAGAGCTGCCCGGCCTCGACGCGGCGGTGAACGCGGTCGTCGCCGCCGCCGACACCCCGGCGGCGTTCGCGAACCGGCGGCCGGCCGCCGCCAGGATGCTGATGACCGTGCGCCGGGACCAGCTGCTCGGCCCGGAACTGCCGACGGAACTCGCCGACGAGCTCATCGGCCTCGACCGGCGGCTGGTGTCGCTGATGCGCCGCCTCGCGCAAGCGCTCTGGGACCGGCGCGACGGCCCCGGCGTCGACGTGATCACCACCTGCGTGGTCGACCTGCCGACCGCGCTGTTCCGCCGGGAACTGACCGCCCCCACAGCGGACGGCACCACCCGGATCAGTGCCGACGCGCGCCGTCGCCTCGATGCGGCCGTCCGCGCGGTCCTCGCCTTCCCGCCGTCCGACCGGCGCGAAAGACCATGCACATCCGCTTGAAAGGTAGGACCGACCATGCCCGAGCTCCGCGAAGAGGACGGCGTCTACGTCCTCGACCTCGGCGACGACGAGAACCGCTTCTCCCCGGAGTGGCTGAAGACGGTGCACTCGCTGCTGGACACCGTCGTCGACGCCCCCTCCCCCGGCGCTCTCGTGACCACCGGGCAGGGCAAGTTCTACTCGAACGGGCTCGACCTGGACTGGCTGCTGAACAACTACGACCAGCTCGACGCCTATCGCACGGAGATCCACGAGCTGCTGGCCCGCGTGCTCACCCTGCCGGTCCCGACCGTCGCCGCGATCAACGGCCACGCCTTCGGCGCCGGGGCGATGCTGGCCCTGGCGCACGACTTCCGGGTCATGCGCACCGACCGCGGTTACTTCTGCTTCCCCGAGGCCGACATCAACATCCCGTTCACGCCCGGGATGGCCGCGCTTATCCAGGGCAAGATCACCCCGGCCGCGGCGGTCGCATCGATGACGACCGGCCGGCGCTTCGGCGGTGACCAGGCCCGCGACCTCGGCCTGGTCGACGAGACCGCGCCCGAGGCCGACGTCGTCCGCAACGCCGCGGAGATCGTCCGCCCGCTGGCGGGCAAGGACCGGGCCACCCTGAGCGCCATCAAGTCCACGATGTTCGCCACCGCGGTCGCCGCCCTGCGCACGCCCGCGCAGTAGCGGGAGGTCGCCGAGGAAGCCATGACCGGATTCGACGTCGTCTTCATCAACGGAACCGTCGGCGCGGGCAAGTCCACCCTCGCCGAGGCGATCGGCGAACTGGAGGTGCGGGCGGGCCTGCCCCACGCGCTGATCGACCTCGACCACATCCGCCAGTACTGGCCTAGTCCCGCCGACGACCCGTTCAACCACGCGCTCGAACTGCGGAACCTGCGCGATCTGACCGCCAACTACCGGCGGGCCGGCGCCCGGCACCTGATCGTCGCGGGCGTGATCGAGCAGCGCTCGGCCGTCGCCCGCTACCACGCGGCGCTCGGTTCGGCGGCGATCCGGCTGGTCCGGCTCGTCGTCGAACCGGCCGTCGCCCGCGACCGCATCCGGCGGCGGCACGCCGACGACGAGCCCGGCCTGCGCTGGCACCTGGATCGCACGACCGAGCTCGCCGGGATCATCGACGGGGCCGGGCTCGACGACCTCGTTCTCGACTCCTCGCACGAGCCGCCGGCGGTCCTCGCAGAGAAGGTCCGGACCGCCGCAGGCTGGTGAATCCCCAGCGGCTAAAGGGATTCGCCGTCGGGTGCCGCCGTCTCCAGCAGCCGGCCGTCGGCGAGCCGGAGCCAGCGATCCACGCCGATCTTCGTGAGGAACCGCTCGTCGTGGCTCACCACCACGAACGCGCCCTCGTACGCGGTGAGCGCGCTTTCCAGCTGGCCGATGCTCAGCAGGTCGAGGTTGTTGGTCGGCTCGTCGAGCAGCAGCAGCTGGGGCGCCGGCTCGGCGAACAGGACGCAGGCCAGGGTGGCGCGCAGGCGTTCGCCGCCGGAGAGGACGCCGACCGGCAGGTGGATGCGGGAGCCCCGGAACAGGAACCGGGCGAGCAGGTGCATCCGCTGCGCCTCGGGCATTCCCGGCGCGAACGCCGCCAGGTTCTCCAGCACCGTGCGATCGAGGTCCAGCAGGTCCAGCCGCTGGGACAGATAGGCGACGCGCCCGTCGGCCCGCTTCGCGCTCCCCCCGGACGGCGCCAGATCGCCGTTGATCACGCGCAGCAGGCTGGACTTCCCCGCGCCGTTCGGCCCGGTCAGCGCGATCCGCTCGGGCCCGCGGATCGCGAGGTCGACGCCGTCGCCGGCGAACAGGGCCCGCTCGCCGCGGTGCACCTGCAGCCGCTCGCCCAGGAAGACCGTGCGCCCGGCCGGCAGGTTGGTCCCGGGCAGTTCCAGCGCGATCCGCTGCTCGTCGCGCAGTGACCGCTCGGCCTCGTCGAGCCGCGTCTTGGCATCGCTGAGCCGCGCGGCGTGCGTGTCGTTCGCCTTGCCCGCCGATTCCTGAGCGCGCCGCTTCAGCCCGCCGGCGATGATCTTCGGCAGTCCGGCGCTGTCGATGTTCCGGGCCGCGTTGCTGGCGCGGCGCTGCGCTCGTTCGCGGGCCTGCTGCATCTCCCGCTTCTCGCGCTTGACCTCCTGCTCGGCGCTGCGGATGTTCTTCTCCGCGACCTCGCGCTCGGCGCGCACCGCTTCCTCGTACGACGTGAAGTTCCCGCCGTGGAAGCGGACCTCTCCCCGCTCGAGCTCGGCGATGCGGTCCATCCGGTCGAGCAGCGCCCGGTCGTGGCTGACCAGCAACAGGCAGCCGCTCCAGTCGTCGAGCGCGTCGTAGAGCTTGCGGCGCGCGTCGCGGTCGAGGTTGTTGGTCGGTTCGTCGAGCAGCAGCACGTCTGGTCGCTTCAGCAGCTGCGCGGCGAGGCCGAGGGAGATGACCTGCCCGCCGCTGAGCGTGCGCAGGCGCCGGGTGAGCGAGACGTCTCCGAGGCCCAGCCGGTCCAGCTGGGCGCGGGTGCGTTCCTCGATGTCCCAGTCGTTGCCGATCGTGGTGAAGTGCTCCTCGCCGGCGTCCCCGGACTCGATCGCGGCCAGCGCCCGGAGGACCGGAGCGATCCCGAGGACCTCGGCCACGGTCGGATCGCCGAGCAGCGGCAGGGTCTGCGGCAGGTAGCCGAGCACGCCCTCGGCGGACACGGTCCCGGCGCCGGGCCGGTACTCGCCGGCGATCAGCTTGAGCAGCGTGCTCTTCCCCGCGCCGTTGGGCGCGACCAGCCCGGTGCGCCCGCCGCCGACGGTGAACGACAGGTCCTGGAACACCGGGGTGTCGTCGGGCCAGGAGAAGGACAGGCTGGAGCAGATGATGAATGCATCGGACATGCGAGAACCCTCGTGGTGATGCGGGCACGCCTGGGGCGCCCGGCGGCTGAGAACGGGACGACAAGATCGCCACGCGGCGGCTGCGCTCCCGCGCGCCAACCGGCGGCCGTTCACGTCCGGGCATCACCCGGAGATGTCGTCGTCACCAACCACGTCAGGTCTCCCTTGCTCCGATCGGAGTCACCGTAGCAAACGGCTTCCGGCCCGCTCGAACGGTTTTCCGGCGAGCCGCCACCTCAGCCGTGCTCGGCCAGCCACCCGACCGTGAACTGGTGCTCGGACTCGAGCAGGCCGCGCACCTCTCCGGCGAAGAGGCCCTCCAACTTGCCGCCGAGCAGCGGGATGGCCACCTTCACCTCGCCCTCGACGACGAACTCGCAGGCCGCACCCGCGGGCGAGGCGCGCAAACGCTGCACCGCCGTGATCGAACGCGGCATCACCAGGGCTCCTGCCGTCACCTCGCCCGCGAAGCTCCCGTCGGCTTCGCGCCGCCACTCCTCGGCTCGGTCGATCGCGAGATCGCCGCCGACGACGGTGCGGGCGATCGCCGGAACCGCTTCGGCGCGCACGCCCTGCCGGATCCGGAACCGGGCACCGGACTCGGTCGCCTCGTGCTCCAGCAGTTCGTTGTCGCCGCCGAGCACGCGCAGCCGCTCGCGGAGGTAGTCGGGGTCGATCAGCACGGCGAACACCCGAGCGGCGGGCCACTCGTAGGTGCTCCGGTACTCGATGCGGCGGGTCATGCAGGGGAGGTTACTGCCGATTTCGCGTCGCCGCGGTGATGATCCGGTGTCGCGCGAGCGACCAGCTCGCATCGACTCCGCGAGAGCGTGTCCTCAGAGGACGTTCCCGGCCGGCGTTCGACCGTCCAACGTGAGCAGTTCGCGGGAGTCCGGTTAATTCGGTGGCACTGCTGGGGAAAACCCGCGATCATTGCCGGGTCGAGTCGACCGGGAGTCAGGAAGAAAGATGTACGCGGCAGTCGAAGGTGCAAGGGTACCGATCCGGATGTGGGCAGACCCGCAGTCCGTGGAAGACGCCGCGATGCGCCAGTTGCACAACGTCGCCAACCTGCCGTGGGTGCACGGCCTCGCCGTGATGCCGGACGTGCACTACGGCAAGGGCGCCACCGTCGGCAGCGTGATCGCCATGCGCAACGCCGTGTCCCCTGCCGCGGTCGGCGTCGACATCGGCTGCGGGATGAGCGCGGTGCGAACGTCCCTGACGGCCGCCGACCTGCCGGACGACCTCGGCGTCCTGCGGCGGCGGATCGAATCGGCCGTGCCGGTCGGCTTCGCCATGCACCGCACGCCGGTGAACCCGGCGCGCGTGCCGGGCGTCGGCGGGTGGCGGGAGTTCTGGTCCGCCTTCGGCGACCTGCACCCGGGCGTGCAGAGCCTCCAGGACCGGGCGCGGGCGCAGGTCGGCAGCCTCGGCGGCGGCAACCACTTCATCGAGGTCTGCCTCGAACAGGGCGGCACGGACGCCGACCGGGTGTGGCTGATGCTGCACTCCGGTTCCCGTGGCATCGGCAACGAGCTGGCGAAGCGGCACATCGACATCGCCCGGCGCCTCCCGCACAACGCGGACCTGCCGGACCCGGACCTCGCGGTGTTCGTCGCGGGCACCCCGGAGATGCAGGCGTACCGCCGGGACCTGTTCTGGGCGCAGGACTACGCGGCGCGCAACCGGGCCACGATGCTGGCGCTGGTGCAACTCGCGGTGGCGGACACGGTGCCGGGCACCAGGTTCGACACGCCGATCTCCTGCCACCACAACTACGTGGCGGAGGAGCGCTACGACGGCGTCGAGCTGCTGGTCACGCGCAAGGGCGCGATCCGGGCGGGCGCGGGTGATCTCGGCATCATCCCCGGCAGCATGGGCACCGGGTCCTACATCGTGCGCGGCCTCGGCAACGAGCGGTCGTTCGAGTCGGCCTCGCACGGCGCGGGCCGGCGCATGTCGCGGACCAAGGCCCGGAAGACCTTCACCGCCGCGGACCTGGAGGCGCAGACCGCGGGGGTGGAATGCCGCAAGGACGAGGGCGTGGTGGACGAGATCCCGGCCGCCTACAAGGACATCGAGTCGGTGGTCGCCGCGCAGACCGACCTGGTGGAGGTGGTCACCCACCTGAAGCAGGTCGTGTGCGTCAAGGGGTGAACGACCGGGTGTCTCGGCGCCGCCGAGGCACCCGGCTTCCCCGAATCCGCTGGTGAACCCGGCGGTGACGCGGATACCGCCGAGTGGCCCGGGTGGCGGCGGGCTGGTCTGATCGCGTGATGGACGTGGCTGTGAAGCCGGGCGTTGCGGCCCGGTGGGACTGGCGTTCGGTGCTGTGCTGGTCGTTGTGGGGCTGGGGCTCGGCGGCGTTCAACACCGTGATCCTCACGTTCGTGTTCACCGTGTACCTGACGGGCTCGGTCGCCGACGATCCGCAAGGCGGCTCGGCGGCGCTCGGCGTCACGCTCACGATCGCGGGGGCGTGCATCGCGCTGGTCGCGCCGGTGACCGGCTTGCGAAGCGACGCCGGCGGGCGCCGCAAGAGGTGGCTGGCGGTGCACACCGCGCTCGTGGTGGCCTGCACTGCGGCGTTGTTCTTCGTCCAGGACGACTCGGCGTACTTGCTGCTCGGCCTGGTCCTGGTCGCTGCGGGCAGCGTGTTCGTGGAGTTCGCGGGCGTGAACTACAACGCGCTGCTGCTCCAGGTCTCGACGCCCGCGACGATCGGCCGCGTCTCCGGTTTCGGCTGGGCGATGGGCTATTTCGGCGGGCTGATCGCGCTGGCGGTGGTGCTGTTCGGCTTCGTGCAGCCCGAGGTCGGCCTGTTCGGCGTGAGCTCGCAGGACGGGCTGAACATCCGTGCCGTGGCGCTGTTCGCGGCCGCGTGGTTCGCGGTGTTCGCGCTGCCGGTGCTCCTCGTCGTCCCGGAAGCACCCGCTCCCGCGAACCGGATGCATCGGTCGTTCCTGGGCAGTTACCGGGTGCTCGGCCGGCGGATCGCGCGGATGTGGCGCAGCGACCGGCGGACGCTCGGTTTCCTGGTGGCCAGCGCGCTCTACCGGGACGGCCTGGCCGCGATCTTCACCTTCGGCGGCGTGATCGCCGCGGGCACCTTCGGCTTCACCGCCACCGAGGTGGTGGTCTTCGCGATCACGGCGAACCTCCTCGCCGGGGCCAGCGCGTTCCTGGGCGGACGCGCGGACGACCGGTTCGGCCCGAAACCCGTCATCGTCACGGCGCTGTCCGGACTGGTCGTGGTGGGATCGGCGCTGGTGGTGCTGCCCGGCAAGCCCGCTTTCTGGGTGTGCGGGCTGCTATTGGCGGCGTTCCTGGGGCCGACCGAATCGGCCAGCCGGACCTTCCTGGCGCGCATCGCCACCCCCGGCCGCGAAGGCGAAACGTTCGGCCTCTACGCCACGACCGGCCGGGCCGTGAGCTTCCTCGGACCGCTGGCGTTCAGCGGCTTCATCGCGATCTTCGGCACGCAACGCGCGGGCATGGCCGGGATCGTCCTCATCCTGGTGCTCGGACTCCTGGCCATGCTGCGGGTCCGGGCGCCCGAAGCCACCGCCGACCGGTCCTGACCCCGGGACCGCTCACGATTGGCCCTCTGCCAGGAATTCGGCGATGAGCCGGTGGAATTCGCCGGGCCGGTCCAGTGGGAGCAGGTGCCCGGCACCGGATACGACCGCCAACCTCCCGCCCGGCGCCGCCGCTGCCGCCTGCCGGACCTCCCGATCGCCGACGAGCGCATCGTCCGATCCGCGCAACCACAAGCTCGGCACGGCCAGCCGCCCCAGCTCCGGCAGGAAGTCCAGCCGCATGCCGAAGGGCCCGTAGGCGAGGATCTGCCAGTCGTCGAGCGCCTTTTCGCGATGGCGGGCCTTGGCCCGCACCTCGGCGCAGGCGAGTTCGACGATCCGGTCGAAACCTTCGGTTTCCGCACCGGCGGCGAGACCGCGCACCATCGACCGGCGGATCATGCCGGCGGAGTTGGCCAGGTAGCGGCTCGACGCGCTCAGCAGGCCGGGCGTCCGCAGCGCCAGCCAGGTGGCGAGTTGCGCCGGGCGCCGGGCGCCGATCCCGCCGGGTGCCGAGAAGACGGCGCGGGCAACGCGTTCCGGGTGGTGCAGGCTGAATCCGAGCGAGATGCCGCCGCCCATGGAATGCCCGACGAGGGAGATCCGTTCGATGCCCAGGTGGTCGAGGAGCTGCTCCACGATGAGCTCGCACAACTCCTGGTCGACCGTCCGCTGCCACGGCCGGCTGCCGCCGTGCTTCGGCAGGTCGATCGCGTAGACGCGGTGCGTGCGGGCCAGCGCCGGGAGGACGCGATGCCAGAGCAGCTCGACGGTGTCGAGCATCGCCCCGTGCAGCAGCAGGACCGGTTCGCGTTCCTCGGCGCCCGCGGCGTACAGCCGCACCGGGCCGCCGGCGAGTTCGAGATCGGTGACGGTGGCGAAGCCGGTCATGACCGTCCCTCCTGGTCGGTGCCGAGCTGCTCGGTCAGACGGCCGAGGAGCAGCAAGTGGGCGTCGGTCGCGGCGGAATCAGGCTGACGTTCCAGGCCCCGCTCGACGAAGGTGATCACCACGTCCACCGCCGCCGCGAGCTGATCCCGGGTCAGCGGCCCGAGCATGGAGTTCGCCGACAGCAGGCCGATGGTGAACGACGAGAGCGCGAGGGAAACCGCCTCGGGCCGGGCGTCGGTCGCCAACGATCCGGCCTCGTGGAGGGCTTCGACGTAGTCGGTGATCCAGGCGAAGCGCTGCCGGTACCGATCGCCGCCGACCGCGCGGGCGTGGGAACCGAGAACCGCCTCGTCGTCGAGGAACGCGGCGGTCATCAGCGCGTCGTCGAGCAACGCCTCCAGCCCGAACCGGTAGACGGCGCTCAGGGCGGCCGGTGCCGGCGCCGCGACGACGCGTTGGCGCACCCGCTCAACGAGGCGGCGCATGCACCGGGTGAGCAGGGCGTCCATCAGCTCGTGCTTGCCGTCGAACTCGCGGTAGATCGCGCCCTTGCCGATCCCCGCTTGGCGAGCGATCCGCTCGACGCTCACGCCGTCGAAACCGTCGCGCAGCACCAGATCCTCGGCGGCGTCGAGGATCGCGCCCACCCGGTCGGGGATCAGCGGTCGCGGCACCGGCCCACCTCCGGCTCGTAGTGACCGAAATAGGCTATGCGGTCACTATAGCGCGCCCCGCGGCGCGGTTAATGGGCTTGCCTTCCGGCTCGCGAACGCGAAAGGGTTGCCGTGTGGCTATCCGGTTCCCGCTGATGAGCGCCCGCCTGCAGGTCCGCCCGTTCCGGACCGAAGATCACGCCGCGGTCCACGCGGTCTACGGCGATCCCGAGGTGATGCGCTACGTCGCGTACGGGAACGCGGCCTCGGCGGCGGAGAGCGCGACGATGGTGAACGACTACATCCAGCACCAACACTCGCACGGCTACGCGTTCTGGGCCGTGATCGAGCGCTCGACGGGTGACCTCATCGGCGACGCCGGCTTCGAGGCGCACGGGGACGGCGCGGAGTTCGGCTACACCCTGGCGCGCCGACGGTGGGGACACGGCCTCGCCACCGAGGTCGGCCATCTCTGCGTCGCCGCGGCGTTCGGCCGGCTCCACCTCCCGGAGCTGACCGCGGTCGTCGACCCGCGGAACCCGGCATCGGCGCGCGTGCTCGACAAGCTCGGATTCCGGTTCCACGGCGAATGCGTCGAATACGACAGGCCGCACCACCGCTATCTGATCACCGCCGATGACTGGCGACGCCGCACGACGTCCGCACAGCACCTTTCCGGCTTTTCAGGGCACTTTGGGGAACATCCTCGCGCGAATTGATCGAAAATTGATCGAAAATTGATCGCGAATGTCCGCTCGCAGTGCGATCACCCCAGATCAACAGCCTCGATCATTTTCTCAAAATCATTTTTCGGCAGCCCCGGAAGAATTGATCTCCAAAGTGGTCGGATCACATTTGCGGACGA
Source organism: Saccharopolyspora sp. NPDC045839 (assembly GCF_056431645.1). NCBI lineage: Bacteria > Bacillati > Actinomycetota > Actinomycetes > Pseudonocardiales > Pseudonocardiaceae > Saccharopolyspora > Saccharopolyspora sp. NPDC045839. The sequence continues at coordinate 91,856 of NZ_JBWKKH010000031.1, forward strand.
TCTGGCTAAATGGACGATCGTCGCCTCACGACGCAATCCAATAGTGACGATCTGTGACGATTCCCCTCGGTTTCGCGGCGTCGATCGACGACCGACGGGGTGATCGGAGCGCTACATCGGTGTCGATCTCACCTTGCGTGAAGAGTATTCCCCATTGGACATATCAACAGCACCCCGATCGTATGATCATGCATTGCTGCCGCTGCCAACCCGAATGACGGTGCTTACCGTTACGAATAGTCGCCTTCGGATCTAGCGAGGCGATCGGGGAAAAGATCTCGGATGCGGGATTCTCGCTCGAATGATCAAAGGGAGGCTCGAGTGTCCTCAACGCTTGTTCGCCTTGGCGGGATCGCCGCCTTTGTGTTGGGTACGTCGATCGGCCTGACTCCTGTGGGGAACGCCGAAGGGAATTTGGCGAAGCCACCGCTGGTGTCCACGACCGACGACCAGTGCGAAAACTCGGAAGACTGCCTGCAGCCGCCGGAGTGCAAACCCGAGGACTGCCTGAAGCCGCCGCCTTGCTTCGAGGACTGCCCGCCGGAGGAGGTCAAGCCGCCGGTCAAGCCGCCGGTCGAGCAACCTGCCCTGCCGCCTGCACCGCCTCCGGCGCCGCCTGCACCGCCTGCACCGCCGGCCGAGCAGCCAGCGCAGCAGCCGGCCCAGCAACCGGCGCAGGAGTCGCCGACGGCCAGGCCGACCTCGGTCAGGCCGCAGCCGACGGCCAAGCCCACCGTTCCGGTGAAGCCGCAGCAGCGGCCGCAGGTCGAGCAGATGCCGGTGGGCGCCGTGCCGGCGGGTGGCGGAGCCACGGCACATGACGAGTCCGGTGCCACCGGCCCGCTGCTGGCAGCCAGCGGTGCGGCGGCCGTCGCCCTGGCGGCCGGTGGCGCTTACGCGCTCCGTCGCCGGAACGCCGAGTCCCGGCGCTGATTCGAATCGGAATGGTGGTGGGGGGGTTTGGGGGGGGGTCACCCCCCTCCCCCGCAAAGGCCGCGAGTGGTGCGGGGACCAGAAAAGGGGGGGGGGGGGGGAGGGGGGGCCCAGGTCTTGGTATGGGGT
>NZ_JBWKKH010000031.1:92927-115170 GCF_056431645.1 Saccharopolyspora sp. NPDC045839
CCTGGCGGTCGTTGGCGTTTACGTTCTCTTTCGGGGGACCGCCGGTTCCTGGCGTGGGTTGGACTGGAGGGGGTGGTGCGCGTTTAGAGGGCCGCCCACCACCATTCCCCGCGAAGGCCCGCGATCGGCGCGGGCACCGGAAACGGCGGAGGTGGGAGCATGCGGGCCCCAGTTCTGGCCATGTGGTGCATCTTGCTGGTCACCGCGGCCGGCTCGGCGTTCTTCGGCCCGGCGGACGCTGATTCCACGCCGCCGCCGATCGCGGCCGCCGGCCCGGTCCCGCCCGGACCGGCGACGGCGGCCCCGGGCGATCCCCACCCGACCGGGATCGCGATCCCGGCCATCCGGGTGGCCTCGACGCTCGTCCCGCTCGGTCTGAACGCGGACGGCACGGTGCAGGTTCCCCCGATCGAGAAACCTGGGCAGGCGGGCTGGTACGACGGCGGGCCTGGCGCGGGCGAGATCGGCCCGTTCGTCGTGCTCGGCCACGTCGACTCCTACACCGAGGCCGGCGTGTTCTACCGGCTGCGCGACCTCCGTCCCGGTGACCAGATCCAGGTCGACCGCCGGGACGGGTCGCGGGTCACCTACGTCGTCGACCGCGTCGAACGGTTCGCCAAGGACCGGTTCCCGACCGAGGCCGTGTACGGCGACGCGGCGCGCCCCGAGATCCGGTTGATCACCTGCGGCGGGGACTTCGACGAGACGCGCCGCAGCTACGAGGACAACCTGGTCGTGTTCGGCCATCTCATCTGACCGCTGACCGAAGCGCGCCCGGGACGGTCGCGAACCTGTTCGACGGGACGGAAGCCGCGGCTGAGTACCGATGCCCCTGTGCCCCCGGCTCTCGACGGGCCATGCTCGGGCGAAGGGGGTACCACAGTGCCGTTCGAGAACCGCAGGGACGCCGGCCGCCGGCTGGCTCGGCAGTTGCTGCACCTCCGCGAGGCGGACGCCGTCGTGTTGGGGTTGCCGCGCGGCGGCGTGCCGGTGGCCTACGAGGTGGCCCGGGCGCTGCGGGCACCGCTGGACGTGATCGTGGTCCGCAAGCTCGGCGTCCCCACCCACCCCGAGCTCGGCATGGGCGCCATCGGGGAAGGCGAAGTGCGCATCATCAACGACGAGGTGCTGTGGAAGACCGGCGTCAGCGCGAAGGAACTCGACGAGGTGGAGCGGCGCGAGCGGGTCGAGCTCGACCGGCGCGCGAGGCTGTTCCGCGTCGACCGCAGGCGCGTGGACGTGGCCGGGCGGACGGCCATCGTGGTCGACGACGGGATCGCCACCGGTTCCACCGCGCACGCCGCCTGCCGCGTCGCGCGCGAGCAGGGCGCGGCCCGCGTGGTGCTGGCCGTGCCGGTGGCGCCGCCGCACGCCCTGGAACGGCTGGAAGAGGTGACCGACGAGCAGGTCTGCCTGGAGACACCGGGCTGGTTCATGGCGATCGGCCAGTGGTACCGGGACTTCGCCCAGACCTCCGACGCCGAGGTCGTCGAGCTGCTCCACGACACCGACCGGCCGCCCGACGAGGGGGCCGACGATGACGGGTGAGCACCGCGCATGCTCGCGACGCGAATTCCTGGCCCTGGCCGCCGCCATCGCGGTGCCGCTGCCCGGGTGCGCGCAGCAGGAGGAACCGGGAGGGGTGCCACCGTGGATGCTGACCCCGGCCACGAAGACGGACCCGGACCTGGAGCGCGACGTGCGGATCATCCACGATCTCCTGGTCCACCACCAGGAGATCGCACGAACGGTGGACCACTACTCCTACGGGGTCCGGGCCACGACCACCAGCGCCGACCGGGACGTGGCCGCGAACCTGCGCACCCACGTCGAGCGGATGCGGTGGCGGCTGGAGCGCGGCGACGCGATCCGCCAGCTCGACCCGCTGTTCGCGGAGCTCTTCGAGCACCACGCGCAGATCGACCTGCAGGTCGAGCCCCTTCCCGACGGCGTGCGAGTCCTGGAGACGTCATCGGATCCGCGGGTGGTGATGCTCCTCCGGCAGCACGCGGTGGCGGCGGTGTCGGAATTCGTCGCCACGGGAATGGATCGCGCCCTGCGCCCCACTCCCCTGCCACCCGGCTACTCGGACTAGCGACGCCCTTCGCCGGCTCGTGCCGCCTGGTTCCGGCGCCGCGGAGTGTCCTGTTCGGATGGTCTCAATGTTGTTGCGGGATCAGGGGAATCGCCTTCGAGGAAATCCGGCAGGAACCTCTTCAGGCCCGATCAGGATCGTTCGGCCGAGCGATCGTCGTCCTGGATTCCGCTCTCCGGGCTGTTCGCCTGCGGCGCCATGAAGGCGTGCATCGTGTCGCCGAACGCTTGCGACTGCCAGTCCGCCCCAGACGCCGCCAGCCAGACCACGTCCTCCGGCGGCATTATCGCTGCCGGGACGCGCCGGGAGGCGTGTTCGCTCGCGGCGGAGCAGTCTCCGCCGGACGCGGAATCCGTTGCTCACGGGACGAATCGCCATTCCGGCGCGGCAGCAGGAGCGGCGTGCCGAGGATGAGCACCCCGGCGATCGCGATGGCGGCTCGGGGGCCGGTGACGGCGGCGAGCAGCCCCCAGAGGAACGTCAGCGCCGAAACGGTGGCGCCGCTGCCGATCGACCACGCCGCCAGGGTCCGGGCGACACTGCCGGAATCGATGTTCTCGAGGCGGCAGGTGGCGAACACCGGGTTGAAGACGCCCATACTCGTGATCAAGCCGAACTCGATCCCGATGATGAGCAGCAGGCCCGGCAGGCCGGGCGGCACGAACGCCAGGCCCACCGGCCAGCACACGCCCACCGTGCCCGCAGCGAGCATGACCCGGTGCTGCCCGAACCTCGCGACCAGGGGCCTCGCCAGCCGCGACCCGACCAGGCCGCCGATGCACGGCACGCCGAAGGCCAGGCCGTACTGCCACGGCGCGTAGCCCAGGTCGCGGAGGAGCAGGACCGTGAGCAGCGGGACGGGCGCCATGATCAGCCCCTTCACCAGGCTGTTGTTGAGGAACAGCCGCAGCAGCAGGGGATGCCGGAAGATGCAGCGCCAGCCCTCGACGACGTCGCCGGCGCGGAACCGCGATCCGCGCCGCTCCGGCGGTCGCTCCCGGCCGCTGATCGCGCGGATCCCGAGCGCGGAGAGCAGGTAGCTGGCGGCGTTGAGCACGACGGTCGTCACGGGGCCCAACGCGCCGACGGCGAACCCGCCCAGCGGCGGGCCGATCGCGGTCGCCGTCCACGTCGTGGACTCGAACCTGCCGTTGGCCGCCAGCAGGTCGTCGGGCCGCACCAGCGCCTTGAGGCACGCGCCGCTCGCCGCGGTGAACAGGATGTTGGCGGCTGCCACGAGCACGGACACGACGACCAGCTGCGCGAAGGTCAGCACGCCGAACGCGTAGGCCGCCGGCACGGACATCAGCACCGCGAACCGGACCAGATCCATCGCGATCATGACCGGCCGCTTCCGGTGGAACTCCACCCACGGGCCGAGCGGAACCGCGAGGACCGCACCGACCGCCAGGCCCGCGGCGGCGAGCGCGGAAACCTGCGTCGTGCTGCTGTGCAGCACCAGGACGGCGATGAGCGGGAACGCGTCGAGCGCGAGCCACGTGCCCGCCGTGCTGACCGCGTACGCCGCCCACAACAAGCCGAAATCCCGCCCCAACGATGCACCGCGCTGCAACAACCGCCGCCTCCGAAAACCGCGTGCCGACCGCAGAGATCAAACCGCTCGGCAGCGGCCGCGGTGCAACCGGTACCCCGGAATGCCACGACGCGTGGTCCGGCGTCCTCATAGGACGATCTGGCGGAGTTCGGTGGCGTGACCCGAGCGCGACCGGTGCATGCGATGCCCGCGCTCGGGGAACCCCGGTGCCGGACGGTCGACCGAGCTCAGGAGGACGCCGTCATGGGTATTTTCAGCTGGATCCTGTTCGGGCTGATCGCCGGGGCGATCGCCAAGTTCATCCTCCCCGGCCGGGATCCCGGCGGGATCATCGTGACCATCGTGATCGGCATCGTCGGCGGGTTGCTCGGCGGGTGGATCGCGACCAGTGTTGCCGGTGGTGCGGGAGTCACCGGTTTCAACCTGATGAGCTTCGTCTGGGCCGTCATCGGCTCGGTGATCCTGCTGCTGATCTACCGGCTGATCTACCACCGCACGCGTGCTTGACCGCGCCCGGCCGAGGTCAGGCGGCGAACCGGGCCAGGCGGTCTTCGAGGTCGTCGCCCGCATTGGGCAGGCGGAACGACGGGGGCTGGAGCATGCCGGGGTTGCGGCCGTCGACCGCCTCCTGCAGGAAGTCCCGCACCAGCCCAGGTTCGGGCAGGATGTCCTCGCCCATGAACTCGATGGCCGTGGTGTCCCCCCAGCCGTCGGTCTCCACCCGCAGGGCCCAGCCGCTGACCTCGTCCCAGGTCAGCAGGAGTGGGCAGTCCACGAGGGTGGGCACCTTGGAGTGCACGAGGATGATCGCCGTGGCCAACCCGCTCTCGAGGTCCACGTCGACCTCGTAGACGTCGTCGCCGAGGTCGCCCGCCACCGTGCGGACGTAGTTGATCAGTCCACCTGCCGCCGGACTCGTCATGTCCATGGTTTCCCCCCGAACCAGAACAGCGCTCCGCTGTTGTCCTGGGGTAACCGGGCCGCCGACGCCGCAGACCGCCCGATGGCATGAATTCCACCCGCGTCGATCTCCCGACGCGATGCGCAGCGGTCCATTACGCCCGCCGCACCGATGGTTGGTGGTCTGCGGTTCCGGGAACTGCTAGGTCGGGTGCGGCCACGACGGGCGCAGCCCACGCCGCGTGCGCGGGTGGGCGGGTCTCTTCTTTGGACGGATCATGGCGATCGATCCTGGAGGCGGGCCGAGCAGTGCGGGCCTTGGCGGCGAGTTGCTGGACCTCGCGCTGTCCGCACATGGCGCGATCGGCTGGCGGTACGACTTCGCCGACCGCAAGATCACCTGGATGCCCGGCATGGACGTGCTCCTGGACATGCCGGGCGCGACCGACGAGGCCGTCCGCGACCGGCTGACCGAGCTCATCGAGCCCTGGGTCGCGACGGCCGACCCGCCCGCCTGGCCGCAGGACATCGACCTGGAACAGCCGATCATCACCGCCCAGGGCGAGACGCGGCTGCTGCACCTGCGCGCCCGCGCGTTCGGCGACCGGCGCACCGGCGGCCTCATCGGCCTGATCCGCGAGGTGACCGGCCTGCGCCGGGACCGGCAGGCCCTGGAGGACCTCGCCGGCCGCTACCGGTTGCTCGCCGAGCTCAGCCCCGATGCGATCTGCGTACACCAGGCCGGGATCATCAAGTACGCCAACCCGGCGATGAGCAGCATCCTCGGCGCCGAATCCTGCGATCGGCTCCTCGGGCGGCGGGTCACGGACTTCGTGACCCCGCAGTCGGTCGTCGAGATGCGCAAGCGGCTGAAGTTGCTGACGGCCGAGGGCACGGCGACGCCCCGGTCGTACGCGCACCTGCAGCGCGTGGACGGCACCGCGGTCCCGGTGGAGTTGGTGGCGGTGCACACCACCTGGGAGGGGCGTCCGGCGGTGCAGGTCATCGGGCGGGACATCACCACGCAGAAGACCGCCGAGGCCGCGCTGCGCTACCAGGCGGCGCTGGTGCAGCACGTCAACAACGCCATCATCGCGACCAGCCGCGAGGGCGTGGTCACCAGCTGGAACCCGGCCGCCGAAACCGTGTACGGCGTGCCCGCCGAGCAGGCGTTGGGACAGCACGTCGAGGCGCTCGTCGGCGCGCCGCTGCGGCCCGAGGCCCTGGTCGCCGAGGGTGGGGTCACCGAGGCCGTGCACCGGCACCGGGACGGCACCTCCCTCGTGGTCCGGATCTCGGCGTCGGAGATGGACTCCGGGTACGTGCTGGTGTGCGCCGACGAGACCGCGCACCGGCAGGCCGAGCAGGACTTCACGACCGTCGTCGCGGCGCTGGACGAGGGCGTCATCGTGGTCGGCGCAACCGGCATCATCGAGGCGGTGAACCCGGCCGCCGAACGCATCGCCGGCTCGACCGCGGCCGAGATCATCGGCACCATGCCCACGTCCTGGCCGTTGTTCGACGAGGACGGGACTCCGGTGCGGCCGGACGAGCGCCCGGGGGTGATGACCCGGCGAACCGGCAAGCAGCAGAACTCGCGGGTGATCGGCTTCAACCGCGCCGACGGCCGCACCACGTGGTTGGCGGTCACCGCGCGATCGCTGAACCCGCAGGACAGCCCGCCGCACAAGGTCGTCATCTCCTTCAGCGACATCACCGAGAGCCGGGCCGCCAGGGAACGCCTGGAGTACGAGGCCACCCACGATCCGCTGACCGGTCTGGCCAACCGGACGCTGGTGCTGCGCCACCTCGGGGCCGCGCGGCGGCGAACGCTCCCGATGGCCGTGCTGTTCATCGACCTGGACAACTTCAAGCGGATCAACGATTCCCTCGGCCACGGCGTGGGCGACGAGGTGCTGCGGATCGCCGGGCACCGGTTGGTGCGCGCGACGCCCGGGGAGGCGCTGGTCGGCCGGCTCGGCGGCGACGAGTTCGTGATCCTGGTGCACTGCGAGGGCGACCACGCCATGCTCCGCAGGCTCAGCGAGCGGCTGCTCGCCGCCCTCACCGAGCCCATCCACGTGCAGGGCCGGCAGCTGCACGTCAACGGCAGCATCGGCGTGGTGCTGGCCGGGCCGGACGACACCCGGTCCGCCCAGGACCTCCTGCGCGACGCCGACGTCGCGATGTACAAGGCCAAGGCGCACGGCGGCGGGCGCTGCGCGTTCTTCGACGTCGACCTTCGAAAACGCGTGCAGCGACACATGGTCCTGGAGCAGGACCTGCGCCACGCCGTGCGGCGCGAGCAGCTCTGGGTGGCCTATCAACCGGTCGTGGACCTGCGCACCGAAGGCATGGTCGCGGTGGAGGGCCTGCTCCGGTGGTGGCATCCGCTGCACGGGGCGGTTTCGCCCGGCGAGTTCATCCCGCTGGCCGAGGAGAGCGACCTGATCAACCCCATCGGCGCGCACATGCTGCGCGAGGCGACCAGCCGGGTCGCCTCGGCGCGCGAGCGCCACGACCTCGATCTGCACCTCAACGCGAACCTTTCGCCGCGCCAGCTGGAAGATCCCCGGCTGCAGGACCACGTGCAGCAGGCGCTCGCGGAATCCGGGCTGCCGTCCCACGCGCTGTGCCTGGAGATCACCGAGAACGCGATCATGCAGGACCCCGAAGCCGCGACGCGCGTGCTGACGGCGCTGCGCGAACTGGGCATCGGCCTGGCGATCGACGACTTCGGCACCGGCTACTCCTCGCTGGCGCAGCTGCGCCGGCTGCCGCTGGACATCGTCAAGATCGACCGGACGTTCATCACCGACCTCGGTTCCTCCGACGAGCTGGAGGTCATCGTCGCGGGCATCGTCGCCATGGCCCACGCGATCGGCCTCGGCGTGGTGGCGGAGGGCATCGAGACGGCCGCCCAGCTCGCCATCATCAGCGACCTGGGCTGCGACCAGGGGCAGGGCTACTACCTGGGCAAACCCGCCCCGATGGACTGGCTGTTCCCGCCGACGGCCGGTCGGCGGTGAGCACCGGCCGGTCCGGGGTCGTCCATCCGGATGCTTTTCGGCGCGGTTGTCGCGCGGACCGGGCGACCAGTGGGTTTCGACTGGCTGCGGCCGGGGCCTGCTGGTCGAATCGTGCCGTGGGCATGACCGCGAATACCCCGCCCGCACCTCATCGGGACGTGCGCGGGGTGATCAGCTGGGCGCTGTGGGACTGGGGTTCCGCAGCGTTCAACACCGTGATCTTGACGTTCGTGTTCACGGTGTACTTGACCGAGAGCGTGGCCGCCGACCCGAAGAGCGGCTCGGAGTCCCTAGGCCTCGCGCTCACGATCTCGGGCGTGTGCATCGCGCTGGTGGCGCCGGTGACCGGGCAGCGCAGCGACGCCGGCGGGCGCCGCAAGCTGTGGCTGGCGGTGCACACCGCGCTCGTGGTGGCCAGCACGGCCGGGCTGTTCTTCGTCCGCGACGATCCGGCGTACCTGCTGCTGGGCCTCGTGCTGATCTCGGTGGGCAGCGTGTTCTCCGAGTTCGCCACGGTGAACTACAACGCGATGCTGCTCCAGGTCTCGACGCCCGCGACGATCGGCCGCATCTCCGGTTTCGGCTGGGGCCTGGGCTATTTCGGCGGGCTGATCGCGCTGGTGATCGTGCTGATCGGCTTCGTGCAGCCCGAGGTCGGCCTGTTCGGCGTGACCTCGCAGGACGGGCTGAACATCCGCGTCGTGGCGGTGTTCGCGGCCGCGTGGTTCGCGGTGTTCGCGCTGCCGCTGTTCTTCTTCGTGCCCGAGGCGGAGTCCTCCGGCGAGCCGCTGCGCCGCGCGATCTTCAGCAGCTACGTCGTGCTCGGGAAGCGACTGGCCCGGATGTGGCGCACCGAGCGGCGGACGCTGGGTTTCCTGGTGGCCAGCGCGCTCTACCGGGACGGCCTGGCCGCGATCTTCACCTTCGGCGGCGTGATCGCCGCGGGCACCTTCGGCTTCACCGCCACCGAGGTGGTGGTCTTCGCGATCACGGCGAACCTCGTCGCCGGGCTCGGCGCGTTCCTGGGCGGACGCGCGGACGACCGGTTCGGCCCGAAGACCGTCATCATGGCGTCGCTGATCGGGCTGGTCGTGGTGGGCGGAGCGCTGGTCGCGGTGCCCGGCAAACCGGCCTTCTGGGTGGGCGGGCTGCTGCTGGCGATCTTCCTGGGGCCGACCCAGTCGGCCAGCCGGACCTTCCTCGCCCGCATCGCCACCCCCGGCCGGGAAGGCGAGGTGTTCGGCCTCTACGCCACCACCGGCCGGGCCGTGAGCTTCCTCGGACCGCTGGCGTTCAGCGGCTTCATCGCCTTCTTCGGCACGCAGCGCGCGGGCATGGGCGGCATCGTCGTGATCCTGCTGATCGGGCTGCTGGCGATGCTGCCCGTGGCGGCCCCCGACCGCTCCGGCAACTCCGACGACCTGGCGACCACCGACGCCCCGTGACCGTCAGGCCGTCCGGCGGGCCAACACGCGGGCGTCTGCCGCTCCGCGAGCTTCCGCTGCTCCCCCACCGAGCGGCCGAACCACATCGTCACCCTCGCGGTCCCGGACGCCGACGCCGCGGTGCGCCGGCCGGCGGCCCGCGATGTGCGTGCGACGGCGCGGGCCGGTGCCCTAAGGTTCGGCCTGCACGGCTTCAACACCGCCGACGACGTCTCGCGAACCCTCTCCGCCCTCGAATCCACCGCCTGACGCCCTACGGAGCTGATCCATGGCCGGATCCAATGCGTACACCGACGCCGCGGTCGCCGGCGTCCTCGACTGGGAACCCGAACTCCTCGTCCACGTCCCGTCCTCGCACGCGGCCCCGCTGATCCGCGCCTTCGAGCAGGCCGGCACGCCGTCGGTGCTGGCGAACCGCGAAGAGGAGGCCGTCGGCATCGCGGGCGGCGCAGCGCTGGCGGGCAAGCGAGCGCTCATCGTCATGCAGGACAACGGTTTCGGCAACGCCCTGACCGCGCTCACGACGTTCGCCAAGGCCTACCACCTCGGCCTGCCGATCCTGGCGAACACCCGCGGCGGGCTCGGCGAGTACAACGCGATGATCCACGAGTTCTCCGCCGCGGTCCCGGCGCTGCTGACCGCGGCGGGCATCCACCACACGCCGCTGGGCCCGCACGTCTCGCCGGAGGCCTGGCGGGTCACCACGCGGGACCTGTGCCGCACCGCGGCCATGACCCGCCGCCCCATGGTCGCGCTGCTGGACCTGCTGCACCCCGCCGTCGAACTGCGCCCCGAGGAGGCCGCCCGATGATGGACCGCCTCACCGCCCTCGCGATCGTCGACGACGTCGTCGGCACCGACCCGCTGGTCGTCACCTGCGGTGCCACGGCGCGGGAACTCGCCCACCACCACGGCCGCGACAGCCACCTGTACCTGCTCGATTCGATGGGCCTGTCCGCGGCGGTCGGCCTGGGCATCGCCCTGGCAGGCGATCACCGGGTGTGGGCGGTCGAAGGCGACGGATCGCTGCTCATGGGCCTGAACGCGCTCCCGACGCTCGGCGCCAACGCACCCGCCACGTACACGCTGATCGTGCTCGACAACCACCAGCACGCATCGGCCGACAAGATGCCGACACAAGCCGAACACGTCCGGCTCGCCCATCTCACGGCCGCGGCGGGGCTGAAGACCACGGCGGCGACGGACCCCGGCGGACTCCGCGAAGCGCTGCTGAACGCACGGTCCGCCGACGGCCCGAACGCGGTGGTGGCGCGAATAGCGGGCGGAAACGCGCCGAACACCCCCTGGCTCCTCGACGACCCGGCAACGATCGCGACCCGCTTCCGCCAGAACCTCCTTCTCCAGCAACATGATCCGGCCACCGAACGCGAGGGTCACGCAGAGGTCTTGTAGACGCTCCAGCCTCCGTCGACGACGAGGCTTGCTCCCGTTATGAAGGACGCCTCTTCGCTGAGGAGGAAGGCTATCGGCGCCGCGATCTCTTCGGGGTCTCCGATCCTTCCCGCCGCGGTCTGCTCCGCCGTCCGCTTGCGGTCCTCTTCCGGGACTCCGTCCCAGGCTCGGGTCAGGATCGGTCCCGGGAGGACGCTGTTGACCCTGATGCGCGGGCCGTACTCGACCGCCAGTTGCCGGGTCAGGCCCATCAGCCCCGCTTTCGCCGCCGCGTAGGCGGGGCGGCCCGGCAGGCCGACCAGGGCGTGCACCGACGAGGTCAGCACCGCGGCTCCCGCCGTCTCGGCCAGGTCATCCAGGCACGCCTTGAACCCGAGGAACGCTCCCGTGAGGCTGACCGCCAGCTGGTGGTCCCACGACTCGCGGGTGGTCGCGTCGGCTGGCGCCACCTGGACCGCGTAGGCGTTGCCGACCAGCGCCGAGACCGGCCCGAACGCTTCGCGCGCGGCGTGCACCGCCGCCGTCCAGTCGGCCTGGTCGGCGACGTCGCAGCGCCGGAACAGCGCCCGCCCGCCGGCCGAGTTGATGTCGGCGGCGACCGCACTGCCGCCTTCGGCGTCCACGTCGGCGACCAGCACACCGGCGCCCTCGGCCGCGAGCCTGCGCGCGGTGGCCGCTCCGATGCCCGATGCCGCGCCGGTCACGACGGCCGTCCGGCCCGACAACCGGCCCGATACCACAGCAGCCATGTTCCTCCGTCCCTCGGGATTCCGGTCCATGCTGCCGCCGGCTCGGCCGATCCTCCAGGCCCGCGGGCGGAAAACCAGGAGACCCCGGGACCGAAGGGCGGAAGCGGTCTTCCAGAAGCACGCCACGGCGTTCCAGCGCATGGACGCTGATCTCGTTGCCGCTCAACCGCTCCAGTGCCGGAGCGTCCACTTTCTACTTCCCTCTTCGGAGAGGTGCCGCCGACCGACTACGCCTCCCGTGTCAACGCAGCTGCGATCGGTCGTCTACCGGGCCCGGCTGCCGGAGACCCCCGCCGCGACACGCGACGCATCGGACCGTTGACCGTGCCCCTAGGGCATGGTGTTGAGTCGGGTTCGCGCGCACCGGACGGAGCCCGCCGTCCGTGCGCTCGACGCCGAGCGCACCGTCCACACACGACGCTGCCGCCCCCGATTGGAGCACTGGATGACCAAGGTCCCGAGTCGAGGACCCCTGCCGAAGTTGATCGACGTCGAGGAGTTCTTCGCCGACCCGGAGTTCGCCGTTCCGTCGATCTCACCGGACGGGACGAGGATCGCTTACCTGGCGCCGAAGTACGGGCGGCGCAACGTGTGGGTGTGCGGGATCGACGAGGGGCACGAGGACGCGGTGTGCGTCACGCACGACGCCCGCCGCGGGATCACGACCTACCTGTGGACCGACGACCCGCGCTGGCTGCTGTACCTGCAGGACACCGACGGCAACGAGGACTGGCACCTCTACCGGGTGGACCTGGACGCGCCGGACCTGCCCGCGGTCGACCTGACACCGATGGAGCGGGGATCGCGCGTGTTCGGCGCCGAGCCGTTGCCCTCGGCCCCCGGGAGCGTGCTGGTCGCGATGAACCGGCGGCCGATGTCCATCGACCTGTTCCGGATCGACGTCGCCACCGGCGAGACGACGCTGCACCTGGAGCAGGCGGACCCGAGGGGCCACGTCCTGCTCGACCGCAACGGCGAGCCGGCGTTCCACTCGCTGCTGGCAGAGGACGGTGCCCACGAGTTCTCCGCGATCGACCCCGGGACCGGGCAGCAGCGGCTCCTGCGCCGCATCGGCGGCGCGGAGCACCCGGTGGGGGTGCAGCCGCAGCTGGTGACGCCCGACGGGAAGGGACTGCTGGTCGGCACCTACCAGGACTCCGACGACCTGCGACTGGTCCGCATCGACCGGGAGACCGGCGAGGAGACCGTGGTCGCCGCCGTGGCGGGGCACAGCCTGTGCATCCTGGGCGAGATGGCCCCCGGTGTGCTGCCGCCCACCGTGTTCACCAGCCGGCGCACCGGCGAGGCCGTCGCGGCTCGCTTCGTCGGCGACCGGCCTCGGATCGAGGTGCTGGACCCGCACTTCGCCGAGGTCTACGCCGAGCTGGCGAAGCTCTCCGACGGCGTGCTCGGCACGCTGTCGTCGGACGAGTCGGAGCAACGGTGGATCGCGACGTTCATCCACGACCGCGAGCCGGCGACGACCTGGTTCTACGACCACGGCACGGGTGAGAGCCGGCTGCTGTTCCGCCCGTACCCGCGGCTGGACCCGGCCGACCTGGCCCCCGTGACGGCGGTGCACTTCCCGGCCCGCGACGGGCTGCCGATGAATGCGTTCCGCACGCTGCCGGTCGGGATCGAACCGCGGAACCTGCCCCTGGTGCTGCTGGTGCACGGCGGACCGTGGTTGCACGACACGTGGGGCTACAGCCCGCAGGCGCAGTTCCTGGCCAACCGCGGCTACGCGGTGCTGCAGGTCAACTTCCGCGGCTCGACCGGCTACGGGAAGCGGCACACCACCGCCGCGATCGGCGAGTTCGCGCGCGCCATGCACGAGGATCTCATCGACGCCGCCGACTGGGCGATCGCGCAGGGCTACGCCGACCCGGACCGCATCGGCATCTTCGGCCTCTCCTACGGCGGCTACGCGTCGCTCGTCGGCGTCACCGTCACCCCCGGCTACTTCGCCGCCGCGGTCGACTACTGCGGAATCTCCGACCTGGCGAACTTCATGCGCACCCTGCCGCCGTTCACCAGGCCCTACAACGCCAACAGCTGGTACCGCTACGTCGGCGACCCCGACGACCCCGCCCAGGAGGCCGACATGCTGGCCCGCTCGCCCATCACCATGGCCGACCGGATCCGCACCCCGCTGCTGGTCGCCCAGGGTGCCAACGACGTCCGCGTCGTCCAGGCCGAATCCGACAACATCGTCGCGTCCCTGCGCGACCGCGGCGTCCCCGTCGAGTACATCGTCGCCGAGGACGAAGGCCACGGCTTCGAGAACCCCGAGAACCAGTTCCGGCTGTACCGCGCCATCGAGCGGCACTTCGCCGAGCACCTCGGCGGCCGCCGCGACACCTCGGCCCCGGCATGACGGCCACCAAGTCCGCGGCGATCATCCGATGTGGACGATCGCCGCGGACCGCGGGGGACGTCAGGCCGCGCGGAAGGTGAACCGGTAGGTGCCGATCCAGAGCTCGTCGCCGTCGGACAGCTCCGCCCGGTCGACCGGGCTGCGGTTGAGGTAGGTGCCGTTCAGCGAGCCCGAATCGGTGATCGCGTACCGGTCGCCGACGCGGTGGATCCGGGCGTGCCGGAGCGAGACCGTGGGCGCGTCGAGCGTGATGTCGCAGTCCCGGCCGCGTCCCACGGTCACCGCGTCGGCGACCGGGATGACGGTGCCCGCGTGGGGTCCGCGGCGGACCACCAACGCCGCACCCCCGCCTGCGACGCGTGGTGCGGGCGTGGCGGCCCCGGCCTGCACCGGGATCGCGGGCGGCTCGTCGCCGAAGGTTCCGACGGGCATGGCGGCCGCACCGCATCGACTCTGGTTCATGGCGTCCTCCTGACGGATTCGAGTCGCCGTCGCGCACGCGGCGGCTGCCGGTGCAGGTCGTCGGGGGAACCCGCCAGGCCCGGCACCGTTGCGGCCGGGCCCGTGCAATCCAAGCTACCGACGAAACCAGGGCACTCCTTGAGAATTGGCTGAGAGGACACCAGGAATTCACCCGTGTCGAGCAGCGCGGGATCCGCCCATCGGCCTGGTCCACAGTGGATCACGTGGAACACGAATACGAAATCAGTTCAACGTTTCGGCCGGTGCGCCGATGCCGAAGTCCCAGCGCAGTGGCCTTGCACACGTTCTCCCGAGCGGGAGCCGACCGGGAGCTGTTGTTCGGTCCCCGCCGTGGCTACGCTCTACGGCGGCAACCGTGCAAGTCCGGGTGCATTCGGGGGCGATAATTCTGCAAACGAAGAACGGGCTGACCCATTCGGAACAACTCGGGTTCCCGCAAGCGCAAGAGGCCGGACTCGACCTGCTGGCCACCGCCATCAACGAGTACGCGATCTACATGCTCGACGCGAACGGGACCGTGACGAGCTGGAACCCGGGCGCCGAACGCATGAAGGGCTACCGCAGCTACGAAATCGTCGGGCGGCACTTCTCCGTGTTCTACCCGCCCGAGGCCACGGCCGAACGCCGGCCGGAGCGGGAGCTCGAACACGCCGCGCGCACCGGCTACCACCAGGCCGAGGGGTGGCGCGTCCGCAAGGACGGCACCCGCTTCTGGGCCCACGTCGTCACCGCCGCGCTGCGGTCCTCCGACGGCAGCCTGCGCGGCTTCGCCAAGGTCACCAGGGACGACACCGAGTCCCACACCCGACTGGAGCGCTCCAGCGAGCGATTCACCAACCTGATGGGCCTGACCCCGGTGGGCATCGCCCTGTTCGACGAGTCGCACCGGCTGGCCCGGGCCAACGACGCGTTGTGCGACCTGCTCGGTTCGGAGATTTCCGAGCTGCACGGCACGCGCGCCGACGACCTGCGGCACCCCCGGGACCGGTCGGACCCGCTCGTCATGATCTCCGATGCGCCGACCCACCGGGTGCTCGAGCGGGCCGACGGCCGTCCGGTGCACTGCGACCTCCGCTGCGCCGCCGCGGTGCAGGACGACGGGCGGCTGTTCTGGCTGGTGGCGTTCCAGGACATCACCGAACGGCACCAGCGGGCCGAGGAGCTCCGCTACCAGGCCACCCACGACTCGCTGACCGGCCTGTTCAACCGCCGCGCGGTCAAGGAGCTGCTCGACGAACTGGTGAGCGGGCCCGGCGCCGAGCGGGTCGGCGTGCTGTTCTGCGACATCGACAACTTCAAGCGGGTAAACGACTCCCTGGGCCACGACGCCGGGGACGAGCTGGTCGCGACCCTGGCCCGCAGGCTGCGCAGCGGCATGCCGCCGGGATGCGTCCCGGCCCGGCTCTCCGGTGACGAGTTCGTGGTGGTCTGCCGTGACGTCGACGCCGTGGGCGGCCTGGAGGCGCTGGGCGCGACGGTGTCCGGCCTGCTCCGCACCGCGGTGCGCCTGCAGGGCCAGCCGGTGCAGGTGTCGGCCGCGGTCGGCTGCGCGATGCCCGACGGCACCGCGACCTGCGGCGACGACCTGCTCCGCTTCGCCGACGCCGCCATGTACCGCGCGAAGCGGCGCGGCCCGGGGCGGGTGGCGCTGGCCGATCCGGGACTGGCCCAGGCCATCAGCCAGCAGCTGCGGCTGGAGGCGGAGCTGCGCGAGGCCATCGACAACGACGACCTCGTGCTCCACTACCAGCCCGTGGTGGACGCCGCGGGCAACGTGGTCTCGGCCGAGGCGCTGGTCCGGTGGCAGCACCCCGAGCACGGCCTGCTCTACCCGGACGTCTTCCTGCCCGTCGCCGAGCAGGGCGACCTGCTGCGCGACCTGGACCGGTGGGTGCTGCGCACCGCCCTGCGCCGGGCCGCCCGGTGGCCGACCGTCGGCGGGCGCCCGGTCGGCATCGCGGTGAACCTCGCCGGGTTGCTGCCCGACGACCCGGCGTTCACCGCCGAGGTGACCGGGGCCATCGCCGAATCCGGCATCGAGCCGAACCGCGTCGTCCTCGAACTGGTCGAGACGGTGCTGGTCGACCTGCCGGGCGGGCCGCGCCGCGCGATGCTCGAACTCGTCGACCGCGGCGTGCGGTTCGCCGTCGACGACTTCGGCACCGGCTACTCCTCGCTGGCCCGGATCAAGGACCTGCCGGCGCAGATCATCAAGGCGGACCGCAGCTTCGTCTCCGACCTCGGCGTCGGCTCCCGCGATCTGGCGGTCGCCCGCGCGGTGGCGGAGTTCGCCCGCGCGCTGAACTGCCAGACCGTGGCCGAAGGCGTCGAGACGGCGGAGCAGTTCGACCTGCTCGCCAGCGTCGGGATCGACGTGTACCAGGGCTTCCTGTTCGCCCGCCCGGTCCAGGAGGACCGGTTCACCGCCCTCCTGACGCGGGGCCTGCCGCTGCCGTGACCCGATTCCGTTGCCGGGCAACGGAATTCACGGGGTGCGGCCGGCGATGGCGACGATGCGATCGAGCAGCGGGGCGTCGGCCGGCGTCTCGACGGGACTCCCCCACAGGCTCTTGACGGGGGCGTTCGGGACGAACTCCACCACGTGGTCGAGGCAGGCCCGCAGGGTCTCCTCGGGCAGCTCGAAGGGCTGACCGGTCGCCCTCCCGAGGTCCCAGCCGTGCACGACCATCTCGGTGAGCGCGATCTTGCCCCACACCTCGTTCGGCAGCTCCACTCCCGCGCCGCCGGAGCTGCCCCGCCAGGCCGCCGGGTCGTCCCACGCCTCGCCGAGCGCCCGGACGTGCTCGGCGACCTCGTGCCGCCAGTCGTCGCCGAGGTTGGCGGCGCGCTCGCCGACGTCGCTGCCGGCGAGCGCGGCGAAGCCGTGAGCTGCCTCATCGACGTGGTCGATCAGGTCGCCGACGGTGTACTCGGCGCAGGGCGTGGGGGCGGCGAGCTGGTCGTTCGCGATGCCTGCCAGCAGGTCGTTCATCCGGCGGCAGGCCGGCTTCAGGTCGATCACTGATCCTCCTCGGGTTCCGTTCGCCGATGTAGACGGCTCTCGGAACCGGGAATCGTCGCCGCGCGCCGAAACCACCACTCCCGAGCTACACATGCGTGCAGTAACCTTCTCCCGTGAATAGTCAGATGCACGTGTGGGTAGGTGACGGGACATGAGCCTGCCGGGACTGGACCCGGAGGACCTGACCGCTCGGGCGCGGATCCGGGACGCGGCGCTGCGGCACTTCGGCGAGCACGGCTTCGACCGGGCGACGATCCGCGGGATCGCTGAGATGGCGGGCGTGTCGTCGGGGCTGGTGCGCCACCACTTCGGCTCCAAGGAAGCGCTGCGCGATGCCTGCGACGCCTACCTCGCCAAGGTCCTGAACGGGATCAACGACGACGTCAGGGCCGACAGCGCGCCGGGCGGCGTGAACTACGTCGGCGTCGCGGGCGCAGCCTTCGGCCCGTACCAGCGGTACGTCGCGCGAACGCTGGTCGAGGGGCGGGCCGCGCCGCTGTTCGACAAGCTCGCCGAGCTGGGCGCGCAGTGGCTGGCGGAAGCCGACCGGAAGCGCTCCGATCCGCCGGAGGTATCCCCGGAGCAGCGCGCGACCGTCAGCGCGGCGATGGCGCTGTCCATCGCCGTCATGCACGAGCACGTGTCCCGCGGCCTCGGCGTCGACGTGTTCACCCTGCAGGGCGAGGACGTGCTGGCCCGCGTTCTGCTCGACCTCTACTCCCATCCGCTCCTCAGCCCGGAGGAAGCCGCCGCCATCCGGTCGCGGCTGCCCGCCGGCGGAAACCCCGTTCCCGGGGAAGGTCTCGATGACTGACGCGATATCGATCACCGGCCTGGTCAAGGAGTTCGGCCGGACCACGGCGCTGGACGGCCTCGACCTCGCGGTACGCACTGGCGAGGTGCACGGCTTCCTCGGCCCGAACGGCGCCGGGAAGAGCACGACGATCAGGATCCTGCTCGGGCTGTTGCGCGCCGACGCGGGCACCGCCCGGCTGCTCGGCGGCGATCCTTGGCGGGACGCGACGAGCCTGCACCGCAGGCTTGCCTACGTGCCGGGCGACGTCACGCTCTGGCCCGGGCTTTCCGGCGGCGAGGTCATCGACCTCCTCACGCAGCTGCGCGGCGGCGCCGGCCACACCAGGCGCGAGGAGCTGATCGACCGCTTCGACCTGGATCCCCGCACCAAATCCCGCGCCTACTCCAAGGGGAACCGGCAGAAGGTGGCGCTGATCGCCGCGCTCGCCTCCGATGCCGAGCTCCTCATCCTCGACGAACCCACCTCCGGCCTGGACCCGCTGATGGAGGTGGTGTTCCGCGACGTCGTCCGGGAGGAGGTGCGGCGCGGCGGCCGGACCGTGCTGCTGTCCAGCCACATCCTCGGCGAGGTCGAGGAGTTGTGCGATCGCGTCACCATCATCCGCGACGGGCGGGCCGTCGATTCCGGTTCCCTCGCCGAACTCCGCCACCTGGCCCGCACCTCCGTGCGCGCCGAGCTCGCGGGCCCCGCGGACAGGCTCGCCGAGCTCCCGGGAGTGCACGACCTCCGGACGGAGGACGGCCAGGTGTGCTTCGAAGCCGACGCCGACGCCCTCGGTCCGGCGCTGAGCCGGCTCGGCTCGATCGGCGTTCGCAGCCTCGTCAGCCGGCCGCCCACGCTCGAAGAGCTCTTCCTCCGGCACTACGGCAAAACCCCTGCGGAGGCCACCCGATGAGCAGCATCGCCGGAAGCTCCCGCCTGGTGCGGCTGGCG
The DNA here is from genome assembly GCF_056431645.1 of Saccharopolyspora sp. NPDC045839. Taxonomy (NCBI): domain Bacteria; kingdom Bacillati; phylum Actinomycetota; class Actinomycetes; order Pseudonocardiales; family Pseudonocardiaceae; genus Saccharopolyspora; species Saccharopolyspora sp. NPDC045839. The sequence goes on from NZ_JBWKKH010000031.1 coordinate 111,746, forward strand.
CTGCGCCGCGAGCGGAACATCGCGCCGTGGTGGATCCTCCTGCTCGTCACCATGTCGCTGATCATGGTCGCCTACATCAACCGGAACATGGGCACGCCGGAGCTGAAGGCGACCTACACCGCGATGATCAACCAGAACGCCTTCTTCCGGGCGCTCGGCGGCGGAACCGTCGAACCGGACCTCGGCGTCCTCTCCTCCTGGCGCAGCGGCGGATTCCTGTACGTGATGAACGGTCTCGCCGCCCTGCTGGCCGTCGTCCGGTACACCCGCGCCGACGAGGACGCCGGCCGCGCCGAACTGCTGCGCGCGGGTGCGGTCAGCCGCTACGCCGCGCTGACCGCCGCGCTGGCGGTGGCGGGCGGGGTGAGCCTGGCCGGTGGCGCGCTGACCGCCGCCGTGCTGATCACGACCGGGCTGGACCCGGTGGGGTCGATCGCCTACGGGGCGGGCATCACCGCCGCCGGTTGGGTGTTCGGCGGAGTCGCCGCGGTCACCGCCCAGCTCGCGCAGAACGCCCGCACCGCACGGGCTTTCGCGCTTTCCGTCCTCGGCGCCGCCTACGTCCTGCGCTACGCCGGCGACGCGAGCGGGCAGTACTGGATGACGTACGTGTCGCCGATCGGCTGGAGCCACCTGGTGGCGCCGTACCGCGACGAGCGGTGGTGGATGCTCGCGGTGTCGATCGCCACGACCGCGGCGCTGTCGGTCATCGCCTACCGGCTGGTGGATCGCCGCGACCTCGGAGCAGGGCTGATCCCGGAGCGCACCGGGCCCGCGTCCGCGCTGGGCCTGCGCGGCCCGATCAGCCTGTCCTGGCGCCTGAACCGCGGCCTGCTGGTGAAGTGGGCCGTCGGGCTCGCGGTGTTCGCGGCCGCCGCCGGCGCGCTGAGCACCCTGGCGCACCAGCTGCTCAACGCGCCCGGCGCGGCCCGGCTGCTGGAGAACTTCGGCGGCCGGGTGGGTTCGGAGCTCCACTACTTCCTGTGGCCCATCATCCTGATCTTCGCGCACGTCATCGCCCTGTACCCGGTGCTGATGGTCCAGCGGCTGCGCGCCGAGGAGAGCAGCGGCCGGGCCGAAGCAGCGCAGGCCACGCCGATGACGCGGCTGCGCTGGGCGGCCGGGCACCTGCTGGTGACCGGCCTCGGCACGGCGGCGCTGCTGGCCATCACCGGGCTCGTCTTCGGCGTGTTCTTCGCTTGGCTCGTGGGCGATTTCGCGACGGACGTGCCGCGCATCCTCCTCCAGACGATGGGAACCGTCCCGGCCGCGTGGCTGGTGGGCGCGGCCTGCGCATTCGCCTACGGGCTCCTGCCGAAGGCGAGCGGGGCGATCTGCTGGGCGGTGTGGGTGGCGACGGCGGCGCTGGGGCAGATCGCCGGCCCGCTGTACGGGGTGTGGGGCGGAACTCCGTTCGAGCCGTTCCACTACATCCCGAACACCATCGCCGGAAACCCGTTCGACCCGGGCCCGGCGCTGGCGATGATCGCGCTGTCGGCCGTCCTGCTCGGCGGCGGACTGCTGGCCCTCCGCCACCGAGACTTCGGATAGCCGGCGATATCAGGACGCCGGGGCGAGGACGAAGGCGCTCCCGTCGTCTTCGGGAACCTCTACCGCGAGCCCGGTTTCGGCCAGCGCCTCCGCGATGAGCTTCCGGTCGCCGGCCCATTGCAGCGGGAGCTCGTCGGTGAGGTTGCCGAGGGCGTCGAAGCATTCGGTGTGCCGCTGGGTGACCCAGAAGACCGCCTTCAGCTCCTGCCACGGCCGGGTCCGCTCCTGGACCTGCCGCCAGCCTCCGGACGGCGTCGGCCAGAGGTCTGGCTCGGCCACGTAGCCGTGCTCGGCGAGGCGACCGAAGGCCCGCGCGATCCGGCAGAGGTCGGACGGCCGGTCGGTGGCCAGGCAGGTCACGACCCCGTCCTTCGGCTCGTTCAGGCCGTGGACCGAATCGAAGAGCGCCTTCATGGCGGCATCGAACCGCTCGCGCAGTTCGTCGGCGTCCAGGTCCAGGAGGTCGTCGTCCTCGTCTTCGTATTGTTCGGGAACGGAGACGACGAGGCCCTCGCGGGCGAACTCCGACTGGATCCTCGAGGTCAGCCCGCCCCGCCAGGCGATGGCGACGTCCTTCGCGAGCGAGCCGTCCGCGCCGAAGTGGTCGTCCAGCTCGGCCGACGGGCTCAGCAGGCCTTCGCCGTCGGTGTCGGCGGCGAAGGCCTCGGCGTCGACGACCTCCCAGCCCTGCGCCTCCAGCCGGCGAAGCGCCCGGTCGAACCGGTCGCGGTGCGAGCCACTGCCCGTGGCGGGCTCGTCCCCGGACGCCGCTTCGGCGACCTCCGCGCGCCGCTGCTGGAGGAACGCGCGCGCTTCGTCGATCGCGTCCCTGTCCATCAGGTGGTCCAGCACCATCGACCACCACGCCTCGGCGCTGCCGAACGCGTCCGGGTCCAGTTCCTTCAACGACTCCCACAGCTTCTCGGTGCAGTCCTGACCGGCGTCCGGGTCGCCGTTCAACGCCTGCTGGCGCAACCGGATCCGGTGGAGGAACTCGACGAAGTTCGCCAGGGAGCTGTTGACCTTCTCGGCCTGCGCCTGGCCGTCGAGCGAGAGCAACCCTACGACGCCGCTGCCGATGTCCAGGAAGTAGCGCATGCCTGCATCGCCCGCGGTCCCGCCGAGGATGAAGACGTCGACGTCCCCGTTGCCGGTCTTGAACACCACAGGGGAGCCGGTGCGCGGCTCGTCCGCGAGGAACGTGGTGAACACCTGGTCCGCGCGCACCGGCAGGCCCACCTGGCAGAGGATTTCCGCGTCGGCGTCGGAGAATCCCCGACCGCGGGCTTGCTCCTCGTCCATCAGCAGCAAGCCTTCGTCACCGAACGCCTCGACCATGTCGTCGTGGGTAATCAAGATGCAGCACCTTCGCCGTCGCGCCCAGGATTGATCAACTTCCGGCAGCTTCGACGACTCGGAAGGCTGTTCGGTTCCGCCGCCGGCCGCCAGCCCGGGCGAATGGTTCCTTCGCCGAGGTAGCGCTGGTGCCAGGACAGGGCCTCCCCGAGGAGGTGCCGGGTGTGGCGACCGAACGACGATTCCAGGGCGCGGTCGTTATAGTCCCGCAGCGCCGGACGGAAATCGGGATGCGCGCACCGCTCGATGATCAGCTCCGAGCGCCTGCGGGGCGAGAGGCCGCGCAGATCCGCCAGGCCCTGCTCGGTCACGATCACGTCGACGTCGTTCGTTCGCACGGCGGCCCAAGCGGTCAGCCAGCGAACACCGGATAGCGCGCCGTTTTCGCGCGAAACCGGCGCTTCGCGTGAGGGAGAGGCGCAGGTTTCGCGCGAAAAAGGCGCAAATCGCCGGAGGGTGGGGTGATCCGAAACCGGGGTCACACCCCCTCGGCGCCGGCCTTTCTTGCCCCACCGACT
>NZ_JBWKKH010000032.1:0-76573 GCF_056431645.1 Saccharopolyspora sp. NPDC045839
GGATTTTGTCAAGAAAACCCAACCCCTTCTCGGAGGGGGGGGCTTTGTTTCCGAAAGAAAACGGCGCCCTGTGTCCCGGGCGGCCACGTCCCAGACGCGCCCGCGTACGTTCTGAAAACGACCCCTTCGGTAATGCCGACGCCCCACTACCAGCGTGGGGCGCCACCACCAGCGAAGCGCAACGCGGCGCAACCGCGCCTCGCGGGGCGGTCAGGCTTGTTTTGCCAGGTGGCGGGCCAGGAATGCGAGGGCTCTCGGGTAGGCGTCGAGGCGGTTGGTGCGCTTGGCCAGGCCGTGGCCCTCGTCGTCGTACACCCGCAGCTCGCACTCCAGGCCGTTCGCCCGGATCGCGGTCGCGATCTGCTGGGCCTCCGACAGCGGCACCCTCGGGTCGTTCGCGCCGTGCAGCACGAACAGCGGTGCCGCGATGGACGCGACCCTGGTCAGCGGCGACGCCGAGCGCAGGAATTCCGCGTCCGCCGCGAGCGAGCCGTACTCGCGCTCGCGGTGCGCTCGCCGGTACGCGGCGGTGTTCTCCAGGAACGTGACCAGCGACGAGATCCCGACGATGTCGACTCCGGCCGCCCACCGCTCCGGCTGGAACGCCAGCCCGGCGAGCACCATGTAGCCGCCGTACGAGCCACCCCACAGCGCCGCGCGCCCGGCGTCCAGCCCGATCGACGGCAGCCAGTCGTGCAGGTCGCCGAGGTCGGCCACCGATTCCAGCCGGTTGCGGCCGTCGTCGGCCGAGTACCAGCGCTTCCCGTAGCCGGTGGAGCCGCGGACGTTCGGCACCAGCACGGTGTGCCCCTGCGCGACGAGGGCCTGGGCGATCGGGCTGAACGTCCGCACGGCCTGGCTCTCCGGGCCGCCGTGGACGATCAGCACCGCCGATCCGGCCAGCCGCGGATCGGCCTCGTGCGGGGCGAAGACGAAGCACGGCACCTGTTCGCCGTCGCGGGCCGGCACCCGGTGCGAACTCGGTTCGACCAGGCCGTCGAGCTGCGCTGCGGAACCGGTCAGCGACTCGCACTCGCCGGTCGCGGCGCGCACCAGCAGCGCGTCGCCGGGGACCGACGGGGCGCTGAACGACAGCGCGATGAACCGCGAGTCCGGCGACCAGGTGGGGGCCGGCAGCGGGTACGAGCACCAGCCGTCGGCGGGTAACCGGATCGCCAGCAGCAGGTCACCGGTGGCGGCGTCGTGCAGCGCCAGCCTGCTGGCACCGTCGTCGTTCGCCTGCACCAGCAGCGTCGAACCGTCCGGCGAGAGCCAGCCGGTGAGGTCGTGCTCGTCGGAGGTCACCAGCCAGCGCCGGGCGCCGGTGCGCGGGTCGATGCGCGCGATCCCGGCGCGGTCCCGGTCGGCGTCGGTGGTGACGACCAGTCCGTCGAGCAGCCAGCCGATCTGGCCGTGCCGCGCGGGCTCGTCGTGCCCGGTCAGCGCCTGCACTTCGCGGGTTGTGGTGTCGACCAGGAGCAGCCGGTCGGACATCGCGCGGTCGGCGGGCACGGTCAGCGCCAGGTGGCGGCCGTCCGGTGAGGCCGTCGCCTCCAGGACCATGCCGCCCTGGTCGTAGGCGATCGCTTCTTCACCGGTCGCCACGTGGCGGATCACCACGTCGAAGTCCACGTCGTTGCGGCGGTTGGTCGCGTAGACGATCCGGCCAGGCAGGACGTCGAGCAGCCGGTGCACGTGCGCCGGGTCGCGGACCAGCGGCTGCAGGTCGTGCAGCCGCGCCGGGCGGAGGCTCGGTTCGTCCAGGCGCAGCAGGGAAAGCTGGCCGCGCTCGTTGCCGTCGGTGTCGTGCTGCACGACCACGGCGCGCTCGCCGGGCAGGTAGCGGCCGGTGACCGCGCCCGGCAGGGCGGTCAGCGGGGTGGGCTCGCCGTCGGAGAGCTCGACGAGCTGGGTGGATCCGGATTCGTCGGAGCCCGCCAGGACCCGGCCGGTGTCGGCCACGTCGAAGGCCCGCCAGCTGGTCAGTTCGAGCAACCGCACGATGTCCACCGCCATGCGATCACCCTGTCACGCTTCGCCCCCGCCGCCCAGGGGCGCGGACCGCCAGGCAGACCAGGCCGCGCATTCTCTAGGCTGGTGGCGTAGCCCGAATCGGGGTACGTGCACGCGCCAGCCGGAGGAGGATCACGGTGCAGCCAGGTGGCCAGCCGAACATGCAGCAGATCATGGAACAGGCGCAGAAGATGCAGCAGCAGCTGATGACTGCGCAGCAGGAGCTCGCCGACGCGGAGGTCACCGGGAGTGCCGGTGGCGGCTTGGTCACGGCGACCGTCAGCGGCGCAGGCGAGCTGAAGGGGCTGTCGATCGACCCGAAGGCGGCCGACCCGGAGGACACCGAGACGCTGGCCGACCTGGTGGTCGCCGCGGTGCGCGACGCCAACCGGGCGGCGCAGGAGCTGCAGGCCGAGAAGATGGGCCCGCTCACCGGTGCGCTCGGCGGTGGTGGCCTCGGCGGTCTCAGCCTGCCGGGCATGTGATCGCGGTTTCGATTGGAACCGCGCACCGTCCCCGGCGGGGAGTGCGGTTTCAATTGAAACCGCACCGAATCCCTGGAAACGAGTGATACGTGTACGAAGGTCCGGTTCAGGATTTGATCGATGAGCTCGGCAGGCTGCCGGGCATCGGTCCGAAGAGCGCGCAGCGCATCGCCTTCCACCTGCTCGCGGCCGAGCCCGCGGACGTGACCCGGCTGCAGGAGGTCCTGCAGAAGGTCAAGGAAGGCGTGGTGTTCTGCGACGTCTGCGGCAACGTCTCGGAGGAGACGACCTGCCGCATCTGCCGGGACGCCCGGCGCGACAAGACGTTGGTGTGCGTCGTCGAGGAACCCAAGGACGTGCTGGCGATCGAGCGCACGCGCGAGTTCAAGGGGCGCTACCACGTGCTCGGCGGCGCGCTGGATCCGCTTTCCGGCGTGGGACCGGACCAGCTGCGGGTTCGCGAGCTGCTGGCCCGCATCGGGCAGGACGACATCGCCGAGGTGATCATCGCGACGGACCCGAACACCGAGGGCGAGGCGACCGCGACCTACCTGGTGCGGATGCTGCGCGACTTCCCCGGCCTCTCGGTCACGCGGCTGGCGTCGGGCCTGCCGATGGGCGGTGACCTGGAGTTCGCCGACGAGCTGACGCTCGGCCGGGCCCTCTCCGGCCGCCGCGCGATGTAGCCGCCAAGGGACGACGCTTTTCGAGCTCGTGAGTGCTTTGGGCCGCCATGGCGATCCAAAGCACTCACGAGCTTTTTGCATGTGCCTCGGTGCGGTGAAGACCGGCGGTGAGCGGTACCGCCGGACGTGTCAGGTCATCGCCAGAATCTGTTGCCCGAGCCAGAATTTTCCGCAGTTTTTACCGGTATTCACGGGTTGTCCGACAGTTCTTCCGGAGACTCCGAGCGGTCCAGCACCCTCGCCCACCTGGGTGAATGCCCGAAATATCGGGTTTCCTTAGGCGTCCCTAAGTAGTGGGATCGTAACCTCAGGTATCCCACAATGGACTCCTAATGCGAGTTAGTCTCACGGAACTCTGAGACCTGAGACACACCGAGGTGCTTCCATGAGTAGAGCTCCATCGCCGCGCCGCGGATCCGGCACGGGACGCCGTGTCGCCACCGCCGGCATCGCCATCGTCGCGGCGACCTCGCTGGCGGCCTGCGCACAATCGCAGCGCGAGGCCGGCGGCGGCGGTGAAGGCGGCACGCTCACCTTCGGCGCGGCAGGCGCACCCGACCTGTTCGATCCCTTCTACGCCTCCGACGGCGAGACCTTCCGGGTCACCCGCCAGATCACCGAGGGCCTGGTCGGGTTCAAGCCGGGGTCGTCCGACGTCGAACCGGAGCTCGCCGACAGCTGGGAGCACACCCCGGACGGCAAGACCTGGACCTTCAAGCTCCGGCAGGGCGTGAAGTTCCACGACGGCACCGACTTCAACGGCGACGCGGTGTGCAAGAACTTCCAGCGCATGTTCAACCAGACCGGCGCCGGGCAGAACAACGCGCTGTCCTACTACTGGATCGAGAACTTCGGCGGGTTCGCCGACGGCAAGGCGCCGTCGCTGTACCAGTCGTGCGACGCGCCGGACGCGACCACGGCCGTGGTCCACCTGACCCGCGCCAGCTCGAAGTTCCCGGACATCCTCGGGCTGCCGTCGTTCAGCATGCAGTCGCCGACCGCGATGGACCAGTACCAGGCCAACAACGTGCAGGCGCAAGGCGACAGCTTCGTGTACCCCGAGTACGCCAGGTCGCACCCGACCGGCACCGGCCCGTTCAAGTTCGCGTCCTACGACGAGAGCAACGGCACCATCAAGCTGGTCCGCAACGAGGAGTACTGGGACGAGAAGGCCAAGCTCAACGAGCTGATCTTCCGCATCATCCCGGACGAGACGGTGCGCAAGCAGGAGCTGGAGTCGGGCGCCATCGACGGCTACGACTACCCCAACGCCGCCGACCTCAAGGCCCTGCGCGAGGCCGGCAACAACGTCCAGGTCCGCGACCCGTTCAACATCATGTACCTGGGCATCACCCAGAAGAACAACCCGGCGCTGCAGAACCTGAAGGTGCGGCAGGCGCTGGCGTACGCGGTGGACCGGGAGACGCTGGTCAAGGCCAACATGCCGGAAGGCGCCACGGTGGCCACCCAGTTCTACCCGAAGACCGTGGACGGCTACGCCGACGACGTCCAGCAGTACCAGCACGACCCGGCGAGGGCCAAGCAGCTGCTCGCCGAGGCCGGCGTCCCCAACCTCGCGATCAACTTCTACTGGCCCACCGAGGTCACCCGGCCCTACATGCCGGACCCGCAGGGCATCTACAACGCCCTCGCCGAGGACCTGCGCGAGGCGGGCTTCACCGTCAACCCGGTGAGCAAGCCGTGGAACGGCGGCTACATCGACGACGTCGACAACGCCAAGGCCGACATCTTCCTGCTCGGCTGGACCGGCGACTACAACACGCCGGACAACTTCATCGGCACCTTCTTCGGCACGCCGACCAACCGCTTCTACACGGCCGGTGCGCCGTGGGGCGAGGAACTGGCGACGCAGCTGAAGGCCGCCGACAGCGAGCCGGACGAGGCCAGGCGCAACCAGATGTACCAGGACATCAACCGGAAGCTGATGTCCGAGTACCTGCCCGCCGTGCCGCTGTCGCACTCGCCGCCGGCGATCGTGACCAGCCCGCGGGTGCAGGGCCTGCAGACCTCGCCGCTGACCGCCGAGGAGTTCGCGTCGGTGAGCGTCTCGGAGAAGTGAGTTGACGATTTCGCGCGAAGCCGGCGCGGCTCCCGCACGGGGACCGTCGGTTTCGCGCGAAATCGCGCGCTCGCTGCCGGACTGACCAAACGGGGGTTTCGTGCTCCGCTTCACCATCCGGCGACTCGCGCAGCTGGCGCTGGTCGTCGTCGTGCTGTCGATGCTGCTGTTCGCCTGGCTGCGGATGCTGCCCGGCGGGCCGGTGTCGGCGTTGCTGGGGGACCGCGCCACGCCAGAGGCGCGGGCCAAGCTGGAAGCCGATCTCGGCATGGACCAGCCCATCTTCGTGCAGTACTGGCGCTTCCTGGGGCGCGCCGTCACCGGCGACTTCGGCACGTCGACCGGCGTGCAGCGCGGTTCGCCGGCGCTGGAGGTGTTCCTGACCCGCTTCCCGGCGACGCTGGAGCTGTCGATCCTGGCGCTGCTGCTGGCGGTCGCGGTCGGCATCCCGCTGGGCTACCTGGCCGCCCGCAAGCGCGGCAGCTGGCTGGACAACGTGAGCATCACCTGGTCGCTGATCGGCGTTGCCGTGCCGGTGTTCTTCCTGGCGTTCCTGCTGAAGTTCGTGTTCGCCATCCAGCTCGGCGCGCTGCCCGCCTCCGGCCGCCAGGACGTCGGGCTGAACGGGACGCGGGTGACCGGCTTCTACATCCTCGACGGGTTGCTGACCCGCGAGTTCGACGCCGCGTGGAACTCGTTCGTGCACCTGATCCTGCCGGCCATCGCGCTGTCCACGATCCCGTTCGCGGTGATCTTCCGGATAACCCGGGCCGCCGTGCTGGACGTGATGGACGAGGACTACGTGCGCACCGCGCGGGCGAAGGGCCTGGCGGGCATGGTGATCCGGCGCCGCCACATCCTGCACAACGCGATGCTGCCGGTGGTGACCACGATCGGCCTGCAGACCGGCGCGCTGCTGGCCGGTGCGGTGCTGACCGAGCGGGTGTTCAACATCGCCGGGGTCGGCCAGGCGGTGGCGATCGGCTTCCAGCGCAAGGACTTCCCGGTGCTGCAAGTGGTGATCCTGGCATCCGCGATGGTGTACGTGCTGGTGAACCTGATAGTCGACCTCTCATATGCGTTGATCGACCCACGACTGCGGACACGGTGAGGTCATGGTGCTGAAAACGCAGCGCAAGGAACGGATCGACGCGCTGGCGGAGACGGCGTCGGACGCCGGGGTGAGCCTGGCCGCGTCGGCGTGGCGGCGGCTGAGGCGCAACCCGGTGTTCGTGGTCGGCGCGGTGATCATCGCCGCGTTCGTGCTGCTGGCGCTGCTCGCGCCGCTGCTGGCCCCGCACGATCCGGCGCAACGCCTGCTGGAGCAGCAGGTTTCCCGCGCGGACAACACGATTCCGCCGCCGCAGGCGGGTTTCCCGCTGGGCGGCGACCAGTACGGCCGCGACCTGTTCTCCCGGCTGCTGCTCGGTTCCCAGCAGACGCTGCTGGTCGCGGTGCTGGCCACCGTGATCGGACTCGGCGGCGGCCTGGTGCTCGGCCTGCTGGCCGGCGCGTTCGGCGGCTGGGTCGACTCGGTGGTCATGCGCGTCGCGGACGTGATGCTGTCGGTGCCGTCGCTGCTGCTGGCGGTGTCGATCGGCGCGTTGTTCGCGCAGCAGACGCAGTTCACCGTGATCCTGGCGGTGGCGATCGTGCAGGTGCCGATCTTCGGCCGGTTGCTGAGAGGCACGATGCTGGCGCAACGAGCCAGCGATCACGTGCTGGCGGCGCGGGCGCTCGGGGTGAAGCAGAGCGCGATCGTGTTCCGGCACATGCTGCCGAACGCGCTCGGCCCGGTCATCGTGCAGGCCACCCTGGTGCTCGCGGTGGCGATCATCGACGCGGCGGCGCTGTCCTTCCTGGGCCTGGGCGCGGCCGACGACTCGGTGCCGGAGTGGGGCCAGATGCTCGGCGGCGCGCAGAACATCATCGATTCGCATCCGCAGCTGGCGTTCTGGCCGGCGGGCTGCATCATCCTGGTCGCGCTCGGGTTCACGCTGGTCGGCGAGTCCCTGCGGGACGCGCTCGACCCGAAGCGCCGGCGCTAGAGGTGGGGGAACGAATGGCACTGCTGGAAGTCCGCGACCTCTCGGTGGTGTTCGCCCGCAAGGGCGAGCCGCCGATGACCGCCGTGGACGGCATCTCCTTCGACGTCGAACCGGGCCGCACCGTCGGCCTGGTCGGCGAGTCCGGTTGCGGCAAGTCGGTCACCTCGCTGGCGATCATGGGTCTGCTGCCGAGCACCGGCGCCGAGGTGTCCGGGTCGATCGACTTCGACGGCACCGACCTGCTGCAGCTGCCCCGGCGCGAGCTGGACCAGCGCCGCGGCAGCGACCTGAGCATGGTGTTCCAGGACCCGCTGACCTCGCTGAACCCGGTGGTGCCGATCGGCCTGCAGGTGTCCGAGGTCATCGAGCGGCACCGCGGGCTGCCCCGCAAGGAGGCGATGCCGGAGGCCGAGGAGCTGCTGCGGCGGGTGGGCATCCCGGACCCGCGCCGGCGGCTCAAGGAGTACCCGCACCAGCTCTCCGGCGGCATGCGGCAGCGCGCGCTGATCGCGATGGCGCTGGCCTGCAAACCGCGGCTGCTCATCGCCGACGAGCCGACCACCGCGCTGGACGTGACGATCCAGGCGCAGATCCTGAACCTGCTGGCGGAACTGGTCGCCGAGACCGACACCGCGCTGATCATGATCACGCACGACCTGGGCGTGGTGGCGGGGCTCTGCGACGAGGTGAACGTGCTCTACGCGGGCCGGGTGGTGGAGCGGGCCGCGCGGCACGAGCTGTTCGCCCGGCCGCGGCACCCCTACACGGCGGGCCTGCTGGCCTCGATCCCGCGGCTGGATTCGCCGCGCGGCCAGCGGTTGTCGCCGATCAAGGGCTCGATCAGCGACAACATCCCGTGGGACGCGGGGTGCGCGTTCTGCCCGCGCTGCCCGAACGCGCAGGACGTGTGCGAGCAGCAGACGCCGGACGTGAGCATCGACGTGGGGGCGCGGCTGCTGCGCTGCCACAACCCGGTCCGCGAGACGACGTCGAGCCCGGTGGAGGCGTCATGAGCGCCCGGCTCCCGCGCGCCGCCGGTTCTTCCGCAATTTCAATGGAAATCGGACCTTCGATTTCCATTGAAATTGCGGCGGAGTCACCCGGTCGGGGCGCACCGGAGCACCACGACGAGACCATGCACCTGTTGACCGCATCGGATTCCGGTGCCCGGCGCCAGACCCTGGAGGCGTCATGACCGACAGCCCGGAAACCGAGCGGAATTCCCGGGACGTGCTGATCGACATCGACCAGGTCCAGGTGCACTTCCCGATCAAGCGCGGCGTGGTGCTGGACCGCACGGTCGGCTACGTGTACGCCGTGGATGGCGTGTCGCTGACCATCCGGCGCGGCGAAACCTACGGCCTGGTCGGGGAATCCGGCTGCGGCAAGTCGACGCTGGGGCGCGCGGTGCTGCGGCTGGAGAAGCCCACCGGCGGCAAGGTGGTGTTCGACGGCGTCGACCTGTCCGGCATGAAGGGCGAGCCGCTGCGCCGGATGCGCCGCCGGATGCAGATGGTCTTCCAGGACCCGCTGTCCTCCCTGGACCCGCGGCAGTCGGTGCAGTCGCTGCTGGTCGAGGGCATGCGCGCGCACGGGATGGACAGCGGCAGGGCGGGCACGGACAAGCGGCTGCGCGAGCTGCTGTCGGCCGTGGGTCTGCCGTCGACGTCGCTGCGCAAGTACCCGCACGAGTTCTCCGGCGGCCAGCGACAGCGCATCGGCATCGCCCGGGCGCTGTCGGTGGGGCCCGACCTGGTGGTGGCCGACGAGCCGGTGTCGGCGCTGGACGTCTCGGTGCAGGCCCAGGTGCTGAACCTGCTGGAGGACCTGCAGGCCGAGTTCGGGCTGACGTACCTGGTGATCGCGCACGACCTGGCGGTGGTTCGGCACATCGCCGACCGGGTCGGGGTGATGTACCTGGGCGGCATCGTGGAGGAGTCCACATCGGACGATCTCTACGAGGAGCCGCTGCACCCGTACTCGAAGGCGCTGCTCTCGGCGGTGCCGGTGCCGGACCCCACGGTGGAGGACGAGCGGGAGCAGATCCTGCTCTCCGGCGACCTGCCCTCGCCGGCCGCGCCGCCGACCGGCTGCCGGTTCCACACCCGGTGCCCGTGGCGGCAGGCGACCCGGTGCGACACGGAGCGGCCGGAACTGCGCGAGCTCAAGCCGGGCCACCGGGTGGCCTGCCACTACGCGGAGGAGATCCGCGACGGCAGGCTGAAGCCGCACGAGGTCGAGGCGGAGGCGGTGAACCCGGCAGACTTCGGCGACCTGGACATCACCTCGGCCCCGGCCTGACCGCGCGGACCAGTCGTGAGCGGCTATGGCTGCTATTGCGGCCATAGCCGCTCACGACGTGTGAAACCGGTGCGCTGATTTCGCGCGTTGTCCACCGCGCCCGGCGCGCTAGGCCCTAGGTTCACAAGATCGTCGGCGGCCGGTGGAACGGAGGCAGTGAGTGAGGTACAGCAGTGCGCCGCGGTGCTCCGCGTGCGAGCACCGGGCGATCCTGGAGCGGGCGACCGCGGAGCGCCTGGTGGCGGAGTCGGGCGAGGTCCTGGTGACCTACGACTGCCCGGAGGGGAACGGGGTGCACCTCTGCAACCCGGACTTCGAAAGGGGCGAAGCCGTCCGCTGACGCCGGAACCCACCCGATTCCAGGCGGAATCGGGAGCCACCATGCCGGACCAGGCTGGGCTGGTGGGTCGCCCAATTTTAGGCAAAATTGGGAGCGTCTCCACGTCGGACCCGGCCGGGTGGGCTTGGGGAGGCTCCCAATTTTAGGCAAAATTGGGAGCCCTCGACCTACGGGCGCTGGACCGCGGACTCGGGCAGGACCATGGGTGGCGCTTCGGGGGCCGGTGGTTTGCGGCGGCTCAGCTTGATGCTGCCCAGCAGCACTCCGCCCACCACCACGGCTCCCGCCGCGAGCTCGATCGGGTGCGGCCGCTCGCCCAGGACCAGCCATGCCGTCGTGAAGCCGACCACCGGCACCAGCAGCGAGAACGGCGCGACCATGCTGGCCGGGTAGCGCCCCATCAGCGTCGTCCACAGGCCCGATCCGATGATCGTCGCCAGCAGCGACGTGTACGCCAGCCCGGCGAGCGCGTACCAGCCGGTCGGCGAGTCGAACGCCGTCGCCAGCGCGTCCCAGCCCGCCGTCGGTCCCTCGACCACCGCCGATAGCGCGAACATCGGCAGCGGCGGCACGATGGCGATCCACAGCGCCAGGTGCAGCGGGTTCGGCGCGTTCGCCTTCCGGCCGCACAGGTTGCCCAGCGCCCACGAGAAAGCGCCGCAGAGCGTGATCAGCAGCGGCAGCAGGGTGGCGCTCTGGGCGCGGTGCCAGCCGATCGCCACCATGCCGAGCACCGCGATGAGGATGCCGACGATCTGCACCGGCGTGATCCGCTCCCGCAGCAGCAGCGCGCCGAGCACCACGGTGAACGGCGCGGACGCCTGCTGCACCAGCGAGGCCAGCCCGGTCGGCATCCCGATGTTCATCGCCGTGAACAGGAACGCGAACTGCAGGGCGCCGAAGAACAGCCCGTACCCGATGAGCCACCGCCACGGCACTCGCGGGCGCGGCACGAACAGCAGGACCGGCAGCAGCACGGCGAAGCGGAGTCCGGCGAAGAAGAACGGTGGGAATTGGCCGAGCCCGTAGTCGAGTGCGATGAAGTTGGCGCCCCAGAGCACGACGACCACCACGGCCAGCAAGCGGTCTCGTGAGTTCACCATGCCAGCCTGCGGCCCGGCTCTGTGAAGAACAAGCAATACTATTTACAGCTAATGTGTACTATTCCTTCATGGATGTCCGCAGGCTGAGACTCCTGCGCGAACTCGCTGATCGCGGGACGGTCACCGCCGTCGCGAAGGCCCTGTCCTACACCCCGTCGGCGGTGTCGCAGCAGATCCGGGCGTTGCAGGCGCAGGTCGGCGTGCCGCTGACGGAACCGGCCGGTCGCGGGCTGCGCCTCACCGACGCCGGCCGGGCGCTCGCGGCCCGGGCCGACGAGGTGCTGGCCGCGCTGGACCGCGCCGAGGCCGAGCTGGACAGCTACCGGTCGACGCCGCGCGGCGTGGTGCGGGTCGCGATCTTCCCGTCCGGTGCGTTGCTGCTGCTGCCCGGCCTGCTCCGGCGGATGGCGGTGAATCCCAAGGTGCGGTTGGAGTGCCGCGACGTCGACATGACGCCGCCGGAGGTGCCGGCCCTGACCGCCGACTTCGACCTGGTGGTGGCGCACCGGGACGACCAGGCGCCGCCGTTCGACGGCGCGCGCGTGGAGATCACCCCGCTGCTGCGGGAGCCCCTGGACGTCGCGCTGCCGCCGGGCCACCCGCTCGCCGACCGGCAGCGCATCGAGCCGGCGGAGCTGGTCGGCGAGCCGTGGCTGAGCGTGGACGTCGGCTTCCCGGTCGACGACGTGCTGCGCTCGCTGGCGGTCCGCACGGGCGTCCGGCCGGTGGTGGTGCAGCGGATCAACGACTTCCGCGTGACCGAGGCGCTGGTCGCCGACGGCCACGGCGTCGCACTGCTCCCGAGGTACACAGTGGACACTCCGCGGCTGGTGCTGCGCCCGCTGGCCGGGGTCCGCGCGGGCCGGAACATCGAGGTGGTGTCCCGGAAGGGGGCGACGGAGCGCCCGGCGGTCCGCGCCGTGCTCGACACGCTCCTCGCCGAGGCGGCCGTCGTCACTGGGCTGCGCGATCAGAAGTAGCTCAGAAGGACCGGACTTCGCTGGTGGCGCGGGCGGATTGCGACGAACGTGATCGCTGTTCGTCCTCGATCGCGCAGAAGGTGAAGACCGGAATGACCAGACGGGTTCGCACGTTCGCGGTGGCCCTCGCCGCCCTGATGAGCACGGCCGGTTGCGGTGGTGGTGCTTCCTCGCCCGCCGCGCCGGAATCGTCCGCGCCGGCGTTCCGCGGTGCGGCCCCGCCAGGAGTGGCCGCGCAACCGGCGTGGCACGAACCGCCGTCAGGCCGAGCGGAAGGAGGGGACTTCGGCACCAGCACGTACGACAAGGTCGTGGGCTTCGACGACGTCTTCGCGTACCTCCGCGACGAGGGCGAGAACCGCGGCGAGACGCTGCTGTTCCTCGATGCCGCAACGGGGCGGGAACGCGCCCGGATTCCCGTGCCCTCCACCGTTTCCCAGGGAGATCTGGAGCCGGCGGAGGTCGACGGCAGGCAGGTCGTGGTGCTGACCTACGCCACGTCCACCGAGGAAACCGCGATGCAGGCCGCGCAGCAGCTGTCCGTGACCGAGGTCTACGACTCCGCCGCGAACGCGATCTGGCGGGAGGCCGCCGAGGACGGCGACGGCGGGTTCTTCAGCAACGGATGGGTGCTCAGGTCTGAACAAGTGGACGGGGTGGAGATCGACACCGTCCACGACCTGCAGGACCGCGAGGTGTGGAGGGCGCAGGAGCCGACCTGGGTGGGCCGTCAACGCGTCGTCGGGGTGCACGGCGACCTGCTCGTCGCGCAGCACGGGGAGGTCGGCGAGCTCACCGGCTACCAGCTCTCGGCAGGCGGCGCGGCCCGGCTGTGGCGGACCGAGGACATCGCCCCGCCCGGCGAGCAAGGACCGGCGGAGGCGCCCGACGTGATCGGGTTCGCCGAAGGCAAGATGCTGATCCACTGGCAGCTGGGGATCGGTTCGTTCGCGATCGTCGCGCACGACCCGGCCAGCGGGGCCATCGCCTGGACGCTCCCCGTCGAACGTGGCCACCGCTGGTCCGGCTTCCACCAGGAATTGGCGTACGACCGGTTGAGCGGCCTCGGCGCAGTGCACTCCGACCAGGGCGTCACGCTGCTCGACGTCCGGTCCGGTCGGCTGCGGTGGGAGAGCGCCGAGGGCGATCGGGCATTCCGCTTGACGGCGCTCACCGGCGGGGTTGTCTACGGGCTGATCGACGAAGAGATGCCGATCGCGGTGTCCACTTCGCAACGTCGTCCGCTGGGGGAGAACCTGACCGCGCTCCCGGTCGCCAGCGCAGGCGGATTCGTGTGGGCCACCAGCGCGTCCGCCGAGCACTGGGTCTTCCCGGCGGGCTGACCGCCGAGCCCCTGCGCCGGGCGGGCCGCGGCCAGCCGCTCCCGCCCGTACCGGCGCAGGGTGCCCAGCATCGCGTACTGATTTCGGCCATCGACCCTGGTCAGGATGGACTTGTCCACCAGACCGACCACTGCGTCGAATGCTTCCTCGTCGCGCAGCCCGTCCGCAGCGATGTCCAGCGTGCCGCTGCCATCCGAAGCGCTCAACTGCGACCACACCGCCTGTTCCGCCGCCGAGCACAGGTCCCAGCTCCAGTCGAACAGCGCGCGCAGCGTGCGGTGCCGTTCGCTGCCGCTGCGATCGCCGTCGCGGAGCAAGCGGAACTCCTCGCCCAGCCGTTCCAGCAGGTCTTCCGCGCTCAGCACCCGCATCCAGCGAGCGGCCAGCTCGATGGCCAGCGGAATGCCGTCGAGCCGACGGCACACCTGCGCGATGATCTCGCAGTTCGCGGCGGTCACGGCGAACCCGGGTGCCACCGCGGCCGCCCGATCGGCGAACAGCCGGATCGCGTCGCAGCGTGCCACGGCGTCCGGTTCGGTGTCGTCGTCGGGCAGCGGCAGCGGGTGGACCGGCAAGGTGTGCTCGCCGGTGATGCCGAGCGGCTGCCGACTGGTGGCCACGATCAGCAAACCCGGCGCGGCCGCCAGCAGCGTGCGGGCGAGCGCGGCGCACTCGTCGAGCAGGTGCTCGCAGTTGTCGAGCACCAGCAGGAGCTGCTGGTCGGACAGGTATTCCGCGAGCGTGGACGGGCTCGCCTCCTGGACGCCGAGCGCGGCGGCGACCGTGTGCGCGACCATGCCCGGTCGGTTCACCGCGGCGAGCTCGACCAGCCATGCCCCGTCCCGGCAGGACCGGGCGACCCGCGCTGCCAGCCGCAGCGACAGCCGCGTCTTGCCGACACCGCCGATCCCGGCCAGCGTCACCAGCCTGGCCCGGGTGAGCATCCGTTCGGCGTCGGCGAGTTCGCGCTGCCTCCCGACGAACGTCGTCAGCTCGGCGGGCAAGTGCCCGTCTGCGGTGCGCGATACCGCGGGCTTGCCGACGGGTTCGGGGGTGTGGCGCAGGTTCCGCCAGCACTGCGCCCACTCCTCCGCCAGTTGCTTGGCATTCCACGAGCGGGCGGCGTCCACCGCGCGTTCTGGGTTGCTATGTGCGTAGGCGACGCATGCGCGCACGAACATCTCGGTGACGTCCCAGGTCGGGATGTGCTTGCCAGCAGCGGCATTGCGCAGAGAGGTGTCGGAGAACCGGTGACCGAGCCGGGCTGTTTCGTAGGACAGCGTTTCGTAGCTGGGGGTTCCCGCGCTCCGCCGCAGCCGGTGCAACTCCAGGGCGAACAGCCCCAGCGGCGTGTCCGACTCCGGCAGGGCCACGACGCGGCGGCTCACGACGCGCCGTCGACGGTCCAGCCGGTGTCCCGGCTCCGCCACCGCTGTGTGCCAGACGCGTCGGGGTACCAACCTGGTCGCATCGCTTCTCCTCCTGATCGTTTCGTTGACCACGACCAAGCTGGCGCGCCTGATGATTAACATCCAAGGAGGTCGAGGGCCTGCTAACCATCTGTTGAGCAATCCCTCCTGATGATCGGAGCCGTAGATGACGGGTAGGCCTGGGAGACGCGAGGCCGCCATCGACCCTGCGGAAGGACCGCTGGCGAAGTTCGCGTACGAACTGCGGACCCTGCGCCAGCAGACGGGCGGCCCGAGCTTCCAGGAACTCGCGCGGCAGACCCGCCAGATCGGCGAGCCGTTCTCGACCAGCACGCTGCGCAACGCGGTGTCGGGCTCGGTGCTGCCGACCACCGAGGTGACGGCGGCGTTCGTCCGCGCGTGCTTGCGCTACGCCCGGGCGAACCGCCAACTGCTGGCCGACGCCGGGGTGCTGGACCAGGAACCGGAGGAGCTCGTCGAACGCTGGTGCCAACGCCGAAACGAACTCGCCCAACCCAAGCAGCCCGAGTTGGAACCAGATGGCTCCCAGGAGGAAGCGGAGGTGCCGGAGCCTCGGGAAGAACCGGCTGCGCCCGGCAGCGGTCGGCGCGCCAAGCCGGTGGTAGTGGTGGCGGCGACCGTGGTCGTCCTCGCGGCTGTCGCGGCGGCGGTGGCCTTCCTGCTGCCCTCGGGTGAGGTTCCCCTGGCCGCCAAGCCGATCGTGGCGAGGTCCGCGAGCCCGGTGTCTGCGGACCAACTCGCGGAACAGTGCCGGGGCGCGTGGCAGCGCGGTCCGGTGAAGATCGACCCGTGCATCACCGCGGTACCGGAGGGCGTGCGGATCTCCCTGCGCGTCACGGCCGTGGAGGCCGCGCCGGAAGTCGCCGTGCACCTGTGGCTCCGCGACGCGACCACCCGGCAACGAGTCCCGGACACCCTGCACCACTGCCAGGTGTCGTTCACCGAGGCCGGCCAGAGCGCCACCTGCGGCCCGGTGCTGATCCGCCCGGAGCCGGGGCACAGCTACGTGGCGGCAGCGAACGCGGACCTCGGAACGTCTCCGGTGCCCGCCATGTGGAAGGACCCCAACGCCACCGGCCTCAACAGCGCGGCCGTTGCCTGGCCCCCGCGCTGAACGCCCGTGCGCGCCCGCCGCGGCTCGGCGGCGGGCGCGCGACCACTACTTCGGCAGCTTGGACACCTGCCACCACTTCGGATCGCCGACTTCCGGGGCGACGGGGTCCAGGTGGGGGAACTGGCTGCTGAGGTCCTTGATCGCCGCGGTCTCCTCCCAGAGCGCGATCACGGCCTCCACCACGCTCCTGATCCTTTCCCGCACCGTCTTGGCGAACGAGCGGAATTCGTTGACGATCCCGGGGATGACGCCCAGGACGTTCACCAAGTCCAGCGTGTCGACGACGTGGGCCAGGGCACCGAGCGCGGAGCCGGCGAAGCTGGTTATGAGCCGGGCCAGGACGTTGTACTGCTCGATGATGTGTGTCAGGGACTTGCGGATGAGGGCCGCGATCTGGCCGAACAACGGCGGGACCTGCCCGGTCGCGGTTCGTAGCCGGACGTTGAAGTCCCGGAAGGCGGCGTGCGCGTCGCCTTCCCAGTAGAACTGGAGCCGCTCCACCGCCTGGTTGAGCTGATCGCCCGATTGCACGACGTGCTTGGTGGCCGTCTGACCCCAGATGGCCGAGGTGCGGATGGCGTGCTGGTGGCCCCCGGGCATTCTGCGGACTTGGTCGAGCAGAACGCCGAGCCCGGCGACGCCGAGTTGGGACGCCATGCGCACGATTTCGCGCGCTTCTTCGTGGGGGAAGACCACAGGTGTGGGAACCGGGGTGAGAACCGTTGGTGCCACGGTATTTCTCCAATGCGCTGGTAGTTGCTCACGGTTCGAGGTAGCCGAATTCCTTGTAGTACTCGCAGTCCTTCTGCTCGTACGTCCGGGCGACCGCGTCCAGTTCGGTGCCGGCCCCTTCGATGACTTTCTTGAACTTCTTCAATTCGTCCAGCACGGTGTCGAGAGCCGCGTTGTAGCGGGCGGGAGCGCCGGCCATCATGCCGATGATCCCCAGCGTCATCGGGCCCATTTTCGTCGCTTCGAGGACCTGGTAGGCCTGGTCCCACTCGGCCGCGGCGTCCTGGATCTGCGTCGTCGTCGAACGCAGTCTTTCGGGAACTGCTTTGTAGCCTGTCACGGAGGATCTCCTCGGGTTTTCAGCTGATTCCGATTCGCACGATTTCCCGTCGTCGACACTCGTCCGCGTCGTTGGCGGCCTGGTTGACCACGGAGACGATCTGCGCTGCCAGATACCGCGCCGAGACGCCTTCCAGCCTGTCCGGGTTCAGGTGCATGCCCAGGAACTCCCCGCGGAGCGAGCAGCGGATGTGGCCCAGGTCGTCGGGCAGCTTCCAGTCGTGGCAGTCCATCTCGATCACCTCAGGAACGTCAGGTCGGTGAAGTACTCGTCGTCTTCCCAGTCCGGGGCGGCCGGGCGAGGGGGCGCTTCGGCGATCTCCGGCTGGGCCAGCTCCGGCGGTTTGATCAGCTTCGCTATCGGCAGTTCGGCGCCGATGATTTCGAAAAGCCGTTGGCGCGCATCCAGATTCGCCTTTCGCCGGCCGTCGAGGACGAGACGCGAAATGTCCTGCGACAGCTGCTCGCACCGGGCCGCGCATACCTGGGACTGCGGAATTTCGAGCTCGATCAGCTTGCCGAGTCCGTTGGTCACCGCCCGCATCCCGGTTTCGGGGTCATACGTTGAGCAGGACCGGAGTGCGGCCTCGTCACGCGTGGCGTACATCTTCGGCAGAAGCCGCTCGCCTGCGTCGTTCTCGTCCGATTCGGGGAAATTCACGTGCACCACCTCGATTCGCATTGCTGCAAAAGGGTTTTCGTAGCCACTTCGCGCGGCGTCGACGCCGGGGGATCAGTCGAGCGGGACGGAGCGGAGCTTGCTGGTGCCGCGCATGTCGTATTCCTGCGAGGTGCCCACGCGGTGACCCATGCCCTGGATGAAGTCGGGCATGGGGGCGAACTTCAGGTTGTCCCAGTTGTACCGATCCGTGGCATGGACCTGGTAGTCCAAGCTCACCTTCGGGTTTCCGTCGGCGTCCGGTGTGGCCTTCACGAGTCCGGTCATCGTGTACTGGTACGAGCCGATCGCGTACCAGTCGGTTCTCGCATCTGCCGTGCGGCCGTCCCACTTGCCGAGGTTCTTCTCCAGCACGATCGGCTGACCTCCGGTTTTGTGGAAGCTTTCAACGGCTTCCTTCTTCCACGCCGACTTGTGCTCGGCGATCTTCTTCTCGACTGCATCGCTGAGTCCTGGATCGTTGGTGAGCAGGTGGTCCACGTCGATCGACTTGGTCTTCCCCGAGTTCCCCAGGTAATGCCGCATGTTGTCGGCGGCCCAGTCGAAGCCGTTCGCTTCGCCGATGTGGACGAGGCTCTTGCCGATGGCCCCTTCGCCGTGCCAGGCGAGGTCGAGCGTCGCCGCAGTTTTGCTGCGGATGTCGGCTCGGCAGTCCCCGAGCGCATCGGCCAGCTCGCGCCATTGGGCCGCGCACTGGTCGAATTTGCCGGCATCGCAGCCGTCGAGGGTCTTCACGTCCATCACGCGCCCCGCTCAGGACGGCGCGTTCGAGGTCAGCGAGCATTTCGGCGCTGCTTGCAGCTGCTCACCGGTCGTGCGCACGGCAGCGGCCAGCTGCTGCACGTTCTGCCGCCATTCGGCCGCGAAGCTCGGCAGCAGCGCCGCGGTGATCGACCCGGTCATGTCGCGCGCGGCGGAGTCCAGCACCAGCCCGCCCGTGGTCCCGCGCAGCGACTCCGCCGCCGACACCACCGTCGAGCCCGCAGCCTTCAAATCGCTTGTTCCTGCCTTGACCATTCCCATTCGACAACCTCGCCCGAAGCCAGCTCGGGTGCGGCAGGCGCACCCGTGTTCCGTCGTTGGGCTCGAATCTGGCCGCGGGAATGATGATTAGCCAGTGACCTGCGCAAATGTTGATCGTCTGCGCATTACTCCGGGGCGTGGTCCCGGGCCCAGCGGCAGATCGCCGCGATCTCCTCGGCGTGGGCCGGGAGCGTGTCGTCGGTGATGCCGACGACCGGAATGTGGGCCTCGCGGGCCACGTCCGGCGGCCGGTGCAGGAAGCCCTTCTCGTGCACGCCCGTGCTGCCCCGCCCCGGCGTTCCCTCGGCGAGGTGGCCGGTGGTGCGGGCGTACCGGGTGAGCACGCGGGGTTTGCGCAGGTCCCGGTCCGCGCCGTACCACTGCTGGCTCAGCGGGAAGATCGCCGTCAGCGCGTCCCACCAGCCCTCCGTGGCGAGCACCAGCCCGGGGTGGCGGTGGTGCAGCTCGTCGGCGAGCCGGCGGTAGCCGTCGATCACCTCGTAGCGCGGGTCGTTGAACCAGTAGCCCAGGGTGTCCAGGAACGCCGCGTCGACGCCGAAGTCCCGCACCATCGCCGAGATCGACTCCACCAGGTGGGCGCGGAAGTCCGGTTCGCCGGGGTTGAGGAAGACCTGATCGCCCTCGCCGACCCGGTCGCCGTCCCAGTCCGGCCGGTTCAGCAGTTCCACGTAGCGGTTGGTGTCGTTGCGCAGCGCCGCCCGCTCCCACGCCGGGTACTCGACCACGTTCGCGCCGTGCCCGCCGTACATCGGCATCAGCCGCACGCCCAGCTGCCGCGCGGTGTGCGCGAGCTCGGCGAAACCCCCTGCGCCGCCCATGTCTTCGCCGGGCCGGTACCGCGGGTAGGCGTAGTAGTAGCGGCCTTCCCAGCCGGGCAGGTAGGCCAGCACGCGGCTCGGATCGATGTGCTGCGCGACGAATCGCAGCGACTCGGCCATCTGCGCGAACGTGTTGAACACGTAGCCCGTCCAGTGCTGGCCGTGCAGCGTCACCACCAGCGCGGTCCGCCGCAGCCAGTCCGGCACGTCCGGGCGGGAGGACCACGGCACCAGGTTCTGCGAGCCCTCCACGAAGGACAGGTGCTCGTCCAGGTCGGCGTCGGCGCTGTGCCCGGTGGTGCCCAGCCGCAGCCGGACCGACGGCACCCGGCAGGTCGTCGAGCGCGCCGTCGCCGACGGCACGTGCACCAGCTCGGCGATCGGCCCCGGCGCGTACGGGGGCTGGTGGACGTGCAGGATCTTCCGCCGCACCAGCGGATCGCGGACGCTGAGCGCCAGCCCGTTCGCCTCGTCCCCGGCCGCCACCCACGGCGTCGCCCAGTCCGAGCCCGGGTAGTCCAGCTGGAACCGCTGGCCGTTGACGCCGTGCGCCCAGCCGCGCCCGGTGTTCGGCGTCCACCAGCCGGCCCGCAGCTGCTCCGGAGGCAGGCCGCGCAGCAGCAGCTTCACCGCCTTGATCGGCTCGTCGTGGCGGACCGTGATGGCCCACTCCAGCACGCCTGCCGCGCGGGTCACCTCGATGTCGGCCTCGCCGGCTTCGACCGGGACCTGCTGGCCGAGCCGCGCGTACCGGTCGGCGTGCACGTGGACGCGGTCGCCTTCCCGGACGTGCGCCCGCTCGACGTCGAGGCCGTAGCCGTTGGTAGTGGTGAACACCTGCACCGCCCACGCCACGCCGGCGGCGCCGGGGACGGGGAAGTAGGGGTCGCGCGGGTCGAAGCTCAGGTCGGTGTCGATGAGGGCCACGCCGGTGCCTCCGATCCCTCGGCGCCGCGCGACAGGTAGCCGGCGGCCTCGTCCAGCAGCGCTGCGAGGTCATCGGTTTCATCGGCAGTGAAGACGAGCGTCTCGCCCGGCGGCAGCACCACGGCGACCCGATCTCCGACGACCAGCACCGTAATGTTGCCCGAATCGACCGGTGTGGTGCACGGGATTCGCCAGCGGAGCTTTTCGGTCGGGTCCTCGGTCGGCCACATGTCCACCTCAACACTGCTGCATTTCGGTGCCTGACTGAACCCTGACGGCAGCCCGACATCAAGTCCGGTAGACCGATCGAGTGGTAGAGGCGTGCGGTGTCCGCGACGGCGCTGCGGTGTCGAAAGACAGGGAGAGGTTGTTGTCTTTGAAGCGGCGCAGCCGCTTAGCCCACCTACGCAACCGGCACCGCCGCGGGTTCTCAGGGGCCTTCTCGCGAGGACAGCCCCGACGTGGTGAATTGGTCATTCATGAGTCGGGGATCCCACAGCGAGAAGGCCCCTGAGGTTCCGCTACCCGCACCGCCACGCAAGGTGAGTCCGGAATTAAAAAAAGGAGGAACAGGGGGAGGGGCCGGCGTCCCCGACGTTTCCCCCGTCTCCGGCCCGTCTCCCCCTGTCCCCGTGTTCCCCAGGGGCGTCGCCTGGCATCCCGCGACGTCATCAATGGTGCCGACTCGGAGGAAAGCGCAATACCATCTTTGGTCGAGTGTGTTCACCGGACCGGACGCCGATCCTCGGCTCAGCGGAATACGACTTCTGGTGTATTCAGGCCGGCGGTTCGGTCCCTCCCGGCGGTTCGGTGAAGCCGTACTCGTGCCCCGCGACCTGGTACAACTCCGCGTACCGGGCCAACCGGTCGCGATCCAGCCGGACCCCGATGCCCGGTCGGTCCGGCAGGTGCAGCCGACCACCCGGATAGCGCAGCGGCCCGTCCTCGACCACGTCGTCGGCGAGCAACCGGCCGTAGGACTGGTTGGCGCAGGGGAATCCCGGGGTGGCGGCGATCAGGTGGGCCGCGGCGCACGTCGCCACGCCCAGTTCGCCGAGGCTCTGCTTGACGACCGGGATGCCCGCGGCCTCGCCGATCCCGGCCGAGCGCTTCAGGTTCAGCAGGCCGCCGTCCAGCACGTTGTCCGCCGAGATCGCGTCCGCCGCGCCCTGCCTGATCACGTCCAGCTGGTCGTGCCGCGTGCGCGACGCCGCGTCGGCGAGCAGCGGCACGCCCGTGCGGGCGCGCAACCGGGCCATCTCCGGCAGGTTCCGGCCGGAGACCGGTTGCTCGGCGAACTCGATGTCGTAGGGCTCCAGCGCGCGCAGGGCGCGGAGCGCGGCGGCGGGCGACCACGCCCCGTCGGCGTCGATCCGCAGCGCGGCCCCGGCGCCGATGCCGTCGCGGACCGCGGCCACCCGTGCGACGTCGGTGGCCTGCTCGGCGGCGCCGACCTTGACGTAGAAGCTCTCGAAGCCCGCCGCGGCGCCCCGCACGGCTTGCTCCCGCATCCACTCCGGCGGGCCCGCCGGGACGTAGTGCAGGTATTCGACCTCCTCGCGCAGCGGGCCGCCGAAGAGGTTGACCAGCGGTTGGTCGCAGGCCTTGCCGACGATGTCCCAGCAGGCCATGTCGATGGCGGCCGTCGCGGGGCCGGTGGTGCCCGCGTGGTTCGAGGTGCCGGTGACGTCGATCAGCTTCGCGATGCGTTCGGTGTGGAACGGGTCCTCGCCGATGGCGAACCGCTCGACCCAGCGCAGCGCGGCGAGCACGATCTCGGCCGACGGGTACGCCGGGGCCTCGCCGAGGCCGGTGATGCCTTCGTCGGTGTCGATCTCGATCAGCACGCTGACCAGGCCGCGGCGGCTGCCGGTGGCCCACCTCTCGGCGGTGTCGAATGGCACTGCGACCGGGATGCTGCGGATGCCGATGATGCGCAAAACGCCCTCCCCCAGGGCATCGCGGGCGACACCTCCCCAGGCCGCTCGCGACTGCTGTGTGGCTACCGTCACACCATCCGCTGTGCTCCGCCAAAGATGCGGCCGTCTTCTGCGTCGTCGATGACACCAAACCGGCCCCGGTACGTACCCTGGCCGATGGCGCCGGTCGTTTCGGCGACCGCGCGACGCGTTCTCGGACCGGAATGGACGTACATGATCGAGTGG
Source organism: Saccharopolyspora sp. NPDC045839 (assembly GCF_056431645.1). NCBI lineage: Bacteria > Bacillati > Actinomycetota > Actinomycetes > Pseudonocardiales > Pseudonocardiaceae > Saccharopolyspora > Saccharopolyspora sp. NPDC045839. Next base: position 22,649 of record NZ_JBWKKH010000032.1, read on the forward strand.
CTGGACACGATCCCCCCTGGGGTGATCTATCTGGTGGTCGGGCTGATCATCGGGTTGGAGAGCGTGGGGATCCCGCTGCCCGGCGAGATCATGCTCGTCAGTGCCGGGGTGGCGGCGTCGCAGGGCGTGGCCAATCCGGTCGTGCTCGGCATCGTCGCCGCGAGCGGCGCGATCATCGGTGACTCGGTCGGCTACGCGGTCGGCAAGCGCTACGGCCGCACGCTGCTGGGCTGGCTCGGTCGCAAGCTGCCGAAGCACTTCGGGCCGAAACCGGTGCGCCAGGCGGAACGCGCGTTCGACCGCTACGGCGCGTGGGCGGTGTTCGGCGGCCGGTTCGTGGCGCTGCTGCGCATCCTCGCCGGTCCGCTGGCGGGCATCCTGGGCATGCCGTACCGCAAGTTCCTGATCGCGAACGCCACGGGCGGCATCGCGTGGGCGGGCACGGTGACGACCCTGTCCTACATCTTCGGCGTGGTCGCCGGGCAGTGGTTCCACCGCTTCTCGTGGGTGGCGCTGCTGGTCACCGTCCTCATCGGCTGGCTGATCGTGCGCTTCGTCCGCCGCCGCGCGGAGCGAGAGGACGAGGCGGAGCTGGAAGAGGCCGAGATCTCGGACGAAACCGGCGAATCGGCGAAGGCCGAAGGCGCCGAGCCAGAGACCGACGCCCCGGTGCGCTGAGGCGCCGTTTTCGCGCGAAAACGCCAGCCGGGGTGACCCCGCACGTGACGCTCCGTGACAGCTCGCCGCCGTTTCCGCACCCCGGGCGAACTGGAGTGAACGGCCCGTTCGCCCCGGTAGGCGGGGTGAACGGGCCGTTCGCGTTGCGTCGGTCAGCGGTTGGCGCGGTTCACCGCGGATACCACCGCGCGCAGCATCGCGGTGATCGTCGAGGTGTCGACGCCGACGCCCCAGAAGATCTCGTCGCCCACCGCGCACTCCAGGTAGGCCGCGGCGCGCGCGTCGTCACCGGCGGTCAGCGCGTGCTCGTGGTAGTCCATGACCCGCACGTCGTAGCCGATGCTGCTCAGCGCGTCGACGAAGGCCGAGACCGGGCCGTTGCCGGTGCCGGTGATCTCCTGCTCCTCGCCGTCCACGACGACGGTGGCGGTGATGGACTCGTTGCCGTTCTCGCCGGCGGCGCGCTGCCGGACCAGCTTCAGCGGCGCGGTGGCCTCCAGGTATTCGCTGGAGAACGCCGACCACATCGCCGTCGGGCTGACCTCGCCACCCTCGGAGTCGGTGTGCGCCTGCACCACCTTGGAGAACTCGATCTGCAGCTTGCGCGGCAGCTCCAGCTGGTGCTCGGTCTTCATGATGTAGGCGACGCCGCCCTTGCCGGACTGCGAGTTGACCCGGATCACGGCCTCGTAGGTGCGGCCGACGTCCTTCGGGTCGATCGGCAGGTACGGCACCTCCCACGGGTGGTCGTCCACCGGGGTGCCGGCCTGGTTCGCCGCGTCGTGCAGCGCGTCCAGGCCCTTGTTGATGGCGTCCTGGTGGCTGCCGGAGAAGGCCGTGTAGACCAGCTCGCCGCCCCACGGGTGCCGCTCCGCCACGGGCAGCTGGTTGCAGTGCTCGACGGTGCGCTTGACGTAGTCGATGTCGGAGAAGTCGATCTGCGGGTCGATGCCCTGGCTGAACAGGTTCATGCCCAGCGCCACCAGGTCGACGTTGCCGGTGCGCTCGCCGTTGCCGAACAGGCAGCCCTCGATGCGGTCCGCGCCGGCCTGGTAGCCCAGCTCGGCGGCGGCGATGCCGGTGCCGCGGTCGTTGTGCGGGTGCAGCGACAGGATCACGGAGTCGCGCCGGGCCAGGTTCCGGTGCATCCACTCGATGGAGTCGGCGTAGACGTTCGGGGTGGCCATCTCGACGGTGGCGGGCAGGTTCAGGATCACCGGCCGCTCCGGGGTGGGCTGCCAGATCTCGGTGACCGCGTCGCACACCTCGGCGGCGTAGGACAGCTCGGTGCCGGTGTAGGACTCCGGGGAGTACTGGAAGCGGAAGTCGGTGTCGGAGTACTTGCCGGCCAGTTCCACGGCCATCTCGGCGGCCGAGGTGGCGATCTTCTTGATGCCCTCGCGCTCCTCGCGGAACACCACGCGGCGCTGCAGGATCGACGTCGAGTTGTAGATGTGCACGATCGCTTGCGGCGCGCCTTCCAGCGACTGGAAGGTCCGCTCGATCAGCTCGGGGCGGCACTGGGTGAGCACCTGGATGCGGACGTCGTCGGGGATCGCGCCGTCTTCGATGATCTCGCGGACGAAGTCGAAGTCGGTCTGGCTGGCGGCGGGGAAGCCGACCTCGATCTCCTTGTAGCCCATCTGCACCAGCAGGTCGAACATGCGGCGCTTGCGGGCGGGCGACATCGGGTCGATCAGCGCCTGGTTGCCGTCGCGCAGGTCGACCGCGCACCACAGCGGGGCCTTGGTGATCCGCTTGTCGGGCCAGGTCCGGTCGGGCAGGGATACGTTCTCGACCAGCTCGTGGAAGGGGCGGTAGCGGTGGTAGGGCATCGAGCTGCCCAGCTGCGGGTTCCACGGCTGCTGGTCGGCGGGGGCGGGCCGGGACGGCTTCCGCACCTTGCCGCCGAAGGGGGCCTGGGAGTCGGGCGTGTTGGTGCTCATCCGAAAGGTTCTCCTGCTCGATTACCGGGTCTGGACCGACGACCGGCGCGTTCGAACCCCGCGACGAGGGGCCGGTCTAGGAGACCCCGTCGCGGCTTCGAAGCAGGAGAACGCGAGCCACGGAACTAGGCTAACCGCAGTAGTGGCCCGAAATGCAAGCACCCCTTCCACATCGTGGGAAGTGACACGTCACGATCTTCTCTCGCCCGAGATCGGATCCGCCTGGCAGAGTGGTCGGTGGATCAAGGGGAGGGTCGATGGCGGCGAAGAAGGGGCGATCCGGGGTCGCGACGCTGATCAACGGTGCGGGCTTCCTGCTCGCCGCGATGCTGGTGCTGCACATCCTGTTCGTGGTGACCGGCTTCCCGGCGGAGAACGGGCTGGCCAGGTCCGTGGCGCAGGCGGCCGAGCCGCTGGCGTTGTTCTTCCCCGGCCTGGTGCAGGCGCCGGCCGAGGTGTTGCAGGTGCTGCTCGACTACGGCCTGGCGGCGGTGTTCTGGGTGCTGGTGGGCGGGCTGCTGGCACGAATGTTCGGTTGACCGCCCCGGTCGTGCCACACTGGAGATCGTGGCGGAAGACGTGAGCGCGGACGCGCACGAGAGCGGTGTGCGTCGCGCTGACCTGCGACGGGCCCGGGCCCGGGTCGTCGGCGTGCTCAGCAACGTGGTCCGCTGGGTCGGCAACGCGGGTGCCGCGCTGCTGGCGATCCACGTGGTGTTCGCCATCGGCGGCGCCAACCCGGACAACGGCATCGCCAAGTTCGTGGCGTCCTGGGCGGAGCCGCTGGCGCTGGGCTTCGAGGACCTGTTCATGCCGGACGATCCGAAGCTCGCGGTGGCGATCAACTACGGGATAGCGGCCCTGTTCTGGCTGATCGCCACGGCGATGGCGGTCCGCATCCTCCGCGCCATCGCCTGATAGTCCACTTCGGACGTTCGTCTTCCCGGGGTTTCACCCGCCGAAGGGCGGCCGGAAGGTGAGGACGCGCTGGGGCGTGATGGCGTCGACGCCCAGGAGCCGGTCGCGCAGGTCGGGATTGATGTTCGAGAGCTCCTTCTCGAGGAGGGCGGAGAGATCGCCCTCGTAGGATTCGTGCAGCACCGCGTTGTCGGTGAGGTCCACGACGACCCGGACCCCCTTCCCGTCGTAGGTGCTGATCTTCGATTTGACGTTCTTCCCGAAATCGCTGACCACGGCGGGGAGGTTGTTCTTCCCGGTCACCTTCACGTGGTCGCCGACATCCCGGGTGCTCTCGTAGAACTCCTCTGCGGTCCGGCCGTCGGCGTCGCTCTCGCCGACGACGTAGTCCGGTTTCTTCGCGGCTGCGTCGAACGGCCACGGGCCCAGGCTGTGGTCGTCGGCCAGCCAGAGGCGCTTGGCGTTGATCAGTTCGTGCAGGTCGTTGTACGTGCTCGATGGGAAGCGGCTGGGGCCGAGGAGCCCCGGCCTGTCGCCTCCCGGCAGCTTCGCCAGTTGCTCGCGGTCCTTGTCGGTGCGAGCGGCGTCGAACATTTCCAGGAGCTTTGCCTTCGCGTCTTTCGCGGGCTGTTCCGGATCCTGCAGCGTGCGGACGAAATCCGCGGCCAGCGCCAAGACCTCGGTTTTGATCGCGTCCGGCAATCTCTTGATGTTCCCGTTGCCCGGCCCCAGCAGGTGGTTGCCTTGCGAGAGATCGGCGATCTCCTTGGCCCAGGCCCCGGGCCAGTTGGAATCGGGCGCGGCTTCGTCGTCCGTCGCCCGCTGGACTGCCGGTCGCGCCGGGCCGGGAGACACCGGCGCGACGTCCCGTTGCGCCGGTACGGGTTTGGCCAGCGCGCTGGAGGCGTTGGCCTCGGCAGCCCGCTCGAAGTGGTCCGCCGGATCGCTGATCGCCAGCCCGTCGCCGCGGTCCGTGCCCGCCACCGGGCCCTGGCGCTGCTGGATGACGTGGGTCAGCTCGTGGGCGAGGGTGTGCTTGTCGACCTCGTCCGAGCCGAGGACGACGTGGTTGCCGGAGGTGTAGGCGCGGGCGTCGATCTCGGCCGCCGAGCGCTGGGATGCGCCGTCGTTGTGGACGCGGACGTCGGCGAAGTCGGCGCCCAGCCGTGCCTCCATCTCCTCCCGGATCCCGTCGTCGAGGGGTTTTCCGGGCGAGCGCAAGACCGCGTCGACGGTGGAGCGCTGCACCTGCTGGGGATGATCGCCGAGCAGCCTGCTGACGGCGGCATTGCCCAGGGCGCGTTGCAGGGCGAGAACCGCTTGAGGGGTCAGCGGGCCAGTCCCTGGCCGGTGGGACTCGGCCGGGGACGGCGTCCTAGCCGCCTGACCGACGTGATCGTCTCGCTGCTCGTGCGCGCGCACCCCGAACCCCCTCCGCAGATCGTGCCTCTGGCCAGGCTGCTCGCCCGGTTCGTCCGGCGGACGGGTCGGGCGGGCAGCATCGAGGGCAGTGCTGGTGCCCGTCCTGCCCCTGCCGCTGCCCCGTCGCCCGAGCTCCGGTCGAATTCGCTGCTCCTCGGCCGGATGTGATCGACCGCAAGGTGTGACGCCGGTGGCGTTCGGCGGTGCGACGGCTTCCGGCGCGTGACAATCGGGTGCAACCCAATGCCGCTCGGCGTGGAGCGCGTGTCCCCAAGCACCGGAGGGATGTGCGTGTGACGACCCGAGCGCTCCCCATCACCTTGTTGCCGCCCTGGCTGTTGCGGATGTTGCGGCCGGCGCCGATTCCGGCGGACTGGACCCGCGCGTGCGCTGCGAGCATCGGGGTGGGGCTTCCGCAGGTCGCGGGCCTGCTGACCGGCCGGATCGATGAGGCCGTGCTCGCCTCGGTCGGCGCGCTGTGCGCGAGCTTCTCCGACCTGACCGGCTCCTACGGGTACCGGCTGCGCCGGGTGGGCCTGGCCGCGATCCTCGGCGCGCTCGGGTTCGCGGCCGGGGCCGCCGCGCCGGGACCGTGGTTTGCGGCGGCGATCGTGCTCGCGGTGGCGGTGCCGTCGGTGCTTTCCAGCCGGATGGGCGATCTCTGGTCGTCCGGCGGTGCGCACATGCTGACGTTCTGCGTGGTCGCGACCGGTCAGCGCTCGGCGCTGCCGCTCGGCACGCAGGTCTGGTGGTTCTTCGCCGGTGAGCTGGTGGTGCTCGCGATCATCGCCGCCACCTGGCCGTTCCGGGGCACGGCGCCGGCTCGCGGCGCGGTCGCGGCGGTCTTCGACGCGACGCTGCGCATGTTCGACGCCGAGTCGCCGATCACCGCTCGGCAGAACCTGACGAAGGCGCTGGACAACGCGCACGACGTGCTCGTGAGCGGAGGATCGATGTCACGCAGCCGCGTGCGCGACCGCCTCTACCTCGTCTACACCTACGCCACGCCGATCGTCGAAGCATCGGTTTCCCTTGCGCACAGCGGAAAGCAGCCGCCGGAGCGGGCTCGCGAAGCGCTGCGCGAGCTGGCGCGCTGCATGCGAACCGGCGACCTCCCGCCGCCCTACCGGCCCGGTTCCGACGAATCACCGCTGGTACGCGCCCTGGACCGGGGCATCGCGGACCTGGTCGCCGCGTTCCGGCGCGCGAAGCTCCCGCCGGTTTCCGGCGATCACCGCGAGCGCTTCCCGCTGACCTTCGGCCGCTCCACCTGGGCGCAGGTGTGCCGGATGCTGCTGTGCCTGGCGCTCGCGGAGGGGATCGGGCTGGCGACGGGCATGGACGAGCCGTACTGGATCGCGCTGACGGTCGCGCTGGTGCTGAAGCCGAACTCGGGCTCGGTCTTCGCCCGCACCGTGCTGCGCGCGGCGGGCACCGTGATCGGCGTGCTCGTCGCATCGGCGCTGATCGCGCTCGTGCCGACCGGCTGGTGGCTGCTGCCGTTCATGGTCGCGCTGGCCGCGAAGCTGCCCGAGGCGCTCAGCAGGCATTACGGCCTGTTCACCGCGGTCATGACGGCGTTGGTGCTGCTGCAGATGAGCCAGAGCGCGCAGTTCTTCCCGGCGGCCCGGCTGGTGGACACGGTCGTCGGCTGCGCGATCGTCCTGGCCGGCGGTTTCCTGCTGCGGCCGTTGCACCGGCGACCGGCGCTGCCGAGCCGGTTCGCCGACGCGGTGGAGGCGGTCTCGGAGTACGTGTCCCAGTCGCTCGCGGGAGTCCGCCACGGCCGCCCGGCCCTCCGCCGCCGCACCTACCGCCAGCTGGCGGAGCTCCGCGCGGCCCTCCAGCAGCAGCTGATGGACCCCACGGCGGCGGCCGAAGCCGAGCGCTGGTGGCCGACGATCATCGTGCTGGAACGGGTGGTCGACGCGGCGACCGAGAAGGCGGTCCTCGACGATTCCCAGGACCTCCAGCGGGCCCAGCGCCTGGTGTCCGCCATGCGCACCACGACCCGGCAACTGCGCAGCGACCCGGTGCCCCCGGCCGTACTGCGCGACGAGCTGGAGCGCACCTACGCGAGCCTCGCCGGGCCGTGAGCGCTTCGGGATGTCGTGGCCCCGAAGCGCTCACGGGTCCTCAGCCGTCGATGCGTGTGAAGTGGAACGGGCAGTGCGTGCCGCCAAGACCGATGGTCGTGGCGCGATCGAACCGGAACCCGTGCCGGTCCGGGTCGATCGCTTCGATCCAGTTCTGGTCGAAGGCGCACATCGCCGGGGTGAGTTCCGGCGCGGAGTTGGCGACCAGCACCTCGTGATAGAAGCAGCGGTGCACGTGCGATTGGTAGCACCGGTCGTCGTCAACGGGGTGGTGGAACGCGAACCCCGCGCCGAACGCGTGCTGCTCCCGGGACTTCGACAGGTCGACCATTGCCCGGAACGGGTCCGCAGCGGAGTCGAGCACGGCCCTGGTCCCGGCTCGCACGGTCTCGCTCAGCGGCTCGATGAGGGCGGCTCGCGCGGCACCGATGGCGGCTGCGCGTCCCAACCGGGGCCGCAGGATCTCGTAAGCGGCCACCAACGCCAAGGTCAGGCGGAGGTTGTAGCGCGCCGGTTCGTCGACTACCAGGTGCTGGTCGGCCGTCTCCAATGCCTCGTGCCGGAGCCGAATGCCGGCGACCAGGTCGGCGGGCAGCGAGTGTTCGCGAATGGTCTCGGCGAGGTGCCCGAAGAAGCCGTCGAGCAGCACGGCCGTGTCGCGGTCCGGGTTCGGCACGTAGTCGCCCGCGGCGAGGCCGAATTCGTCGGTGGTCATGGTCGTCCTTCCGGATGGGGCCCGGCCCCGGGACGACGCAGCACGCCTGGCGGCAAGCTGGTCGTGCCCGCAACCGAGCGAGCACGCCAGCGCACTCCACCGACCACCAAGCGCTGACGAACTTCAATTGATGTTGACCCGACCACTTTCCCACGACGATCATGCGCTTGTCAGCGGATTTTCCGGAGTCCGTCAGCCCTCGGACCGGGCGCCGGTGGTGAGCACGGTGATCGGGTGAGTCCGGGCTGCCACGCCTCCTGGACGGAGTCGCCGAACTGGTCTCGGCGCAACCGAATCCCGTTCACCGGCAAGGCATTTGTGGCGGGGGCGAATTCGGTCGCAGGGCGGCCCGCGCGCTGATAGCTTGCGGCCGTGGATCTCTTCTCGCGCTCTTGGGCGGCGTTGCGGACGGCGGTCGCCGAACTCGCCGATGAAGACTTCGCGCAGCCGTCCGGCTGCGCCGGCTGGCTCGTGCGAGACCTGGTGTGCCACCTGATCATCGACGCCCAGGACGTCCTGATCACCCTCGTGACCCCCGCCGACGCGGAGCCGACCCGCGACGCGGTGACCTACTGGGCCGTCTCCGACACGCCGCCAACCGGCGACGACCCGCTGGACGCGCTGATCGTCCGGCTGGCCGCCGCGTACGAGCAGCCGGAGCTGCTGAAGTTCCACCTCGACGACGTCGGCTCCGCCGCCGGGCGCGCCGCCGAACTCGCCGATCCGAAACTCGCCGTGAGCACCCAGGACATGGTGCTCGCCGCGGGCGACTACCTCTCCGCGTACGTCCTGGAATGGACCCTGCACCACCTCGACCTGATCGCACATCTCCCGGACGCCGCGGGCCCACCCGCCGAGGGCCTCGCCCGGACCCGCGAGATGCTGGAGGAGATCGCCGGGACGGCGTTCCCCGCGTCGTTCTCCGACGAGGACGCGCTGCTGATCGGCACGGGCCGCCGGGCTCCGACCGACGCGGAGAAGGCCGAACTGGGCGACCTGGCCGCGAAACTGCCGCTCGTCCTCGGCTGATCAGTCCACTGTAGATATTGAAGTGCGGTCTCACCGTGTCGTCGGTGGGACCGGGTGTTGCATTGACGGGAGTATCGGGTGTCGGTGAGTGATGTGCGGGATGCGTATGGCCGGCGGGCGGAGGAGTACGCCGATCTGGCCGTTTTGGCGGAGTGGATGCCCGAGCCGGACCGGAAGTTGATGTCCAGGTGGGCCGGTGAGGTGTCCGGGCCCATGATCGACGCGGGGTGCGGGCCGGGGCAGTGGACCGACTTCCTGCGCGGCCAGGGCTGCGACGTCGAGGGCGTGGACCTCGTGCCGAGCTTCATCGAGATCGCCCGGTCGCGGTTTCCCGATGTCTCGTACCGCGTCGGCGAGCTGGATCGGCTCGGTGTGCCCGATCGCTCGGTGGCCGGGATCCTGTCGTGGTACTCGATCATCCACACCGACCCCGAGAACGTGCCCCGCATCCTCGACGAGTTCGCACGCTGCCTGTGCGATGGCGGCAGCCTGTTGCTCGGCATGTTCGAGGGCACGCAGGTCGAACCGTTCCCGCACGCCGTGACGACCGCCTACTTCTGGACGATCGAGGAGATGTCGCAGCGTCTCGTGGAATCGGGTTTCCAGGTGGAGGCGACCGAAAGCCGCGTTGACCCGGGCAGACGACCGCACGCCGCCATCGTCGCGCGGCGCGTGCGCGCCGACCAGTAGCCCCGCGCGAACGGCGCCGTCGATCTGGTTGATCCGCACCGGAACGACGGCGCCGGGAAGAGGTTTCCCGATTTTGCCTAAAATTGGGAAGCCCCGCCTGCGCGACTTCGTGGAGCGTGGCGTGGGAGGAGGTTTTCCAATTTTGCCTAAAATTGGAAAGCCCCCGGGGCCTACCCGACCTCGTGGAGCGTCGCGTGGAGCTGTTCCGCCGCTTCCCAGGCGTCCACGTAGCGCAGCCACGACGGGGCGAAGCTCAGCTTGAGCAGGTCGTCCTCGGCGTAGTCCACCAGCACGTCGCGGTCGTACAGCGCCTCCGCGATCCGCTGGGCCCTGTCGTGGCGCAGGCTGATCTGCGCGCCGCGCTGCAGCCCTTCGAGCACCGGCACGACTTCGATCTGCGCGTCGGTGCAGAAGTCGTCCAGCCGCGTGAGGAAGACCTCCGCCAGCCGTGCCGCCTTCGCGGCGAGCGCCGCCGGTGACACACCGTCCAGGATGGACAGTCCCGATCGCAGCTCGGCGACCGACAGGGAGCCCGCGAACCCGTCACCCAGCGAAGGCAGTGCGCCCGCCGCGGTGCAGGAGGACTTCGGCACCTCGTGGCGGTGCCGGTCGGCGACGAAGCAGTATGCGGGCGCGCTCGAGCCGCCGCCGAGGTAGCGGTCGCCGCTGCCGATGGCGAAATCCACGTCCCAGCCGTGCAAGTCCACGTCCAGCGCGCCCGCCGAGCCGCTGAGCTCCCACAGCGCGAGCGCGCCCGCCCGATGGACCTCGGCCGTGATGGCGGCCGCGTCGCGCACGCCTCCGGTCCGCGCGTCGGTGTGCGACACGGCGACCACCGCGACCTGGTCCGCCGGCAGCTCGGCCAGGTCCGCGCTGCTGCGGATCAGGTGCAGGCGGCCGCCGATGAAGTCGGCCGCCGACCGGGCCAGCAGGCAGTCGGCGGGGAAGCAGTCCCGGCCCACCGCGAGGATCGGTCGCCCCGGGCGCAGCCGCGCGGCCGCGAGCAGCGTGTTGAACAGGCTGATCGATGCCGTCTCGGCGACGGTGATCTCGCCGGCCTCGGCGCCGATCAGCGGCGCGAGCGACGCCGCCGCGAGCCGCGCTTCGCCGCGCCATTCGGATTCGCCGCACACGCGGCCGGTGTAGGGCTGCCTGCGGTGCTCTACGAACCGGCGCAGCCGGTCGGGTGTGGTGCGCGGCAGCGGGCCGCCGCTGCTGCCGTCGAGGTGGATCAGACCGGGCGGTAGGTCGTAGCGGGCACGCAGATCGGCGAGCGGGTCGGTCCGATCGAGCGCCTCTGCCGTCGGCCGGGTGGTGGTCCACACGAGTGAAGTCTTACCGCATGACCCAACGGTCCGTAACGGGTGAAGCGCTCAGGAGCCGAACATCAGTGGAAGTCGTGGTGCCCACGGCCCAGTGGCCTGGGCCGTTCAGGCGGGTGCGGCCGTGGTCGCGCCGATCACGAGCTCGACCGGCACCGATCGGTGCCGCGGCTCCGGCGGCCGCCCGTCGACCACGCCGAGCAGCGTGCGAACCGCCGCCGCGCCGGCGTCCTCGGTCGGGACGTGCAGCGTGGTGGCCTCCGGCACGGCGAGGCCGAATTCGGCGAGATCGTCGGCGCAGCACACGCTGAGCTGCTCCGGAACCTTCACGCCGAGCGTGGCCAGCCGGTACATCAGCCCCATGAACAGCGCGCTGTTGTAGGCGACGGCGGCGGTGCACCCGCTCGCCACCAGCTCGTCGGCGATCCGGTTGCCCGCCTCGAAGGTCGGTGGCAGCGGGCCGAACGCGACGACCTCGTGCCCGGAGCCGTTGCGCAGGCCGTCGAGCCGGCGCGGGTCCGCCCACGAGCCGCGCGGCCCGCCGAGGTAGGCGATGCGGCGGTGGCCGAGCCCGGCGAGGTGCGCGCCCATCTCGTGCAGCCCGCCGGGGGTGTCGATGACGACCGACGGCACGCCGCGCGTCCGCCGGTCGACCAGCACCATCGGCACGTCCGGGAGGGTGAACAGCGAGGCCGGGCCGCGCGGGGCGATGGCCACGAAGCCGTCGACCCGGTCGCGCAGCCGGTCGATCAGGGCTCGTTCCCGCTCCGGCGATTCGTCGCTGACCACGACCAGCAGGTCGTTGGCGGCCTCCTCGGCGGCGCGCTGGGCGCCCGCGATGATCGTCGCGTAGAACGGGTTCGTCAGGTCCGGGACGATCATGGCCAGCAGCCTGCTGCGGCCGGTGGCCAGCGCCTGGGCCGACGGGTGGTAGCGGAAGCCGAGCTCGATCGCCGCGTCGCGAACCCGCTGCCGGGTCCGCTCCGCGACCATCTCCGGCCGCACCAGCGCGCGCGACGCGGTCGCCACCGACACGCCGGCCTTGCGGGCCACGTCGGCCAGCCGCGCCATCGCGTCCTCCCTCACGTCTCTTTGACACCTTCATACCGTGCCGCTTATCGTCCCTGCAATCGCTTGCAATGCAAGCGCTTGCATCTTTCACCAGGGGAGATACCGCTGATGACCGACGTGAGATCGGGATCGAAGCTGGACGGCTGGTTCCGGTTGTCCGAACGCGGCAGCTCGGTGCGCACCGAACTGCTGGCCGGGCTGAGCATGTTCTTCGCGTCGGCCTACGCCGTGGTGGTGATCCCCGGCATGCTCGCCAAGGCCGGCGTGCCGCACGCCGCGGCCACCACCGGCACGATCCTGACGATCGTGCTGGCCACCGCCGCGGTCGGTTTCTTCGCCAACATGCCGTTCGTGCTCGCGCCAGGGCTCGGCGGAACCGCGCTGGTCGCGGCGACGCTGGTGCAGCAGCAGCACGTGCCGTACCCGATCGCGATGGGCATGGTCTTCTGGTCCGGCGTGGCGATCCTCGTGCTGTCGCTGCTCGGGCTGCGCGGGCTGCTCGCCAAGGTCATCCCGCAGAACATCCGGGTGGCCATCGGCACCGCCATCGGGCTGTTCATCGTCTACATCGGCTTCAAGCTCTCCGGCATGCTCGAACCGGGCAAGAGCGGGCTGGAGATCGGCGACCTCAGCTCGCCGGAACCGCTGCTCGCGCTCGGCGGCATCGTGCTGGTCGCCGCGCTGCAGGCGCGCAAGGTGCCGGGCGCGTTCGTCATCGGCATCGTGGTGCTGACCCTGATCGGCATCCCGCTCGGCGTCACGGAGCTGCCGGATCACTGGTTCGAGGCGCCGGCCGGCGTCGGCCCGGTCGCGTTCCACATCGACCTCTGGAGCGCCCTGCGGCCCGAGTACCTGCAGTACCTGTTCGCGTTCTTCGCCTCGGAGCTGTTCTCCGCGACCGGCGTCGTCCTGGCGGTGACCGAGCGGATCGGGCTGACCGAGCGCGAGGGCCAGAAGTCGAACATCAACCGGACGTTCCTGGTCGACTCGGTCGCGATCACCGGCGGCTCGATGTTCGGCGCCCCGTCGGTGACCACCTACGCGGAGTCCGCGGCCGGGTCCGACGCCGGTGGCCGCACCGGGCTGACGTCGCTGACCACCGCGGGTCTGTTCCTGGTGCTGCTGCTGTTCACGCCGTTCGCCACGATGATCCCGTCGGCTGCGACCGCGCCGGTGCTGGTCGTGGTCGGGCTGAGCATGATGCGGGGCTTCAAGAAGGTCGACATGACCGACCTGACCGAGGCGATCCCGGCCGGGCTGCTGGTGGCGTGCACGATCTTCTGGGGCAACTTCGGCAACGGCATCGCGGCGGCCCTGACGGCGTACGTGCTGATCAAGGTGGTGGCGGGCAAGTTCCGCGACGTCCACCTCGGCATGTGGATCATGCTGCCGTTCCTGGTGTTCTTCTTCGCCACCTCCGCCCACTAGCGGATGCCCCGACGCCACCCCTCCGCAATTTCCATTGAAATTGTGGGTCCAATTTCAATGGAAATTGCGGATCACCGGCGTGTCGAACCCCGACACGCCGGTGCCTGTGGACAACTTCCCGCAACTTCAATGGAAATCGGACCTTCGATTTCAATGGAAATTGCGGTGGGTCCGGACCACGGCGTCGGTCGGCCCGACCCGACGAACCCCGACGAAACCTGAGGAGCCTTGCCTTGACCGACCTGCGGATCAGCGGTGGACGCGTGGTTTCCACGTTCACCGGCGAGATCTTCGACGCCGATGTGCTGGTGACCGGCGAGGTGATCAGCGGCGTCGTGCCGCCCGGTGCCGGCCCGGAAGCCGCCGAGGTGATCGACGCCGGCGGCAGGCTGGTCGTCCCGGGTTTCATCGACGCCCACATGCACGTCGAGAGCTCGTTCGCGACGCCCGCGGCCTTCGCCCGGCTGACGCTCCCGCGCGGCACCACGACGGTGCTCGCCGACCCGCACGAGATCGTCAACGTTGCGGGCAAGGCCGCGATGCGCTGGATGATCGAGGACGGCGAGCGCAGCCCGCAGACCCAGCTCTGGGGCGTGCCGTCATGCGTGCCCGCGCTGGCGGGCATGGAGTACTCGGGTGCGCACCTCGATCCCGAGGACATCGACGAACTCCTCGGCTGGGACGGCGTTTCCGCCCTCGCCGAGGTGATGGACTACCGGGCCGTGGTGGCCGGTGACCAGCGGATGCACGACATCGTCCGGGTCGCGCGCGAGCGCGGCACCATCCTCGACGGGCACTGCCCGAACCTCTCCGGCGAGGAGCTCAGCAAGTACCTGGCCACCGGCATCGACTCCGACCACACCAAGAACGCCCCGGCGGTCGCGGTCGAGAAGGCGCGCCTGGGCATGACGGTGATGCTGCAGGAGAAGTGCCTGATCCCGGAGGTCGTGTCGGCGCTGACGTCGCTGCCGCAGCTGCCGCCGCTGTGCCTGGTGACCGACGACCTGGCGGCCGACCACATCGCCGCGAAGGGCCACCTGGACCACATTGGACGGACGGCGGTCGCGGCTGGCCTGGCGCCGCTGGACGTCCTGCGCGCGCTGACCTGGAACCCGGCCCAGCGCCTCCGCAAGTACGACCGCGGCGTGGTGGCGCCGTCGAAGCGTGCGGACCTGCTGCTGCTCGACGGCGAGCTGGCAGACTTCGCGGTGCACACGGTGATCGCCGGCGGAGCGGTGGTGGCCCGCGGCGGCGAGGCCGCCTACCCGGCGCCGGACGTCACCGACCACCCCTTCGCCGGTTCCGTGCACATCGACGAGATCGCGCCGGACGAGTTCCGCTGGCGGCTCGACCTGCCGGACGGCCGGCACAAGTTCCGGGCCCTGCGGGTGAATCCGGTCGACACCTACACCGAAGCGGCCGAGGTGCGGCTCGACGTGGTCGACGGCGAAGTGCAGTGGGAGGGCCACGTCGCGCTGCTCTGGGTGCGCAACCGCCACGGCCGCACCAACACTTCGTGCGTCCCGGTCATCGGCATGGCCCTCGGCGACGGAGCCCTGACCACCACGTACGCCCACGACAGCCACAACTTCGTCACCCTCGGAACGACGCGGCGAGCCATGCGAGCCACCGCGGAAGCGGTGCTGGCCGACGACGGCGGCGTCGCGGTCGCCCACGCCGGAGGCGTGGCGGCGCGGCTGCCGCTGGCCGTCGGAGGCGTCATGTCGGCGGAGCCGACGGCGGAGATCGTGGCGGGCAGCCGCCGAGTGCGCGAAGCGCTCGAGGCTTGGGGTTGGCGGCACGCGAACCCGTTCATGAGCGTTTCGACTCTGACCCTCGCGGTCTCGCCGAGCGTCAAGATCACCGATCTCGGCCTGGTCGACGTCCTGGCCCGCGACTGGACCCCGCAGGTCCTCGACTGCTGCCACTGACGCGCCGATCGGGCACCTTCGGGTGCGGCGGGGCGCCGTTTTCGCGCGAAACCGGCGCCCCGCAGGCGTGGGGAACGCCGGTTTCGCGCGAAAACGCCACATTCAGAGACGCGGCGAGAAGTGTTCATCCGTCGCCGGATCGCGGCGCCGCGTTGGCCCGGTCGATCTCGGCCATGTGCTCCTCCGCCCATTCCCGGAGCGCCGCCAGCGGCACTTCGAGCGAGCGGCCCAGATCGGTGAGCCGGTAGTGGACTTTCGGCGGCACGGTCGGTTCCACGCGGCGGGCGGCCAGGCCGTCGCGGGTGAGGCTCTGCAGCGTCGCGGACAGCATCTTCTGCGAGACGCCGGGCATTCGCCGCTGCAGTTCGGCGAAGCGCACTTCTTCGGGATCGGCGTCGGCGAGGACCTTGACCGCCATCGACGTCCACTTCGTGCCGATACGGTCCAGCAGCCTGCGGGTGGGGCAGTCGGGGTCGAAGAGATCGCCGCGGCTGCCCTTCGGGGCGGTCACCTGGAGCTCACCACCTGTCGTGGAAGTGCCGTCTTGGCACCTCGAATGCCGTTACCTACGGTTTTGTAGTAACCAATGGTAACCACTGGTGGAGGTATCGTGCCCGACATCGCCCGGGTCCGGGCCAACGGCATCGACGTCAACGTGGCGGTCGCCGGCGCGGGGCCCGCCGTCCTGCTGCTGCACGGCTTTCCGCACACCTGGCGGCTCTGGTCCGAGGTGATCCCGCGGCTGGCGCCCCGCCACCGCGTCATCGCCCCGGACCTGCGGGGCCTCGGTGCCAGCACGAAAGCGGCCGACGGCTACGACGCGGGCACGCTCGCTGCCGACGCCGAGGCGCTGCTCGACGCGCTGGGGGAGCAGACGGCGGCAGTGGTCGGCATCGACGCGGGAACGCCGCCCGCTTTCCTGCTGGCCATGCGGCGACCCGAGCGGATTCGGCGGCTCGTGGTCATGGAGTCGCTGCTGGGCACGCTGCCCGGAGCCGAGGACTTCCTCGCGGGCGGAGCGCCGTGGTGGTTCGGCTTCCACTCGGTCCCCGGGCTCGCGGAAACCGTCCTGGCCGGGCACGAGGCGCAGTACGTCGACTGGTTTCTCACGACGGGCACTCGCGGCCGCGGCATCCCGGAGGAGATCCGGGACGAGTTCGTCGCCGCCTACGCGGGAAGCGAAGCCCTGCGCTGCGCGTTCTCGATCTACCGAGAAATGCCCACCAGCGCGTGCCAGATCCGCGAAGCGGTCGCGGCGGCCAGGCTCACCGTGCCGACCATGGCGATCGGCGCGCACCCGGTCGGCAGCGCCCTCGAACGCCAGCTGCGCCCGATCGCCGACGATCTCGTGGCGCACCTCGTCGAGGACTGCGGGCACATCATCCCGCTCGACCGCCCCCAAGCCCTGGCGTCCCTGCTGATCCCCTTCCTGGCAGGCGTTTAGGCTGGTCAGCGGCTCGTTTGAAAAAGTTGGAAAAAGTTGGCGCCCGGATGTCGAGGATCCGCCGCGTGCTCCGACCAGAGGGTGACAGCGCGCCGACGGGGCGCGCGGGACGGGAAGGACACCCGAGATGAAGTACGTCGCGATGATCTACGGCAACCAGGCCAAGTGGGACTCCTACCCGGCCGAGAAGTGGCCCGAGGCGATCGCGAAGCAGGACGCGTTCAACAAGAAGTACCGCGAGACGGGCGAGCTGATCGGCGCCTACGGCCTCGCCGACGCGGCCAACGCCCAGCTCATCCGCCGCAAGGACGGCGCCCCGGTGGTCACCGACGGCCCGTACCTGGAGACCAAGGAGTACCTCGCGAGCTTCTACCTGCTCGACTGCGAATCCCTGGAGCGGGCGCAGGAGATCGCCGCCGACATGCCGTTCGCCGATGCGGAGCCGGTCGAGCTGTGGCCGGTGTTGCACGAGGCCGCGGGGGACATGTGAGCCACGGTGTTGAGGACCTGCTGCGCGAACTCGCGCCGCAGGTCCTCGGCTCGCTCGTCCGCCGGTACGGCGTCTTCGATTCGTGCGAGGACGCCGTGCAGGAGGCGCTGATCGCGGCGGCCCTGCAGTGGCCGGACGCGGGCGTGCCGGAGAACCCGCGGGGCTGGCTGATCACCGTCGCCTCGCGAAAGCTGGTGGACCAGGTCCGCAGCGAGGCGGCACGCCGTCGCCGCGAGGAAGCCTTGGCGACTCCGCAGGCCGCGCTGCTCAGCCACGCGGCGGACGGCACTCCGGAGACCGACCGGGACGATTCCCTGGCCCTGCTGTTTCTCTGCTGCCATCCCGCGTTGTCCTCGGCGAGCCGGGTCGCGCTGACGTTGCGCGCGGTCGGCGGCCTGACGACGTCGCAGATCGCCGCCGCATTCCTGGTGCCGGAGGCGACCATGGCGCAGCGCATCAGCCGAGCCAAGCAGGGCATCAAGGCCGCCGGCCCGACCCTCGCCATGCCCGAGGAAGCCGACCGCGCCGAGCGGTTGGACGAGGTCCGGCACGTGCTGTACCTGATCTTCAACGAGGGTTACACCGCGACGGACGGCGCGGACCTGACGGCCCCGGAGCTGTCGACGGAGGCGATCCGCCTCGCCCGCCTGCTGCACCGCCTGGTGCCCGAAGATACCGAAACAGCGGGACTTCTCGCCCTGATGCTGCTCACCGACGCCCGCCGTCCGGCGCGCACCGACCAGCACGGCGAACTTGTCCCGCTGGCGGAACAGGATCGCGGCCGCTGGAACCACCGGCTCATCGCCGAGGGCATCGAGCTGATCAGCCGGACCCTGCCGCGCGGCCAGGTCGGCCCTTACCAGCTCCAGGCGGCCATCGCCGCAGTTCACGACGAGGCCGAGAGCGCGGAAGACACGGACTGGCCGCAAATCCTGGTCCTGTACGAACTCCTGGAACGAACCGGGCCGAACCCGGTGGTGACGCTCAACCGAGCGGTCGCGGCAGCGATGGTCCACGGCCCGGCGGCCGGCCTCGAACTCCTGGCGACCCTGGATTCCGACAATCGGATCGCCCGCCACCACCGCCTTTTCTCCACCCGGGCCCACCTGCTGGAACTCCTCGGCGACCACGCCGCCGCAGCAGAGGCGTACCGCGAAGCAGCCCGCCGCACCACGAGCGCACCCGAGCGCCGACACCTCACGTCGCGCGCCCACCGATTGAAAGGCCAGGCCTGAGAGCTTGCTTTCCCGCTCCGCGGGAGGATTAGGCCGCACTTTTGGGTTATAACACCCAAAACCACTCACGGGTCGACCGGCACCGTCTCGTATTGGCTTCCCTTTGGAAGAAACAGGTTCGTGCGGTCGGTTCTACGGTGAGGAGGTTCGGTATGCCAGCCGTCAGCCGACTGCAGCTCGTGACCGAGGAGGAGACGCACCGGGTCACGACGCTCGAGCTGTTCTTCGCCTCGTCTTCGTCTACGCCATCACGCAGGCCGCCCAGCTGATGTCCGAGAACTCGACCCTGCTCGGGCTGGGGCAGGGGCTCGCGCCGCTGGTGCTGGCAACACCCTGCTCGGCCTGATCCCGGCGGCGGCGTTGGTCGCGGTGGTGGTGCTGGCCTGCGTCGCGCTTCGGAGAGCTCCGCCGAAAGGCGGCGCTCGGAGCTAGCCCAGCAACGCACTCCAGGAGGCTGGGTTCGGAGAGTAGCGGTTCTGAGGGATGGCCCTGAGCACGCACACATCGCGCGTAGCCCAGGTGTACGAGGCAGGCGCGGTGCGTGGCCAGCGCCTATGAGCGCGGTGATTGGACTGGATCTGCGGAACGTGGCTGCGGTGCTGTGTCGGGCGGGTGGTTCACGAGTCTGGGGGTATTGGCGGTTGTCGGCCTCTGCCAGGGTGAATGTTGATCTACTGGCTGGGGGAAGCGTGGTCGAGAAGTCGGACGGTGTCGGCAACGAGGTGACGGCTCCGGTGCACGGGCCGGTGGTGCAGGCGGGCGCGATCCACGGGGCAGCGGCAAGGCCAATACCTCAGCGCTCGATCCGCTCACTCTTAACGGAGGCAACGAAGTCGGCCCACCGAGCCCGGCCGACAACGAAGAACCCACCATCACAAAGCACACACGGGCGGTACGAGACCTCAAGCAGCACCGCGTTCCCGTGCTCAGCCGATCGGTAGGCGGGCGCACTCGCGGCAGGCCCGGGCCGACGCCGCCAGCACCGCGTGCGATGCGACCGTGAACCCGCCCGCGAGCAGGATCAGCGGCCACGAGGTCGCCAGCGGCAAGGCGATGGCGAGCGCGATTCCGGCGAACGGCATGGCCACGCTGGCGGTGGTGCCCGCCCAGCCGACCAGCAGCGGAAGCCGGTCCGGCACGGGCAGCCAGCGGGTGAGCGGCCCGGTCGCGGCCAGGGTCGCCGCCGCGATGACTCCGGCGGTCGCCGCGATCGCGGTCAGCATCTGGACCGCGTGCGGCAGCTGCCAGCCCTGGATGTGGCTGGCCGTCCAGATCGCGTACCAGCAGACGATCAGGAACCCGACGGTGATGATGAGCGCCCGGGCGGTGTGCCGGGTCTGGGCGATGGTGAGCTCCTGCTGGCAGCTCGGCGCGAGCTCGCCGGGCGTCCCGAACTCCCGCACCGCCTGCTCGATGGCCTGCCGGTACGGCAGTCCTTCGGCGGTCTGGGCCGCCACCGCGTCCACCAGGCCGTCGCGGATCTCGCCGACCAGCCGGGATTTCGCCCGCGCCGGGCCGTGCAGGGCGTTCGTCAACTCGGCCGCGTAGTCCTCGATCGGATCGGCGCTCATGCGGTCCCCCGCGACGGGTTGAGGACCGCGCCGATGGTGGCCGTGAACTCGTCCCAGGCCTTGCGTGCCTTGGTCAGGTTGCCCCGCCCGGCGTCGGTGAGCCGGTAGCAGCGGCGGCGCCGTTCGCCGATGGATTCCCAGCTGCTGCGCAGCAATCCGAGCCGCTCCAGCCGGTTCAGCGCCGGGTAGATCGTCCCGGTGCGCAGCTCCAGCGCGCCGCCGCTGCGCTGCTGGACCTCGGTGATGATCGCGTAGCCGTGCAGCGGCCCGTGCTCCAGCACGGCCAGCAGCAGCCCGTCCAGATGCCCTCGCACCGCATCGACCCTCATGAGTTGGCAGCCTACACAGGCGTGTATATATTGCCAATCAACATGTCGACAGGCTACATATTTGGGAGTCTGCGGTGACCAAGCTGCTGCTGTCCATCCACGTCCTCGCGGCGATGCTGGTGATCGGCCCGATCACCGTGGCCGCCTCGATGTTCCCGCGCTACGCCAAGCAAGCGCCCGACTCCGACCGCGCCGTCGGCATCGCCAAGCTGCTGCACCGGATCTGCCGCGGCTACGCCGTCGCGGGCATCGCGGTCCCGGTCTTCGGCCTCGCGACCGGCGCCCAGCTCGGCGTCCTCACCGACCCCTGGCTGATCATCTCGATCGTGCTGACGGCGATCGCCGCGGCCATCCTGGTGATGGCGATCCTCCCGGCCCAGCGGCGCATGCTCGGCTCGGCCGAAGGCCTGAGCGCCACGGCGACCCGGCTGGCCATGCTCACCGGCATCTTCAACGTGCTCTGGGTGATCGTCGTCGTGCTCATGATCGTCCGCCCCGGCTCGACGACGGGAGCGTGACGGCCGTGCTGACGCTGCGAATCGCGGCCGGCGTCGAGGCGGCCTCGCTCGCGATCCTGCTGCTCAACCTGTTCACCGCGCACCTGTCCGCGATCACGTCGCTCGGCGGCCCGCTCCACGGCATGGCCTACCTCGTCACCATCGCGGCGACCTTCCTCATCCAGGCCCCGCGGAGTGCCCGATGGCTCGCCATCATCCCGGCCATCGGAGGCCTCCTAGCCCTACGGCGAATCTCCACCACCCGCCAGCCCTAACGCGCACGGCGCCGTTCTCGCGCGAAACCGGCACGCCCGCGCGTGTCGGGTGGCGTTTTCGCGCGAAACCGGCGCTCTCCACGCCTGCGAGGTGACGGTTTCGCGCGAAAACGCCGCCATCTCGCTCAGTCGAGTGCGGCGCGGTCGGCGTCGGGGAGCCAGTGGTGCGCGGCGTCGTAGGCGAGCCAGCCGCGTCCGGTCGCGGCTTCGGCGCAGGAGCGGCGGAGCGCGTCGAGCGAGCGGCTCGGATTGCCCCGTCGCCAGAGCAGGGACCAGGCGTAAAGCGGCGTGGGCCGGGTGAGGCGGACCCGGTTCAGCGGCGCGTTCTCCGGCAGCGGGACGCCGCTGGGCAGGATCGCGACGCGCTCCGGTTCCGCGCGGATCTGGTCGAGGAAGTGGTCCAGCCCCAGGTTGACCCCGGCCGCTTCCGCATCGAGTCCGAAGTGGACGGTGAAGCGTCCGAGAAAGTCCAGGCGATCCAGCGCGGCCGGGCACCAGATCGTGCTGCCGCGCAGGTCGGCGGGCCGGAGCTCCGCCGCGCCCGCCAGGGGATGAGCCGGGCCGACGATGGCGTCGACCGGTTCGAGGCGCACCACCTGGTGCTCGAACTCCTCGCCGAGCGGAGGAACCCGGCCGAACCCGGCGTCGATCTCGCCGCGCGCCAATGCCGTCGTCGCAGCCACCAGATCGCGGCTGAGTCCTAGCTCGGCGCCGAGAGCGTTCTCGACGACGAGCCCGATCGTGCGCATCGGGGCGTACAGATGACCCCAGACATCGACCCGCAACGATCGCTGTTCGCGGCGGGCCTCGGCCACGGCGAAGTCGGCGGCGGAAAGGGTCTGCTGCGCCGGTTCGAGGAAGCGGCGTCCGGCCTCGGTCAGCACCACGCCGTGTTTGCCGCGGTCGAACAGCCGGACGCCCAACTGGCGTTCCAGGCGGGCGATCCGCTTCGACAACGCCTGCTGGCTGACGAAGAGCTGCGCGGCGGCTCGCCCGAAGTGCGATTCCCGGGCGGCCGCGACGAACGCGCGAACCTGCGCCAGATCAAGATCCACGCTCTCACCTCGCACGACAACCAACGGTTGTCACAGCGTACGGATCGCTGTTGGACCGTCACGCCGCGGCCGATGTCTGCTTGGGGCGCAGCAGAACTTCCAGACGGAGCCGACGTGCACACATTCTTCGACCAGCCGGATCTCCTCCCCGGCTTCGCCGACGCCAACCGCCCGCGCGCCATCGCGGCGGGCATCGACCCGTTCCAGTACGACGCCGTGGCCGCCGAGCTCACGTCGATCCGGGACTGGCCGACGGCGTTCGTCCGCGCCGGCCGCGAACACCTCGCCCGTGCCGAGCAGGCCGATGAGCAGGGCTTGAGCGCTTCGGCGGCGGAGGCGTACCGAGACGCCGCGCTGTGGTTCCACTTCGCCACCGTGCTGCCGAACCCGGACCTCGACGCGCACGCCGCAGCCGCCAAGGCGTCCGCCGACGCGCAACGCCGCGCCGACCCGGCCGCCGAGCACATCGCCGACCCCGACTTCGCCGGAATCCTGCGGCGCCCGGCGGGCACCCGCGCGCCAGTCGTCGTGCTGATCCCGGGCATGAACTCCGGGAAGATCGAGTTCATGCCGATCGCGGACAGCCTGCTCCGGCGCGGCGTCGCGGTCCTCGCCATCGACGGGCCGGGCCAGGGCGAGCTCGCGACGCGGAGCCACTGGGAACCCGAGTACCAGCAGGTGGTTCACCGGGTGCTCGACGCCATCGCCGATCGGTCCGATGTGGATGGACAACGGGTTGCTGCGATGGCGCTGAGCATGGGCGGCTACCTCGGCGCCCTCGCGGCGGCGCACGAACCGCGCATCCGCGCGCTGGTCAGCATCAGCGGCCCCTCGGCCCTGCACTGGGACGGGCTTGCGCCCTACGTGACGGACACCTTCGCGTTGCGCACGGGAAGCGCTGCGGCGGGCCGCGACTTCGCCCGCAGGATCAACGCCGCCGAGATCGCCCCGCGCATCGTCCAGCCGATGCGGGTCATCGACGGCGGCCTCGACGTGATCCCGGGCGTCACCAACGCCGAACCCCTGGCACGCCACGCCCCGAACGCCGAGTACCTCCTGATCCCGGAGGCCAACCACCTGCTGGAGACCACCCGCTGGAAGTGGCTCCCCGACACGGCCGACTGGCTCGCCGACCACCTCCGCCGGTGAGCCGTGCGAAGTCCTCCGGGCTGCGGTCCGGGAACTCGTTCCGCGCCGTTTTCGCGCGAAACCGGCGCCCCCCACGCCTGCGGGACGACGGTTTCGCGCGAAAACGGCGCCCCGCGGCGGCAACGCCCGGTGGGGCATCAGACCGGCGGTCGAGTTCGCGGCAGATGGCGCGCGAAGGGCGGCTCAGAACAGCGGCTCGCCCCAGATGTCGGTGAAGACCAGCTCGGACAGCGGCTTGCGGATGCGCGGGCGCAGCTCCTTCTCCTGCAGCCGCTCCGGCATGCCGTTCAAGGTGCCCAAGCCGCCGACCGCGATCGCGACCACCGGCTCGAACTCGGCGGGCACGCCGAACTCGGCGCGCGCGGCGTCCCGGTCCATCCCGGCCATCTGGTGCGCGTAAAGGCCCTCCGCGACGGCCTGCAGCACGAGGTTCTGGGCCGCCAGCGCCAGTCCGTACTCGCCGTAGGGCATCGGCTCGCCGTCCTCGTCGACCACCCGCGCGACACCGATCGCCAGCGCCGCCGCATTGACGGTCCACCCCTTGTTGCCGCGCGACAACGTGCCGTGGATCCGGTCGAAGGTCGCCTCGCCCCGGCGGGCCGCGATGAACCGCGCGGGCTGCGTGTTGCCCCACGACGGCGCCCACCTGGCCGCCTCGAACAACGCTGTGAACTGCCGGTCGCTGATCGTCGTGGCCGGGTCCAGCGCACGCGGGCTCCACCGCTCGGCCAGCAGCGGGTGCAGCGGCACCGACGTCTCGGCGGGCTTGCTCGCCGGAACCTCGGTGGTGTAGTCCTCGGCAGTCACGGGCACCTCCTGGATCGCTGGTGGCGAGTCTGTCCGCCGCCCGCGCCGATGTCCATCAGATCGCGTACTGCCACGCCGTCAGCGAGTAGGCGCCGAACCACGACCCGAAGAACACCAGCAGCACCGCAGTGGTCACCGTGGTCGTCGTCCGGCGCCGCGCCAACCCGATCGCAACCGGGATGAGCAGCGGGAACGCCGGCAGCATCAGGCGGACCTTGGAGTACATCAAGCCGTCCGAACCCAGGTCCAGCACCACCACGGCGGCCGCGAACGCCACCAGCGGCCACGGCATCCGCTGCCGCACGCACAGCACCAGCAGCACCAGCGCGGCCAGCACGATCCACACCGTGAACGTCTCGAGCACCGACTTGTCCGTGGTCAGCGCCTCGATCATGAACTTGAACGTGGCCTGCCCGCCGTCGAACGCCGACGACCAGCCCCGCTGCTGGAGCGTGAAGTAACCGGTGAGGCTGTCCGTCTGCAGCCCCACCCAGCCGATGTAGGCCAGCATCCCGGCCGGCGCCAGCACGATCGCCAGCCACGGGCGCCAGGTGTCCCGGCGGCGCACGATCGAGACCAGCGCGGCCAGCCCGACGACCCCGATCAGCGCCGCGGCCGTCGGCCGCACCAGCCCGGCACCGGCGCAGCACAGCCCGGCCAGCAGCCAGTTCCGCTCGACGACCCCGACCATCGCCCAGATCGCCAACGCGCAGAACAGCGCCTCGGAGTACGCCATCGACAGCACCACGGACATCGGGGCCGCCGCGAACAGCACGACCAGCAGCAACCCGGCGAGGTGCGAGCCGCCGACCAGGCGACCCAGCCGGACCAGCCCGTACGCGGCCCCCACGCCGCAGGCCAGGCTCGCGGTGATCGCGGCACCGATGACGCTGACGCCCGGGACCAGCGACAACGCCGTGATCAGCCACGGATAGCCGGGGAAGAACGCCATCGGCGTCTCGGGATAGCGGTTCCCGAAACCGTCGACCATGCTCGGGTCGACGCCGGCGTACCCGTTCGCCGCGATCTCCAGGTACCAGTGGCCGTCCCAGGCCTGCAGGTTGTCGACCAACGCCTCGTCGTTCGCGGCGGACAGCCACGCCAGCACCAGCAGTCCGACCAGCCGGATTGCGAGGTAAACCACAGCAGGGGCGAAAGCGACGATCATCCGGCGCTGCCGCGGCGAGCCCCGGCGCGGCCACTCGGGCAACCCTGAGTCCGGTTGTTTCCGCAGCGTAGCCGCGGTGTTTCCAACATCACTCAGAGGTGGATCGATCGCTCCTGGAGGGGTGGACAACCCGGTCCTCCGCTCTTGTCGACAATCGCGTCCCACAGGGTAGTGGCGGCGTTTGGGATTGGGGTCGGGCGGTACCGGTTCGGTAGGCTAGTCCGGCAGCGGAGCGACCTGGTAGGAGGCCGTTTCGGCCCGGTGGGCCGACGCTGTCACCTGCCCGGTCGCGGGGCCCTCCGGCCCGCCACGCGGTGTGCCGGGGTGCTCCTTCGTCCACTCGGTGTCAGTGCGGGGACAACCCGCGCCCGGGACGACCGCACGGTCGAGGAGGTTTGTTTCACGTGGCGCTCGTCGTCCAGAAGTACGGCGGTTCCTCACTCGAAAGTGCTGATCGCATCAAACGGGTAGCCGAACGCATCGTGGAGACCCGCAAGGCGGGCCACGACGTGGTCGTCGTGTGCTCTGCGATGGGCGACACCACCGATGAGCTGCTCGACCTCGCCAAGCAGGTCAATCCGGCGCCGCCGGAGCGGGAACTCGACATGCTGCTGACCGCCGGGGAGCGGATCTCCAACGCGCTCGTCGCGATGGCGATCGAGTCCCTCGGCGCGGAGGCGCGCTCGTTCTCCGGCTCCCAGGCCGGCGTGATCACGACCTCGGCGCACCAGAACGCGCGGATCATCGACGTCACCCCCGGCCGGGTGCAGGAGGCGTTGGAGCAGGGCCAGGTCGTCCTGATCGCCGGGTTCCAGGGCGTCTCCCAGGACACCAAGGACATCACGACGCTCGGCCGCGGCGGCTCGGACACCACGGCGGTCGCGGTGGCCGCCGCGATGAACGCCGACGTCTGCGAGATCTACACCGACGTCGACGGCGTGTACACGGCGGACCCGCGCATCGTGCCCGACGCCCAGCACCTCGAGCGGATCACCTACGAGGAGATGCTGGAGATGGCGGCGACCGGCGCGAAGGTGCTGCACCTGCGCGCCGTCGAGTACGCCCGCCGCTACGGCGTGCCGTTGCACGTCCGCTCTTCCTACTCACCCAAGCCCGGAACGATCGTGTCCGGCTCAGTGGAGGACCTTTCCGTGGAACAGGCGATGATCACCGGCGTCTCGCACGACCGGTCGGAGGCCAAGGTCACCGTGCGCGGTGTGCCCGACAACCCGGGTGTCGCGGGCCGGATCTTCCGCGTGGTCGCGGACGCCGAGATCGACATCGACATGGTGCTGCAGAACGTCTCCAGCACCTCTTCCGGCCTGACCGACATCACCTTCACGGTGGCGCGCAGCAACGGTGAGGTGGCCGTCACCGAGCTGGAGAAGATCAAGGACGAGGTCGGCTTCGAGCAGGTCGTCTACGACGACAAGGTCGGCAAGGTCTCGCTGGTCGGCGCCGGGATGCGGTCGCACCCGGGCGTCACCGCGACCTTCTGCGAGGCG
This sequence comes from Saccharopolyspora sp. NPDC045839, assembly GCF_056431645.1. NCBI lineage: Bacteria > Bacillati > Actinomycetota > Actinomycetes > Pseudonocardiales > Pseudonocardiaceae > Saccharopolyspora > Saccharopolyspora sp. NPDC045839. Next base: position 49,420 of record NZ_JBWKKH010000032.1, read on the forward strand.
CTGTCCAACGCCGGGGTGAACATCGACATCATCAACACCTCGGAGATCCGGATCTCGGTGCTGATCCGCGACACCCAGCTCGACGACGCGGTGCGCGCCCTGCACGACGCGTTCGAGCTCGGCAGCGACGAGGAAGCCGTCGTGTACGCGGGGAGTGGTCGCTGATGGCCCAGGAGAAGACACCGACGCTGGCAATCGTGGGTGCCACCGGCGCGGTCGGCACCGTCATGATCGACATCATCAACAACCGCGAGTCGGTGCCGTGGGGCGAGATCCGGCTGATCGCCTCGGCCCGGTCCGCGGGCAAGAAGATCACCGTGCGCGGCCAGGAGCTCACCGTCGTGGAGCTCGCCCCGGAGGCGTTCGACGGCGTGGACATCGCGCTGTTCGACGTGCCGGACGAGGTATCCGCGCAGTGGGCGCCGGTGGCCGCCGAGCGCGGCGCCGTCGCGGTGGACAACTCCGGCGCGTTCCGGATGGACCCCGACGTGCCGCTGGTGGTGCCCGAGGTCAACGCCGAGAAGGTGCACGAGCGCCCGAAGGGGATCATCGCGAACCCCAACTGCACGACGCTGTCGATGATGGCCGCGCTGGGCGCGCTGCACCGCGAGTTCGGCCTCCGCGAACTGGTCGTCTCGTCCTACCAGGCCGCCTCCGGTGCCGGTCAGGAAGGCATCGACCGGCTGTACGCGGAGATCGCGGCGGTGGCGGGCAAGGGCGTCGGCCAGCGGGCCGGCGACGTCGCCGAGGCGCTGGCCGCGGCCGGGCTGCCGGAGGAGACGCCGTTCAAGGCGCCGCTGGCGCTCAACGTGGTGCCGTGGGCCGGTTCGCGCAAGGACGACGGCTGGACTTCCGAGGAGCTGAAGGTCCGCAACGAGTCCCGCAAGATCCTCGGCATCTCGGACCTGAAGGTCTCCGCGACCTGCGTCCGAGTGCCGGTGGTGACCACGCACTCGCTGGCGGTGCACGCCACCTTCGAGCGTGAGGTGACCGTCGAGCAGGCGCACCGCGTGTTCGAGGCGCAGCCGACGATCGTCCTGCAGGACGACCACGACAACGGCGTGTTCCCGACCCCGGCCGGCGTGGTCGGCGGCGACCCGACGTACGTGGGCCGGGTCCGGCAGGCGCTGGACTTCCCGAACACGCTGGACTTCTTCGTCTGCGGCGACAACCTCCGCAAGGGCGCGGCGCTCAACACCTACGAGATCGCCGAAACCCTCGCGAAGTAAGCCCCCCCACGGGTTCGAAAGGGCGCCTTCCTCCTGGTAGACGGGGGAGGGCGCCCTTATTGTTGCTGGTGCAGAGGAGGGAACATCCACTCGAACGTGCGTTTGTGCCCGGCGCGCCTCAAACTGGCGTTCGATGGGGCCGATATTGGAGGCATGTCCGTGATGATCTGGCCCGACCACCTGTTGACCTTGGAGGAGTTCGACCAGCTCCCTGAGGACAACTCGCGGCGCTACGAGCTTCAGGAAGGCGTCCTCCAAGTGACCCCGAAAGCAGCCGGTTTCCACCAGTTCGTCCTTACCCGGCTATCCAGCGCTCTTGACCGGATGCTGCCTCAGGGGTGGGCTGCGGTAAGCGAGGCCGAAGTCGTGATCGCTGAGAAGTGGCCACCGACTCTGCGAATTCCAGACGTGATCGTCCTCAGCCTGGAGCGGGTGCTGGAACGGCCAACAAAGTTCCATGCTCAAGACGTGGTACTGGCGGTCGAGGTGCTCTCGCCTGGTTCGCAGCTCGCGGACAATCTTGTCAAGCGCGCCGAATACGCGGAGGCGGGTATCCCGTTCTACTGGATTCTCGACATCCGATCGCGGCCCCTGCTTGCTGCGCACCGGCTCGTAGACGGGCTCTACAAGGAGGAATTCAGCGGATCAGGTATTTACCTGACCGATGCGCCCTTCGATCTGAGGGTCGATCTGGACGCACTTGGCACACGGATCGTCCCAAAGCGCACGTGACTTCGAGCACGCCGCCTACGGCCAACTGGTCTACATCCGGCGGTTAGGTTGGGGGCATGAGTCATGCTCCGGTCGTCCTCGGAATCGATCTCGGTACCACCGCGACGAAGGTCGTCGCGGCGGGCAGCGACGCTCACGTGCTGCACCAGACCGAGCGCGGGTATCCGCTGCGCACCGAGGAGCCCGGGGAGGCGACGCAGGACGCCGTCCAGGTCCGGGACGCGGCGATCGAGGCGCTGGCCGAGTGCGTGGCCTGGGCGAAGGAGCACGGCCACCCGGTCGCGGCGCTGTCGTTCAGCACCTCGATGCACACGGTCGTCGGGCTCGACTCGGCCGACGAACCGGCTACGCCGTCGTTCAACTGGGCCGACACCCAGGCGGCCGAGGTGGCGGCGCGGCTGCGGTCCGACTGGGACACCTCGTCGGCCCTGCACCGGGCCACCGGGACGCCGGTGCACACCCAGTCGGTCATGGTGAAGCTGGCTTGGCTGACCGGAAGTCGCCCCGACCTGACGCGTGACGTGGTGCGGTGGTGCGCGCTGAAGGACTTCGTCGTCGCCGACTTCGTGGGCGGGTTCGTCACCGAGTACTCGCTGAGCTCGGGCAGCGGCTTGCAGGACATGACGACGCTGCGGTGGCACGAGCCGGCGCTGGAGGTTGCGGGCATCCGCGCCGACCAGCTGCCGGAGATCCACGCGCCGACCGACACGCTGCCGCTGAAGTCGCAGGTGGCCAAGGCCGTCGGCCTGCCGGAGGGGCTGCCGGTGGTGCTCGGCGGCGGGGACGGGCCGCTGGCGAACCTCGGCGTCGGGGCGGTCAGCCCCGGGGTCGCCGCGCTGTCGCTCGGCACCAGCGGGGCGCTGCGGGTGACGCGCGACCGGCCGGGCGTCGACGACCGGTGCCGGACGTTCAGCTACGCGATGGGCGACGGGCTTTGGGTGATCGGTGGAGCCGTGAGCAACGGCGCGGTGGTCGCCCAGTGGGCCTCGGAGGCCTTCGGGGTCGACGTCGCGGACCTGCTCGACGAGGCCGCTGCGGTGCCGGCGGGGGCGAACGGGCTGATGGCCCTGCCGTACCTGCTCGGCGAGCGGGCCCCGTGGTGGGAGCCGGGCCTGACCGGCTCGTTCGTCGGGCTGCGGCACTCGCACGGCCGCGCCGAGATGACGCGTGCCGTGGTCGAGGGCGTCGCGCAGCAGCTCGCGCTGGTGCGGGACGCGGTGGTCGATTCCGGGGCCGAGGTGCGTGCGGTGCGGGCCACCGGCGGCGGCTTCCGCAGCGCGTTGTGGGCCGATGCCATCGCCGCGGCGCTCGACATCGACCTGGAGCTGGCCGAAGGTAGCGGCGGGTCCGGGCTCGGAGCGGTGCTGCTGGGCTGGCGGGCGCTTGGCGAGTTCGACTCGCTGGAGCGCGCCGCCGAGCTGGTGACGCCGGAGACCAAGGTCTCGCCGGACCCGGCGGCGGCCCGGGAGATGGCCCGCCGCCGACCGCTGGTGGAGCAGCTGCACGCGACGCTGCGCGACTTCGAGCTCTGACCGACGCCGGTCGGAACCGCCGATCGGTTGAGCCAACCGGTCGCAGCTGGTGGGCCGGGTGCAGCAATCCGGAGCACCAACCGGGTTCAGTTCTGGTTCAGACCAATTTTTCGGTGGCATACTGGGCCTCGCTATGACCCTCAGCGCGGCCGAGAGCAACCACGCCACCAGCGCGGACGACCCGCGCGAGCGGTTGCGCGCCGCCGGGCTCCGGGTCACCAGACCACGACTCGCCGTGCTGCGGTGGCTGGGCGGTCACCCGCACGCGACGGCCGACCAGGTGGCGACCGCGGTGCGGCGGCAGCTGGGTTCGGTGTCCACGCAGGCCGTCTACGACGTGCTCAACGCGTGCAGCAACGCCGGGCTGCTGCGCAGGATCGAGCCCGCAGGCCACCCGGCGCGCTTCGAGACCCGGACCGCCGACAACCATCACCACCTGGTGTGTCGCAACTGCGGCCGAACCGAGGACGTGGACTGCGTCCACGGTGCCGCGCCCTGCCTGACGCCGTCGTCCACGTCGGGCTACGAGGTGGACGAGGCGGAAGTCGTGTTCTGGGGCTACTGCCCGGACTGCCGATCCTCGGCATTCGTGACGGAGGACCTCAGCCACCACCAGTAGGGACGATCGTGAGTTCGGCACGACCCACGATGGCGCGCTGTCCGACGGCCAGCGCACCAGCCGAGCGAGGTGGAGCGAACGGCCCTGTTCGCCTGCTCTACCGAGGCGGACAGGCCGTTCGCTCCAACCCGAACCACGAAGCCTCCACGGCTTGGCGTCAGGCGACGCCGATGTTGATCACAGGGCGTTGTGCCGGGTCGAGCCACGCCATCAGGGCGCGCAGGTCCTCGGCCGGAATCGCCACGCAGCCCGCCGTGGGCTGGCCGTTGGCGATGTGTAGGAAGAACGCCGACCCGGCGCCGGGCACCGCTGGCTGCCGGTTGTAGTCGAGCACCACCGCGTGGTCGTAGACCGGGCCGATCTTGATGAGGTGCTCGCTGACCGACTCGTTGAACGGGCAGGTGCCCGGTGCGCACCGGTAGTGGTTGTTGTACAGCGGAGACGCCGAGTCTCCGACCCACCAGTCCAGGTCGTCGACCTGGCGGTAGGGCAGCCGGGTCCCGTCGTTCGGCTGGATGCCGAACGCCTCGGTCAGCGTCCACACACCGGCCGGTGTCCGCGCGATCCCTTCGCGTCCCTGCCCGACGCCTTTGGCCCCGACCGAGGCGGTCACCGGGCCGACTTCCGCTCGCCAGCCGGTGGGCGTGCGACGCCAGCCGGTGAGCGTCGCGGTGGTGGCATCCGGGGTGGCGGCCACGACCGTGACGACCTGCTCCGCGTCGCTCTCGTAGGGCAACGGGAGCTGCGTGCTTTCCGCTGTGGCAGAACCAGAACCGGCGAACAAACCGGCAACAGCGGCCGCCACGGCCGTGACGACGTCTTCGTTGCCGCGTTCGTGCGGCAACGGAGTCTGCGGGCTTTCCGCCCCAGCAGAACCAGAACCGGCGAACAAACCGGCCGTCGTGGCGGCGGCAACCGCCCACAACAATGTTCTGCGCATGGTGAACTCCGAGTGTTTCGATGTTGGATCTTCCCGTGCAGGCGATCTCGTCGCACTTCGCGGAACGGTCGAGCCAGGACAACCGCTCGACCCACTGGAATGCGGGCCGAGCGGTTGTGGCGAACTGCCTTACCTGAGGTGGAAGGTCGTTTTGGCCACCAGTGGACGGTGCTGCTCGAAGAATCGCCGCCGAGTCGGGTCAGGGGCGCTGCCTGACCTGGTCCACGATCGCGATCTCCATCTGTGCTGCGAAGTCCGAGCCGAGGTAGGCGTAGGTGTTCGGGTCGAAAACCAGGACCGCCTGGGTCATCTCCTCACCGTCGGGCTTCGGGAACGAGATGCCGACACCGGTCCTGCCGATCGCGTCCTTCGCGTCCTTGACCACGGAGATGCCGGGGACCTTGGTCGCAGCCTCGAACACGGCCGCCCTCGACTCCGGTCGTACGTACGACTCGGCGACGATGTCGCGGATCTCCTCGCCGATGAGCCACGCACTGTCGGGGTCGGAGCTGCGCTCCTTCAGGTAGTCCAGCATTCCGGCGGCGTCGGTCGGCAGGGCGTAGATGTGCCCGGGAACCGGCGAGCAATATCCGGTCTCCTCGGATGCGGGGGTGGAGGTCTTGCTGTCCCCGCAGCGGGGCACCTCCAGCTCGGTTTCCCCGCCGTACTGCACGATGAGGCCGTCACGCGTCCCGTCCGCGGACAGCCACGTCTCGCGGATTCCGGCGGCGCTCTGGGACTTCGTGTAGACGAACTGATCGGGCCGCGGCGGGTGGTCCGGGAGATCCGATGCTGTGGTGACCAGCGCCGATTCGGCGTTCGCCGTCGGGGTGCCCCCGTCGCTCTCCCCGAACGGAGCGAGCGTGAGCACGCCGGAGATCGCGGCGGCGATACCAACCGCAGCCGTGCCCGGCCATACCATCCGGCGCAGCGGTCGGCGCTGTCCCACCGCGGCGGGCGCGTCGCGGGATCGTTCCGGTTGGTCGTGTGCCGGTGCGAGTTCGCGGGTCGGCTGCGTCTCGTCGAATTTCGTCATGAACTGCCTCCATGGAGGTCTGCGAGTCAACTGGCGTTTCGCAATCCGATCGACTTGGCAGGTCGAGACTCCGCCGGCCGAACGCGCTGGCGAGTCCGTAGACCGTCCTCCTCGATCCGATCAGGTACACCTCGTTGTCCGCACGGAATCGACATCTGGTTCACGCTTGATGCGGCAGGCGGCATCGCGAGTCGTAGCCGCCTGCCGCACGGGGAGGCTCCGTGGTGGGGCGAGCAGGGCGACTCGAAAGACTCGCGGCAGATCGTGCCGCGGCCCGAGGGAATCTGGGCACCGTGAAAGCGGGTGCGCGCGACATGTCCACAATGGATTGTGGTCAATCGCGAGCGTGGGCTCCCGGGGCGTTCTGGGGCTGGCCGGGTTGCGGGTGGTGGTGCCGCTGCGGGTGCCCTTGCTGCGGGCGCTGGGGGCCCGGTTGCGAGTGAGCGCCGCGCTGTGCCGAAGCGCCGTGCGCGCCAGGGGAACCCTGCTGACCCGAAGAGCCATGCTGACCGCGGGCGGATTGCTGGCGTTGAGGATTCTGCTGGTGCTGCGAGCCCTGCGGCTGCTGCGAGCCCTGCGGCTGTTGCGGGGTTTGCGGCTGTTGCGGGCTGTGGGCCTGGTGGAGGATCAGCCGTTCGCAGCTGCGCAGTACCGTGCGGACCGCGTCGCGGTGCGGCCGGTCGTGCAGCGGATTCACCGCCTGCTCCCGCCAGCGCGACAGCGCCGCGGCCGCTTCGTCGGCCAGATCCACGGCCAGGGCCGTCTCGTCCCGGCCGAGCCGCGCGTGCGGCGCGCTGCCGAACGCTCCCAGCAGCCGCTTCGCTTCCGCCTGCAGCGGACGGGCGAACCGCACCTGCCCGGAATCCAGCGCCGACAGCAGCCGCAGCTCGTTCCACTCGTGCGCGTTCGCCAGCAGCCGCTCGAACTCGCCTCGCAACTGCTGCACGCCGGGACGGGGATTCGCGCGCAGCACCATGTCGACGGCCAGCAACGCCGACCGCGCGCGCAACGCGTCCTGCCGCTCCACGAACTGCTGGTGCACGGTCTCCTGCAGCAGGTTCAGGCCGCTCTCGTCGAGCAGTGCCGACTGCAGCTTCTTCCGCTCCGTCACGCCGCTGCGGATCAGCGTCAACGCCCGCACGACGCCGTAGTGGCCGAACCGTTCGAGGAGGCGCTGCCTGGCCGGTCCCGGCGTCGATTCCATGGTGCTGTTGATGAATCGATCCGCCGAAAGCAGCAGCGCGTCCTGGTCGTTCTGGGGGAGCCGCGCAACGTTGTGCAGCGCCAGGAAGTCGTCGTCGGTCATCGTCGCCACGGCCTGCCCGAGCAGCCCGATCACCGGGATCAAGTGCTGCGCGAACGAACGCAGCGTGGGGTCGTTGCGGTAGCGGTCGGCGATCCGCTCGGCGGCTTCGAGCGCCTCCGCGCCGCCGCTGCCCGTCTCGTCGGCGCGCGAGAACGCGACGATCGTGTTGATCGGCACGCACCGGGCGGTCTGCAATTCGTTGACGGACTGGAGGAACTGCAGGTCCGTCTGCCGCGGGTACCGCGTCAGGTACAGCACCGCGTCCGCCTCGGACAGGATCTGCGCGAGCGCGGAGCGGCCCGTCTCCTGCACCGCCGCGGACGCGACGCCGGGCGTTTCGATCAGCGTGATCGCCTGCAGCCCCGGCGTCGGCGACTCGATGACCAGCCGGGACACCTCGTCCGGCCGCCAGTGCTGCAGGTCGCGGATGGTGCCGGTGTCCAAAGTGGTCACCGGCACGTTCTGCACCGCGCCGTGCGGGGTGTGCACCAGGATCTTCGGCTCCGGCCCGTACTGGTAGAAGGTGCTGACCTGGGTGCGCTCCTCGGCGTCGGTGGGCGCGAGCTCAGCGCCGACCAGCGCGTTGATCAGCGTCGACTTGCCCGCCTTCACCCGCCCGCCGACTGCGATGCGCAGCGGCTGGTCCAGCCTCTCCAGCCGGCCGCGCAGCCACGTCGAGGTGCGCGGATCGTCCCGGTAGAAGGTCATGGTGCGGATCAGCAGCGCCCGGGCGCGTTCCAGCAGGGGATCGCCGCTCATGCCGCGGTGATCCGGTTCTGCGTCAGCATCGTCGCGCGCCGCTGCAGCACCGCGAGTTCTTCCAGCTTCTGCCGGATCTCCCTGGCGCGCTGGTCGCGGTCGACCGCGCTGCGCTCCGCCGATCGCTTGATCTCCTGGATGGCCCGGCTGATCTCCATCTGGGCATCTTCGGTGATCTGCATGTAGTGCGAGTGCAGGCCCCGGTGGACGCCGCGAATGGCGTCCCTGGCCTCCTTGTTCACGTGGAAGATGACCTGCTCCACGTAGCGCTGCACGGCGGCCTTGGCCTCGGCCTGGCGGCGGCGCAGCCGCAGGTCCTTGTCCTCGCCGAGGCTCTTGAGGCCCAGCAGCACGCCCGCCGAGATCGACACCACGTTGATCAGCGGCAGGAACGCCGAGGTGATCAGGCCGAACATCAGCACGCCGCCGTAGGACCCGCGAAGACCGGTGAGGAACTGGTCGAAGCGCTTGTACTCCGAGCCGGGCGGCAGCTTCGGCTCGGGAACCTCGCCCAGCGGTTCCGGCTGCTGGAGCTCCGTCAGGGCGGGCAGGTTGCGCCCGTGTTCGGCGAGCATCTCGTTGGCGACCTGCTCGGCGAGCCGGGCCTGCCGGAGGTCCAGCCACTCGAAGGTTTCGACGATCGCGTCGGTGAGCCGCGCCTCGAGCCAGTCGAGGAACTCGTCCCAGACCTCCAGCGGGTCCGCGGTTTCGAAGGCCTCGTTGACCTGGTGCAACACCGCCCAGCTGCGTTCCCGGAAGTCGAACTCGATGTCGGTGTACAGCTCGGAAACGCCGTCGTTGAGCGCCTTCTGCCAACGGGCCGAGACGCGCCGGAGGTCTTCGGCGCGGTGCTGCGCGGTCTCCAGCTCGATCAGGGTTTCGGCCGCGGTGCGCGGGTTCTGCGCCGCCAGCTCGGCGCGCAGCGCGTCGTTGACCTGGGTCAGCGCCTCGGAAACGTTGTGCGCCACCAGGCGCCGGGTCATGTTGTCGTGCTTGCCCGCCATCTCCTTGAGGAATTCCAGCAGCGGCGGGAATCCGGATTCGGCGTTGAGGTTGGCGTCCCTGGCCTGCATCGCGTGCATCCGGATGTTGGCCGAAACCGGGAAGATCTTGGCCGCTATCCCGGCGTTCTCCAGGTGTTTCCGGTTGACTTCGAGGACTTTCCGCCAGTGCGGCGTGCGGTCGATCTTCGGCAGCACCAGCGCGACGTTCGGGCACAGCGCGGTGGCCTGCTTGAGGAACGTCAGCTCGTTGGTGGTCAGTTCCTGGGTGGCGTCGGAGACCATCAGCAGCGCGTCGGCCTCGGCGACGACGGAGAGCGTGGTGGCCGTCAGCGACGAGGACACGCTGCCGACGCCCGGCGTGTCCATCAGCGCGAGGCCGTTCTGCAGCACGGCGCGGGGGATGCCGATCTCGCCGCGGGTGACCGGGCGCCCGAGCGCGAGGGCGCGATCCAGCTGCTCGCCGACCTGCTCTATCGGCACCGGCACGCGATCCAGGGCGGCCGGGCCGCGCGTCGCCTCGTGCTCGATGAGCAGGGCGGACGGCTCGTCGGAGTACCGGACGAGGGTGGGCACGACGGTGGTGACGTCGTCACCGGAGGCGCACACGGACGCGTTCACGATGGCGTTGACCAGGGCGCTCTTGCCCTGCTTCGACTCACCGACGACCAGCACGAGCTGCGTCGGGTCGAGCACGCGGGTGCGGATTTGCCGCAGCCTTCCGTGCAGATCAGCGCGTTGCTGCTCGGCACATTCCGCAGTCGCGCGATCGATCAGTTCCACCAACGCCGTCTCGATCACGGCGTCGATTGTGGCGTGCCGCGGCGAATAGAGAAACCCAAACGGCTGAACTCACATCCCAGGCGTGCACCGGGAGTACCAAAAGTGCAAGTTTTCCGAGCGAAAGGCGAAGAATGCCGGGATCCGCGAATCGCGGATCCCGGCATTCAGTTGCTCACTGCGTTCAGAGCACGCCGTCCAGCGGCAGGGCGCTGGTCACGGTGTCGAGAGCGCCACCGGCGACGTCGCCGACGACCGGCAGGTCCTGCGGGGCCGGCAGCGGCAGGGCGGAGGTCACGTCGTCGACCGGCAGGGCCGAGGTCACGTCGTCGACCGGCAGGGCGGAGACGTCGCCACCGGCGACGCCACCGACGACGCCTTCAACGACGCCGCCGACGACCGGGACGTCGCCCACGACGCCGGTCACGCTGTCGGTCACGTTGGTGACGTCGCCACCGGCGACGTTGGAGACCAGGTCACCGGCGACCGGGATGTTGGTGGCGACCGAGGTGACGTCGCCGACCACGTTGCCCACGACCGGAGCGTTGGTGACGACCGAGGTCAGGTCGCCGTTGCTCACGTTGGTGGTCACGTCGCCCAGCACGTTGGTGACGTTGTTGGCGATGTCGCCGACGACCGGGGCCTCGTTCACGACGTTGAGGACGTCGATGTTGGTCGAGTTGTCGACCACGTTGGTGACGTCGCCGTGCACGACGGTGGCGGCACCCGCGGTCAGGTCGACGCTGGTGTCGAAGACGTGCGTCGCGGTCTGGTTGACCTCGCTGACGGTGTTGCCCACCACGTTGGTGACGTCGCCCAGGGCGAGGCTGTCGCCGACCTGACCGACGGTGTTGCCCACGACGCTGCCCACGATGTTGCCGTTGGCGATGTCGTTGCCGCTGGCGATGTCGTGGATGCTGATGAAGTTGTGCGAGTCGGTGTGGTTCTCGCGCACGTCGATGTCGACGTTGTTCGACGGAGCCGGGGTCGCCGGGACGGCCGGGATGGTGGGCTCGACGTCGCCGTTCTTACCGAAGTCTTCGGCGGGGGCGGGGTTCTTCAGCATGCTCAGATCTTCCTGCTCGTTCGGATGTGCGGGATGCAGTTGGTTGATCGCGACGTGTTGGGTGCTCGCAGCGAACTTCTCGACGCTGCTCTGGAGTGAGCGGTCGTACTCGGTCACGACCTCGACCGGCGCGTAGTCGAGGACCAGTGACGTGGCTTGCAGTACGTCCGTCGCGGTCATGCCCCCGAGGCCGGCCTGATCCAGCGTGGCTTGCGGATCAGAGTCGAAGGCCGATCGGGCTGCCGGGTCGCTGACGAGGCGCGTGAGGAACTCGTGCAGCGTCGGCTCGTCCGACGGGCCGGTGGTGGAGTGCGTCCCCGGGTCGGGAGTGGAGGGCTCGGCCGCGTGCTGAGGGTTCACCATCGTTGGGCCTCCCGATGCTCAGCGGTTACTCGGCTGGGTGTCCGAGTGAGGTGGCGTGTCCCTCACTCCCCTGGTTGATCACGTTAGGGCGACGGGGCCCCCTAGCCATCGGGTACGACTCCTAGTTATCCGAACCTCTATTAGGGGATCCAGTAGGTGACCCATTGGGGGATAGGTTGGGGCATCCGGCACCTGTGAGTAACCGAGTACGCGCTAAATTGTGTCCACCCTGGGCCACGACGGGCATCGCCCGATGGTGGTCGATTCGGTAACACGAAGGGATTGCATGCCTTACGTCCTGGGCATTCATCTAGGCGCGACGGCGACCACGGCCGCCATCGCCCGCCGAGACGGCAGCCGGTGGGCGGCGGCCGTGCCGGTCCCGCTGGCGACCGGGCCGGTGGTGCCGACGGTGCTGTGCAAGGTGCAGGACGGCTCGTTCGTGGCTGGTGAAGCCGCCCAACGGCAGGAGATCACCCACCACGAATGGGTCGCCCGGGGCTTCACCGGGCGGCTCGGGGACGACCTGCCGCTGCTGGTGGGCAGCGAGTTCATCCCGGCGCAGCGGCTGGTCGCGACGATGGTGGAGTGGGTGGCCGACGCGGTCGCCCACCGGCAGGGGCATCCCGCCGAGCACATCGCCATCGCGCACAGCGCCACCTGGGGCCCGCACCGCACCCGGCTCGTCCACCAGGCGCTGGTCCAGCTCGGGCTGACCGACGTGACGCTGGTGGCCGAGCCGATGGCCGTCGCCCTGGACTACGCCGCCAAGCAGCAGGTCGCCGAGCACGAGCCGATCGTCATCGGCAACGTCGGCGGCAGCGGCTTCGACGCGACGGTGCTGCGGCGGCGCGAGCGCGGGTTCGAGGTGGTCGGGTCGCCGCTGAACGCCGACCACCCCAGCGGCCAGGACCTGGACGACGAGATCTTCGCCGCCGTGCGCGCCGAGTTCGGCGACCGGCTGGACGCGCTGGACCTAGCCGATCTCAACCAGCGGGCCGCCCTCGCGCACCTGCGCGCGGAGTGCGTCCGGGCGAAGGAAGCGCTGTCGCACCAGCCCGGCGTGCAGCTGCGGGTGGAATTGCCCGGTCTGCGCACGGAATTCGCATTGTCCCGCTCCCGGTACGAGCAGCTCGCCCGGCCGCACCTGGAGCGGGTTCCCGAGCTGATCCTGCAGGCGGTGCAGTCGGCGACGCTGTCGCCGGACGACCTCGATTCCGTCGTGCTGGCGGGCGGAACCGCGCGCACGCCGCTGCTGAAGCAGCTGGTGGCCGAGCGGTTGCAGCTGCCGCCGCAGGTCGACGTCGCCCCCGAACTGGCCGCGGCCGGCGGGGCGGCGCTGGCGGCGGTGCAGGTGCTTTCCACCGACACCGACCAGGGTTCGGTGGCCGAGACAAGCGTGCTGATGCGCATCGAGGGCCCCGAGGAGTCGTTCGACGACGACGCGGAACCGGTGGAGGCGCCGCGCCCGCCGGTCGACGTGGAGCCGCTGCCGTTGGAACCGCCGGACGAGGACCGGGCGCGGCGGATCAAGATCATTAAACTGTCGATCGCCGCCGTGCTGATCATCGGCGGGCTGCTGCTCACCTACTTCCTGCCCAACAACGCGCCGCTCGGCGGCGTCCTCAGCGCGATCCAGCACATGCGCCAGTGACCCGGATGACAAGGACTCCAGGCGTGAACCACTCGACGACATCCCGTCCCGCCCTGCTGCCGGACGGGCACGCGGCCGGGCTGCGGTCGGTGATCGCCGCCGATCCGGCCGCGTCGCTCGTCGCCGGAGTGCAAGGTGCGGGCGGATACGGGAAGACGGCGCTGCTGGAGCAGCTCGCCCGCACCTACCACGACGCCGGGATCCCGGTGTTCGGCGCGAACGCGCTCGACCGGGCCGGCGACGGCGCGGTGCTGGTCGACGATGCCCACCGGCTCGACGAGGCGGTGCTCGGCGAGCTCCGCGAGGTCGCCCGGCGGCCCGGCGCGCGGCTGGTCGTCGCCTACCGGCCGGGGCCGCGGCCCGCGGCGCTGGCGGAGCTGATCGGCGAGCTCGGCGCGCCGGTGCTGCTCGCCGCGCTCGGGCGGGACGAGATCGCGGCGCAGGCCGGGGCGGTCGCGCCGGAGTGGATCGGCTGGCTGCAGGCGCAGACCGGCGGCGTGCCGCGCTATGTGAGCCGGGTGCTCGCGGCGGCCGAGCCGGGCACGGCGGAGCTGCCGGCGCGCGCGCTCGACCAGTTCCAGCACGACCTGGACCAGCTCGGCGAGGCCGGCCGGGAATGCGTGATGGCGATGGCGATCGGGGCGACCCCGCACCCCGATCTGCTCGCCGCGCTGCTCGACCTCGACCCGGCGGAGGTCGGCTCCGCGCTGCTCGCGGTGCGAGCCGCCGGCCTGGTCGGCGCCGACGACGTGCTGCTGCCGATCGTCCGGGCGGCGGCGCTGCGGCTGGCGCCGTGGGAGCGACGGCTCCGGGTGACCCGTCGCCTCGTCGAAACCCAACTGGCCCGTGGCGGTTCGGTGTTGCCGCTGGTTGCTCCGCTGCTCGGGGCCGACATCGCGTTGCTGCCGGAAGCGACCCTGGCCGCGGCGTTCGAGAAGGCGGGCGACGAGGCCCTGCGCGATGCCCCGCACCTGGCGCGGCCGCTGTTCGCCGCGGCGGTGTCGGCGGGCACTCCGGTGGTGTCGGTGGCCGCGCGGCAGGCGCGCGCCGCCGCCGTGGCCGGCGATCTCGACGAGGCGTTGCGCCTGGCAGATCAGGTGATCGTCGACGACGCGGTGCCGGACAAGGAACTCGGTGTGCAGGTCGCGGCGAGCGTTCTGGCGCACCGCGGGCTGCTGGAACGTTCGGCAGAGCTGTGCCGGTGGTCGGTGGGGAAGCTGCGCTGGCCCGGCGACCGTGCGTTCGCCGCGCTGGGCCTGATCGGCTCCGGCCGGCTGGGCGAGGCCGACGAGCTGCTCAGCTCCTCCGACGACGCCGGACCGCCGACGTCGATGACCGGCGCCGCCGCGCAACTCGCCGCCGGAGTACGGGAATCGGTCGTCGGCTCGGCCGCGACGGCACTGTCCACATTGGTGCGAGCGGCCTCGCTTTCGGAGCCGGTGGGCCGCGGCATCCTGGTGCCGGACAGCCCGGCTTCGATCGCCGCCCTGGTCGCGCTGCACTGCGGTGAGCTGGACGTCGCGCAGTCCACGCTGGACCGGGCGATCGGTGCGAGCGCGGGCGGCCCGCTGCTGCACCACCGGCACCGGCTGCTGGCGGCATGGCTGCCCCTCGTGCGCGGCGACACGGTGACGGCGCGCGTGAAGCTCCAGGCCGCGGCCGGTCCGGCGGCGCGCGACCGGCTGCTGGCCACCGCGATCGAGGCGGGCATCGCGAGCCGGGACAACGACATGGGGGCGCTCGCCGCCGCCCGGGGGCAGGCGAGGCAGGCCGTCGCCGAGCACTCGGTGGACCTGTTCGCCCTGCTGCCGCTGGGCGAACTCGTGGTCGCGGCGGCGCGACTGCGCGACCAGGACTGGATCGCGCCGTACCTGGCGGAGGCGCGCAGACTGCTGGAACGGCTCGGCAATCCTCCACTGTGGACGTCGGTGCTCACCTGGAAGCGCCTGCAGGCCGCGATCGTGCTGGAAGATCTGGACGACGCGCGGCATCTCGCGGCGGACCTGGACGGCATGGCGCACCACAACCCGCTGGCCGCGGCGATGGCCGAAGCCGCGCGCGTGTGGCTGCGGATCCTCACCGGCCAGGTGGACCAGGACGAGGTGGAACAGGCGGCGCGAGGGCTGCACTCGGCCGGGCTGGCCTGGGACGGGGCGCGGCTGGCGGGGCAGGCGGCGATCCACACGAAGGACCGGCGCGCGATGCTCGCGCTGCTGGAATGCGCGCGGGCCCTGCAGGGCAAGCCGCCGCGGCCGCGGGCGGTGCGCGGCGGCGACACCGACGTGCTCAGCGAGCGGGAGAAGGAGGTCGCCGAGCTGGTGCTGGCCGGACTGACCTACAAGCAGGTCGGCAAGCGCCTGTTCATCTCGGCGAAGACGGTGGAGCACCACATGAGCCGCATAAAGCAACGCCTGGGCTGCGCCAACCGGGAAGACCTCCTCAACCGCCTCCGCGAACTACTGGGCCAGTGACGAGCCGAACCCCCGGGAGTCGGCATGTTTCGAAGCCTCGCCGCCCATCGCTGACGAAAGGGCTCCTGGCGGAACGAACCGATCCGCCAGGAGCCCACCCCCAGTCGAACGTCAACAGGATCTGAGCGTCACTTGCTGATGTGGTGGCACTGCGTTGCCTTGCGCTTGCCTTCGACCTCGAGCACTGCGCGTGGCGGCGATCGAGCCGGAAATCTTGGCCGCCCAGCGCTTCGCGGTCGACGGGGCGTCGGACGCAGTGGGCGCCGTGCGGTTCTCGGTCATGGTTTCCTCCGTGGCGGTCCGGGTGATCGACCGGTGCTCTGGGCCGCACCGGCGGTACTCACTCAATGCGTCCCATCAGCGTTCTTGGAAGGTTTTGGGCCGTCCGGGACAGTCCGGGACATAAACTCCGGTGTTGATCACCGACTGGGAGGAGCGGCCGTGCCGGAGGATTGGCCCGATCCGCGCGCTGCTAGGGATGCCGCCGAATTCGTCGCCGCGATGCGGGACCTGCGGCTTCGCGCGGACCTGAGCTTCCGGGCGCTGGAACGAAAAGCTCAGCGCAACGGCGATGTTCTACCCAGTTCGACGACGAGCGCTGCGCTCAACCGGGACAAGCTCCCGCGTGCTGAGTTGGTTGCCGCTTACGTGCGCGCGTGCGGCGGAAGTGCGGAAACGGTCGAATCCTGGCTCGCCGCCAGAGCAGCATTGCGCACCGGCGTGGACCTCGAACCCGGGCAGGGAGCCAGCGCCGTGGCGGAAGAAGCGGCGAAGCCCGTGTCGGGACGGCGTGGCGCGGTGCTGATCGCTGTCGCGGTGGTGGCGGCCGGCGCGGTCGCCAGCGGGACGGCCTTGCTCGTGGGACGGGACGATTGGGGACAGGCCGGGTCGAGACCGCAGCCCGCGGTGCCTGCGGCGCCGGCCCACGCATCGCCGATCCGACTGGCCGGCACCGGCTTCTGCGTCGGCGAAGTCGTCGAGAAGTTCAAGACGAGCAACCGCGATGTACTTGGTCAGCAGGACTGCACGTCGGCTTTTCCACCGATCGCGCTGGAACTCGCGGCGGGTGGATATCGCCTGTTGTTGCGGCATCCGGAGAAGGGAACCGGGTGCGTGACCGTCGATTACGGCGGCGCCGATCGCGACGTGCTGCTGGCCGGCGCGGTTTGCGAGGAGGGGCGCGCCGATCAGCAGTTCACCTTTGAACCGGTCACCGTGCCGATAGCCGGGTACCGGCTGCACTCGGTTGCGGGGCCGCAGTGGTGCATCGGTGTCTACCAGGCCCGCGCCGAACCTGGTGTGCAGCTCACGCAGGACCCTTGCGACGGGGGCGCGCACCAAGTCTTCGCGGTGGACATCGGCTGGTGATCCCAGCCGTGAGCACTTTTGGTCGCTATGGCGGCAAAAAGTGCGCACGGCTCTCGAAGCTGACCTCATGGGCGGCCGCTCATCGGAGCGCTCGGTTCGCAGCGTCGCGGGTCCGGTCGGCGACCTTGGCCAAGTAGTGCAGAACCTCGGGGTCGGCGTCGAGGGTGTAGGCCGCGTCGAGGCCGGCGAGGCCGGCGAGGATGGCGGCGATGCGGGATAGCCGGTCGCCGGAGAGATCGACGGTGCAGGTGTGCTCGTCGACGGGGGCGATGCGGTCGGGGAGGGCGCCCCAGACGCGGGCGCGCACCGCGTCGGCGTCGGCGGCGATGCGGGCGATCGCGTGGAAGCGGGCCGGAGCGGCAGTGATCTTGTCCGCAACGTAGGCGGCCGGATCCGTGGCGGGCAGTTCGCGCGGCGCGACGCGACGTCCGGTGGGCGCGGGGTTGGTCAGCCGGTCCATTCGGTACAGGCGCCAGTCGTCGCGGTTGACGTCGTAGCCGACGAGGTACCACAGGCCGGCGGCCGCGACCACGCTGTGCGGTTCGACCCGGCGCGGGCCGGCGGTGCCGTGTCGGGTCGTGTAGTCGACGGTGAGGATTTCGTGGTCGCGGCAGGCTGCGGCCACGGTCACCAGGACCGCGGGGTCTGCCTGCGGCCTGCCGTCGCTGAAGTGCAGCGGGGTGATCGTGTGCTGGAGGGCGGTCACGCGGCCGCGCAGCCGGGTGGGGAGGACCTGTTCGAGCTTGGCGAGCGCGCGCAGCGCGGTTTCGGCAATCCCGGCGATGCCGCTGGTCGCGGTGCGCAGTGCCACCGCGATGGCTACCGCCTCGTCGTCGTCGAGCAGCAGCGGGGGCAGGTCCGTGCCGGATGCGAGTCGATAGCCTCCGCCGCGCCCGGGACCGGAGTCCACCGGATAGCCGAGTTCTCGGAGCCGGTCGATGTCGCGGCGCACGGTGCGCACCGCGACGCCCAGCCGGTCGGCCAGTTCGGCGCCGGACCACTCCCGGCGCATCTGGAGCAGGGACAGCAGACGCAGCGTCCGGGCGGGCATGTCGTAGCTCACCCTCCCGAGTATGGCCCCGTTTGAGGACACGTCCTGACCTCGAAAGCTCCTAGCGTTGGTGGCACCCGGGCGCCCCCGGAGCAACCGCCGGGCCGCTCGCCCCGCTACGAAAGGATCACGATGAAGATCGCGTTGTTGGGCACCGGGTTCGGGCAGGCGCACGCCGCCGTCTACGCCGCCCGTGACGACGTCGAGGTGGTGATGTTCGGCCGGAACGCCGACAAGACCGCCGAGGTCGCCGGGAGGTTCGGGTTCGCCTCCGCCACCGATGCGGACGCCGCGTTCGAGGACGAGACCTTCGAGTTGATCGACATCTGCCTGCCGATCCCGCTGCACGCCGAGTACGTGCTGCGTGCACTGGATGCGGGCAAGCACGCCCTGGTCGAGCTGCCGCTGGTCGACGACCTGGCCGACGCGCGGCGCGTTGTCGAGGCCGCCGAACGCAGCGACAAGCACGTGTTCGTGGACATGTTCGAGCGCTTCATCCCGGCCAACCGGGCGCTGGTCGACGCGGTCCGCGACTGGACCTACGGGCGGTTGGAGCAACTGACCCTGTGGAACCTGACCGCGCATCTGTGGCCGGGCGTCTCGCTGGGGCTGCAGGCGCTGCCGCTGGAGGCCATGCACAGCGATGCGGACATCATCACGCGCACTCTCGGCCTGCCGCGGAAGGTCGAGGTCACCACGGTCGCACGCGACGACGACAGCGCTTCGATCGAGGCGACCCTGAGCTTCGACGATGCGTTCGCCCGTGACTCGGTGTCCTCGCTGATGCCGATGTCCTGGGGCGCCCGCGGCGGCTACACCGCCACCTTCGAGCGCGGCGTGCTGGAGGCTGCCTCGACGATGGGCTTCGACGGCAAGCCGACCGGCGCCGTCACCGCCTACACCGCGGACGGAGCCCGCGAGCTCGAACTGCCGACCGCCGACCAGTACACGGCGATGATCGACCACGTCCTGGCGGTGCTGCGCGGCGAGGCCGACAACCGGATCACCCCGGCCAGCACGCTGGACGCCCTCGAACTCACCCTGGACATCGACGAGAAGGTCAACGGCCCGCGCAGCGGCCGGCGTCGTGAGTGACAAACCCGGTTCTAGCCCTGTTCGTCACTCAAGACCCCTCAGGCCTTCTGGAGTTCCAGACCGGCCCGGAGGGTGCCGACGATCTCGAACAGCGCCTCCTGGAAGCGGTCGCCGATCGGGCGGAGGTTGGCGAAGCCGTGGATCAGGTCCGGGAACCGCCGCGCGATCACCGGCACCCCGGCCTCCGCCAGTCGCCGCGCGTACTCCTCGCCCTCGTCGCGCAGCGGGTCGAAGCCCGCCGTGACGACGTGCGCCGTCGGCAGCCCGCTGAGGTCCTCGGCGAGCAGCACCGACAGCCGCGGGTCGCCGCGGACGTCCTCCTCCGGCGCGTAGTGGTTCATGAACCAGTCCATGTCGCCGTCGGTGAGCAGGAACCCGTTGGCGAACAGCTCGCGCGACCGGCGCCGCGTGGTGGCGTCGACGGCGGGGTAGATCAGCAGCTGGAACACCGGCTTCGCGGGCCCGGACCGGGTGGCGTGCAGGGCGACCGAGGCGGCCAGGTTGCCGCCCGCGCTGTCCCCGCCGACCGCGATCGCGTCGGGGCCGGTGCCCAGCTCGGCGGCGTTCTCGACGGCGAACCGGTAGGCGTCGATGGCGTCGTCCAGGGCGGCCGGGTACGGGAACTCCGGCGCGAGCCGGTAGTCCACCGACAGCACCCGGATGCCGGCGTGCTTGGCGAGGAACCGGCACAGGTCGTCGTGGCTGTCCAGGTCGCCGATGACCCAGCCGCCGCCGTGGAAGAAGAGCAGCAGCGGACCCGGCTCGGAGAGCTCGCGCGGCCGGTACAGCCGCGCCGCCAGGTCACCCGACGCGGTCGGGATCCGGCGGTCGGCCACCACCACGCCGGGCACCTGGCCGGCGGTGATCTTGGTCGACCGCCGCATCCCGGCGCGGGCGATCTCGACCGTGGCCGCCGACAGCTGCTCGTGGCCGGCCAGCCGCATCAACTTGAGCAGCAGTTGAGCATCGAGCGCGAGTTCCTGGTCGTCCAGTCGAATCGCGCGCCCCGCGAGGAGCCGCCGCGCGGGCTTGGGGAGCGCGAAAACGCCGCGTACGACCGCGGCCTCCAGCGTCGGCTGCACCAGTTCGAGGACCTTCGACATCGGCGTTGACCTCCCCGGAAGGCGACAAGTGATGCTGAGGTTACCCGCAGGTAGCTGTGGTCCGGGACACGGCCGGGTGGCTTTGACCTCCAGCGTGCTCGAAGTTCTAGCGTGGCGAGCAGCCCCGCAGGAGGGGGACAGACGCGGGCAGCGGGTGAAAGGATCGAACGCATGACGGTGACCGTGGTGGGAATCGGCGGATCGGTGCGACCGGACTCGCAATCCGAGCGGGTGCTGCACGCGGCGCTCGCCGGGGCTCGCGAGGCCGGGGCCAAGGTCCACGCGATCACCGGCAGCAGCCTGGCGATGCCGTTCTACGACCCGCACCTGACCGAGCGCACCGACAACGCGCTGGAGCTGGTCGACGCCCTGCGCTCGGCGGACGGCGTCATCCTCGCCTCGCCCGGCTACCACGGCACGATCTCCGGGCTGATCAAGAACGCCCTGGACTACGCCGAGGACCTGCGCGGCGACGAGCGCCCCTACCTGGACGGCCGGGCGGTGGGCTGCATCGGCATCGCCTACGGCTGGCAGGCGACGGTGACGACGCTGCAGGCGCTCCGCTCGGTGGTGCACGCCCTGCGCGGCTGGCCGACTCCGCTGGGTGGCGCGGTGAACTCGGCCGAGACGCAGTTCGAGGCCGGCGGCGAGTGCACCGACGAGAAGGTGGCGAACGTCCTGCGCACCATCGGCCACCAGGTCGTCGACTTCGCCAACCGCACCTGACCCCTGCTCCCGGCCGTCCGCACCACCCTCCGCCAGGCGCGGAGGTCCGCAATTTCAATGGAAATCGGACCTTCGATTTCCATTGAAATTGCGGCCGCGAGGGGCCTGGGGGACCGCGATCCTGCTGGGCACGGGGCTTCGACGTGCGCGGGCACCGCCGAGGCAGGACCCTCGAGGGGTCTGCTCGCGTTCGAGGAGGTAGCCCAGCTCATGGCCCAGAAGACCGTCAAGAAGGATCCGATCTCCAGCCCGCTGGCCGACCAGGACCGGGAGATCACCGGCAAGGTGCTGCAAGGCACCCTGCTGGACCTCATCGACCTGCACCTGGTGGCGAAGCAGGCGCACTGGAACGTCGTCGGCAGGCTGTTCCACGACGTGCACCTCCACCTGGATGAACTGGTCACCACCGCGCGCGGCTTCGCCGACGACGTCGCCGAGCGCGCCGCCGCCATCGGCGTCTCGCCCGACGGGCGTGCCGCGACCGTCGCCGACGGCTCCGGCGTGCCGAAGTTCGACTCGGACTGGCGCAGCGACCGCGAGGTGGTCGCGGCGATCGTGGCCGCGCTGGCGGAGCTGATCCGCCGGCTGCGGGCCCGCATCGACGAGACCGACAAGACCGACCTCGTCACCCAGGACCTGCTGATCGGCATCGCCGCGGAGCTGGAGAAGTCGCACTGGATGTGGCAGGCCCAGCTCGCCGAATAGCCGCATCTCCGCAGGTCAGAACCCGTGCGTACTTTGTGTCGCGATAGCAGCACAAAGTACGCACGGGTTTTTGCGGCCGGAACGGAGCGTTCAGCGGCCCGCGTCGCGGACCAGGAGCGCGAGCTGGACCCGGTTCGACAGGTTCAGCTTCGCCAGCGCCCGGCTGACGTGCACCTTCACCGTCCCCTCGCTCATCGCCAGCTCGGCCCCGACCTCGGCGTTCGACAGGCCCCTGGCCACCGCGCGCACCACGGAGCCCTCCCGCTCGGTCAGCGCCGCCAGCCGCTGCCGCGCCTCCGCGGCCGCCGGCGACTCCAGCTCCGCGAAGGTGTCGAGCAGTCGCTTGGTGATGCTCGGGGTGAGCATGGCGCTGCCTTCGGCGATGATCCGGACGGCGTTGGCCAGGTCGCGCGGCGACGTGTCCTTGAGCAGGAATCCCGCCGCGCCATTGCGAAGCGCGGTGTGCACGTAGTCGTCCAGGTCGAACGTCGTCAGCATGATCACCCGGGGCGGGGCCGGGGAACGCCGCAGCTCCCGCAGCGCGGTCAGCCCGTCCACGCCCGGCATGCGGACGTCCATCAGCACCACGTCCGGCCGGTGCTTCGCGACGGCGGTGATCGCTTCGCCGCCGTCGCCCGCCTCGCCGACGACCTCGATGTCCGCCGCCGGTTCCAGGATCATCCGCAGCCCGGCCCGGACCAGCGCCTCGTCGTCGACCACCAGGACCCGGATCACGCGCGCTCCTCCAGCGGGAACCGGGCGGACACCGCGAACCCGCCGTCGGAGCGCGGCTCGGCCGCGAACGAGCCGTCGAGCAGCTCGACGCGTTCCCGCAGGCCGACGAGCCCCATGCCACTGCCGGGCAGTGGCTCGACCGGTGCCCGCGGCGCTTCGTTGATCACGTCGACCTCCAGAACCGAGTCCAGGTAACGCAATTCGACATCGGTGCGAGCCGCTCCGGCGTGCTTGTGGACGTTGGTGAGCGCCTCCTGCACGACGCGGTACGCGGCCTGCTCCACCAGGGTGGTCAGCGGCTGCGGTGTCCCTTCGTCGTGCCGGTGCACCGGGATTCCGGCTTCCCGGGACCGGTCGAGCAGGCCGTCGAGGTCCACCAGCGTCGGTTGCGGCCCGAGGCGGGTGTCCGAGGTCGCGCTCTTGAGGACGCCGATGGAATCCCTCAGCTGCGCCAAGGCTTCCCGGCCGGTGGTGCGGATGAGCTCCGCGGTCGCGGCGGTGCCCGGGTCCGCGGCGTTGACCTCCAGCGCGCCCGCGTGCAGCACCATCAGTGACACCCGGTGGGCGACGACGTCGTGCATGTCCCGGGCGATCCGCGCTCGCTCCTGCATCCGCGCTTGTTCCGCGCGGGCGGCCTGCTCGCGCTCCAGCTGCGCGCTGCGCTCGCGGAGGCCCTCCAGGACGTCGTGGCGGGAGCGGTTCCACAGGCCGAGCACGAACGGCAGCGCGACGAACAAGCCGACGCCGCCGAGCGCGGCCAACATGTCGCCCAGCGCCAGACCCGCTCGGCCGAAAGCCAGGCCGATGGCGGTCGGCAGGAGCACCGCCGCGCTCGCCACCGCGAAGCAACCGATCAGCCGTCGCTGTTCGCGGATCGTGCGGGCGCCGAGGTACGAGCTGACGCACAGCGGCACCCAGGCCGATATCAGCAGCCAGGCCACCAGCCCGGCCACGATCGCCGGCCACGACGTGCGCGGCAGCAGCAGAACGCAGATCACCGATGCGGCCGCCAGCACAGCGGACAGCAGGGCGCCGAAGATCGGCGGCGCGCCGGAAACCGCCAGCTGGTACGGGATCGGCCCGCCGCTGACCGGCACGAACGTGCCCGCCGCGACCACCGCCGCCAGCAGCACCACCTGCATGCGCTTCGCCACACCACGACCGTAGCCGGGCCCGCCCGCTCCGGCGTCCCACCGAAGTTCAGGCCCGGCGTAACCAAAGTTAGCGCCGGCCGTGGCCTTTCCGGTGACGTGCCGGAACGGCCCGGGCGCGCACGATTCCGTGCCATGACATCGAAATCGGCCGTCCGGGCCACGGGCCTGGCGAAGCACTACGGCGCGGGAGGTTCCCGGGTGATCGCGCTCGCGGGCGTCGACGTGGCGTTCCGGCACGGCGAGCTCACCGCGATCATGGGGCCGTCCGGCTCCGGCAAGTCGACCCTGCTGCACTGCGTCGCGGGCCTGGACGAGCCCGACGAGGGCCGGGTGTGGATCGGCGACACCGAACTCACCGGCCTGCGCGACGACGAGCTGACCAGGCTCCGCCGGGACCGCGTGGGATTCGTGTTCCAGGCATACAACCTGCTGCCCGCGCTCACCGCGCTGGAGAACATCACGCTGCCGTTCGACCTCGCCGGCCGCAAGCCCGACCCGGACGTGCTGCGGAAGGTCGTCGAGGCGGTCGACCTGCAGGACCGGCTGCACCACCGGCCTAGCCAGCTCTCCGGCGGCCAGCAGCAGCGGGTGGCCTGTGCGCGGGCTCTGGTCACGAGGCCCGAGGTGGTCTTCGCCGACGAGCCGACCGGTGCCCTGGATTCCGCGACCGCCGCGGAGCTGCTCGGCTTCCTGCGCCGCAGCGTCGACGAGCTCGGGCAGGCCGTCGTGCTGGTGACCCACGAGCCGAGCGTTGCGGCGCACGCCGACCGCGTGCTGTTCCTCAAGGACGGCCGGATCGTGGACGAGATCTCCGCGCCGACGTCCGACAGCGTGCTGGAGCGCATGAAGTCGATGGAGAGGACCGCATCCCGATGCTGAGGACCATGCTGCGCGACCTGCTCGCGCACCGGGCGCGGTTGGCGATGACGCTGTTCGCCATCGTGCTCGGCGTGGCCGCGACGGTCGGGAGCTGGGTGGTCACCGATTCCATCGCGGCCACCCTCGCCGCCCGCGAAATCCGCCACGATGTCGGCGTTTCCGTGCAAAGCCCCGGGAAGGAGCCGGTGCTCGCGCCCGCCGACCGGGACCGGCTGGCCGCGGTGCCAGGGGTGGCGCGGGCCGAGGGCGTGATCGTCGGCCGGGCGGGGATCGTCGGACGCGACGGCAAGCTCGTCCAGACTGGCACGGTCCTGGACCGGGCGGCCACGAACTGGAGCGGCGACGAGCGCTTCGACCTGGTGGCGGGCCGCCCGCCGGCCGGGCCGGGGCAGGTCGCGCTGAACGCGTCGGATGCGCGGACCGGCGGGCTCGCAGTGGGCGATACCGCGCGAATCCTGCTGTCCGACGGGAAGGTCGACGAGGCCACGGTGACCGGGCTGTTCGGCTACCGCCAGCTCGGACCCGAGTCCATAGTGGACTCCGATGATCCCTCGGATGCGGTGCCGGTCGTGGCCTACGAGTCGGCGACCGCGGCGAGCCTGCTCGGCGATCGCTTCCACCGGATCGAGCTGACCGCCGCGGATCCCGGCGCGATCGCGGACGCCGTGCGCGCGCTGGTTCCCGACGACCACCACGTGACGACCGGCCGCGCCCTGGCCGCCGCGCTCGCCGAGCAGTCGGCCTCCGACGTGCAGGACCTCCGGATGACGATGCTGCCGTTCGCGGCGGTCGTGCTGCTGGTCGGCATGTTCGTCATCGCCAACACCTTCGCGGTGCTGGTGACCCAGCGGACCCGCCAGTTCGCGCTGCTGCGCGCCGTCGGCGCCCGGAAGCGGCAGGTCAGGGCGGGAATCGCGGCCGAAGCCGTGGCGCTCGGCGTGGCGGGCGGCACGATCGGCACGCTGGCCGGGGTGGCGATCGCCCCGCTGCTGCTCTCGGCGCTGCGCCCGGACGACGAGGTCGCGTTCACCGTCACCCCGTTCGCCGTCCTGCTCGGCTACGCCGTCGCAGTGCTGGTGACGGTGCTGGCCGCCAACGGCTCCGCGCGGCGCGCGGCCGCCGTGCCGCCCGTCGCGGCGCTGCGCCTGGACGCGGTCGTGCCGCGAGGGGTCAAGCGCAGCAGGAACTTCCTCGGTCTCGGCTGCCTCCTCATCGCCGCCGGGCTGATCACCGCCACGGCGGATCCCAGCTCGTCGAACGCCGCGCGGATCATTGCGCTGGTGGGCGCGGTCGTCGGCGTGATCGGGGTGATCGTGCTCGCGCCGCAGCTCGCCGAGCTGGTGCTGCGCCCGCTCGCGCGGACCTTCGCGAGATCGGGGCCGGCCGTGCGGCTCGGGCTGCGCAACGCGGCGGGCGATCCGCGGCGCACCGCGGGCACGGCGACGGCGATCACCATCGGATTGGCCCTGGTGTGCTCGTTCGCGACGATCAGCTCGACGTTCGCCGCGCTGATCGCCTCGACGACCCGCGCGAACCTGCCGGACCGGACGACGGTCCTGCAGTCCGCCGCCGGCGGCGAATCCGCGCTCACCCCGGCCGAGCTGCGCAAAGCCATCGGCCTGCCGGGCGTCACCGAGGTGGCGGGGAGCCGCGACGTGCTCATCGAGCTCGCGTACCCGGGCGGCGAGACGGTGCGGCGGATCTCCGCGATCGAACCCGCCGCCCTGGGCACCGTGCTCACGCCGAAGCTGACCGCGGGCAGCGCGGATCTCTCGCGCGGCGTGGTCGTTTCGCAGAACCAGGCCGACATGCTGGGCCTGCGGATGAACGACGAGGTCACCCTGAAACTGGACGCCAAGACCTCGGTCACGCAGCGCGTGGTGGGCGTCTACGACGCGACGGAACTGGGCGCCAGCCTCTTCCTGGACGTCGGCCTGGCACCCGAATCGCTGCGCAAGCAGGTCACGACGGTGTACGCCTCCGGGCCCGATCCCGCCGCCGCGCGGCAGAGCATCGAGGACGCCTTCCGCGACCGGCCGGACGTGACCATCGGCGACCGCGAGTCGATGGTCCGGGACGGCGTCGACCGGCAGGCGTTCGCCTTCGCCCTGATGTACGCGATGTTCGGCGTCGCGATCGTCATCGCGCTGTTCGGCGTCGTGAACACGCTGATGCTCTCGGTCGCGGAGCGCACCCGCGAGATCGGCGTGTTCCGCGCGGTGGGCGCGACGCGGCTGCTGGTGCGCCGGACGATCCGGGTGGAGAGCACGGTGGTGTCGGTCTTCGGCGCGCTGCTCGGGGTGCTGGTGGGCGTCCCGGTGGGGGCGGTGATGCAGCACGCGATGTTCGGCCAGCGCCTTGGGGACTTCACGATGCCGACCGAAGTCATCGCGGCGTCCCTGGTGACCATCGCGATCTGCGCGGTGCTGGCGGCGATGTGGCCCGCCCGCCGAGCGGCCAGGACCGACGTCCTGAAGGCGATAGCCACGGAGTGACCGCAAGGTTCCGCAGGTCCGGGGCCGTGAGTCTTTTGGGCCGCCATAGCAACCCAAAAGACTCACGGCCCAGTGGCCAGGCCAAACCGGCCACCACCGCTCAGGACCAGCGGCGATCCCGCAACCCCGAGACGAACGCGGCCCACCGCTGCCGGGGGAACACGAGCACGGCCCCATCCCGGTCCTGGGAGTCCCGAACCCTGGACCGGATCCGCGAGGACACCTGCATGGACCGCTGGCACGCCCTCACCACCCACCCCTGACACGTCCGGGTGGAGGTGGGGGGGGGGGGGGGGGGGGGGGGGGGGGGGGGGGGAACGGAGGGGGGGGAGGGGGGGGGAGAGGGAAGGAAAAC
>NZ_JBWKKH010000032.1:76583-112365 GCF_056431645.1 Saccharopolyspora sp. NPDC045839
TGACCGTGGTGTCGCCGTGGACCATCGGCGGCTTCGTCGACTCCGAGGTCTTCGACCACACCTCCCCCCCCCCCCCCCCCCCCCCCTCCCCCCCCCCCCCCCCCCCCCCCCCCCCCCCACTCCCAAGCCAGGAAAGGAACCGATCTCAGGTTCTGGATTCAGCTCTGCACGTTCGTCCTGTTCAACCTGCTGATCCTCGCGATGCCCACCACCCAGATCCCCGCACTCGCACTCGCGTTCTCAGCGGGGCAGCATGCCGGAGGCGGCGAAGGCGCCTACGCGGTCTGGCATCTCATCGCCGCCATCGAAGCCGAAGCCCGACAAGAAGAGCGCGGGTCGGAGCACGAACATCCCCGCATACCACCGGGATTCCCCACCACCGGCCCGGACGAGCCCACCGGGCGGCACCACCTGCGGGCCTGAACCCTCGTGAGTGGTTTGGGTCGCTATAACAGCCCAAACCACTCACGAGACCCGGCCCACCCCGGTGACCGGGCGCGACGCGCCCCCGACCCACGCGCCCGGTCACCGGCACCTCAGACCCGGCGGGCTCGTTCGTACTGCTTCGGCCAGATGTTGTCCGCGTGCAGCGCGTCGGCCGCGCGCAGCGGCCAGTGCGGGTCGCGCAGGAGTTCGCGGGCGAGCAGGACCGCGTCCGCCGACCCCGAGGAGACGATCTCCTCCGCCTGCTCCGGCGAGGTGATCAGGCCGACCGCCGCAGTCGGGACGTTCGCCTCCGCGCGGATCTGCCGGGCGAACCGCACCTGGTAGCCCGCGCCGATCGGGATGTCCGCCTTCGGCACCGCGCCGCCGGTCGACGTGTCGACGAGGTCCACGCCGCGCTCCGCCAGCAGCCCGGCCAGGCGGACCGAGTCCTCGCCGGTCCAGCCGCCCTCGACCCAGTCGGTCGCCGAGAGGCGGGCGAGCAGCGGCCGGTCCGCGGGCCAGGCCGCGCGCACCGCTTCGGTGATCTCCAGCGGCACCCGCACCCGGTTCTCGAAGTCGCCGCCGTAGCGGTCGGCCCGGTCGTTGACCAGCGGCGAGTAGAACTGGTGCGCCAGGTAGCCGTGCGCGAAGTGCAGCTCGATCACGTCGAAGCCCGCCGCTTCGGCCCGGCGCGCGGCCGCGGCGAACTGCTCGGGCAGCTCGGCGATCTCGGCCTCGGTCAGCGCGCGCGGCGCGGGCAGGTTGCCGAAGGCGTTGCCGGTCGAGCTGACCGTCTCCCAGCCGCCTTCGGACGCCGGCACCGCATTGCTGCCCTCCCACGGCGGGGTCGTGGACGCCTTGCGCCCGGCGTGCGCGAGCTGCACACCGGTCGCGGCGCCCTGCGCGTGCAGGAAGTCGTTGATCCGCCGCCAAGCCGCGACCTGGTCGTCGTTCCACAGCCCGGTGTCCCGCGGGCTGATCCGGCCTTCCGGGACCACCGCGGTCGCCTCGGTGATGATCAACCCGGCCCCGCCGGTGGCGAACTGGCCGAGGTGCACCAGGTGCCAGTCGTCGGGCAGGCCGTCGACGGCCGAGTACTGGCACATCGGCGCGACCCACACGCGGTTGCGGACGACGACGTCGCGAAGCTTGATCGGTTCGAAGAGATGGCTCACGACCAGCTCTGACGCCTTGGCGGAACGAGGTATTCCGGGGCTCCGGCCATCTCACAATCCGGGCGCTCAGAGCGCGCGCAGCAGATCCTCGAAGGCGGCCTCGACGCGGTCGGTGTCGCCGGTGGCGAGCAGGTCGAGCAGCAGGCCGCGCAGCGCCGCGAGCGCCAGCGTCGCCTCGGTGTCGGAGCCGCCGAGCGCCTGCCGGAGCCGCGGCAGCCACTCGCGGACGCTCGCCTCGCCGAAGCCGTCCCACGCGCCGCCGCGGGCGTGCAGCGAGCGGGCGTAGCTCTCGAAGAAGAACCGGATGATGTTGTGGTGCGCCGGATCGCTGAGCCACCGCCACAGGGCGCGCAGCACCTCGGCCCGGTCCGCGCAGTCGCCGATGGTGTCGGCGAGGAGCCGGAGCTGGACGTCGCGGGCGTGCCGGTGGACTTCCCGCACCAGCTCTTCCTTGGAGCCGAAGAAGTACAGCAGCATCCGCGGACTGGAGCCGACCGCCGCCGCCAGCGGCCGCAGCGACACCTCGGAGAGCCCGTGCGTCGCGGAGTAGTCCAGGAGCTTCGCGAGCAGTTCGCCGCGGCGGCCGTCGTCCTGCTGGGTCATCTTCGCTCTCTGTTCCGTTCCTGGTCAGGCTGCTAGCCTACGACTGAAACGATTGTTTCACTCGGCTGGAGCTCCGCATGCCCGACATCACCATCCGGATCGGCCCGCGCCCCGGCGATCTGGGCGCCGTGCTCGCCATGCACGGCGAGCTCTACGCGCGCGAGCACGACTTCGACGAACGCTTCGAGGCGCACGTCGCGCACGGGCTCGCCGCCTTCGCCGCCGCCCTGGGCGAAGCCCGGGACGAGCCGGGCACCGAACCCGGTCGGCTGTGGGTCGCCGAGCGCGGCGGCGAGGTCGTCGGCACGGTCGCGCTGACCGACGAAGGCGACGGCGTCGCGCAGCTCCGCTGGTTCTTGGTCGCACCGGCCGCGCGAGGCGCCGGGGTCGGCCGGAGGTTGCTGCACGCCCTGCTCGATCACGCGCGGGACCGGGGCTTCGAGCACGTGAAGCTGTGGACGGTCGGCTCGCTGGAATCGGCCGCCCGGCTGTACCTGGATGCGGGATTCCGCTGCACCGAACGAAATCCCGTCCGGCAGTGGGGCCACCGGCTCGAGGAGCTGAGGTACGACCTCGAATTGGGGTGACGGCCATGCGGACCAGAACCTGGCTGCGCGCGGTGGCCGAGCACGTGCGGACGATGAACGACCTGTACGACCGCTACCTGCTGGCCTGGCCGCCGCAACCGGAGCCCCTGCACTGGATCCGCCGCGGCGACGCCTGGATCCTCCGCGGCGAAGTGCTCCCCGGGCAACGCCCCGACTGACGCCGGAACGCCAGAGGCCGGTCAGCCCAGGTCGGGTTCCGGGCGGAGCTCGATCGAGCCGTCGGGCTGGTGCAGCTCCAGCACGACGAGCTCGTTCTCCCCGGCCCTCCACAGTGGACTCGGGGCGTAGAGCGTGCGCTGCGGGCCGATCGACCAGTAGCGGCCGAGCAGGAAACCGTTCAGCCACACCATGCCCTTCTCCCAGCCGGGCAGCGCCAGGAAGCCGTCGGCGGGCTCGCCGATCCGCAGCGTCGCGCGGTGGAAGGCGGGCCCCGCCGGGCCGGCGCCAGGCCGGAACCGCAGGCCGGACAGGTCGTCCAGCGGCAGCGGCCTGATCTCCCAGCCGAACAGGGCCTGCGAGCCGTGCAGGACGCGGTCGGTGATGCCCTTGGGATCGTTGAGGCGCTGGCCGAAGTTGATCCGGCCACCGGTGTCGACGAGCAGGTCCAGCAGCACCGACTCGCGCGGCACCGGCACCTCCACCGAACCCTGCGGATCGTTGCGGTCGAGCGTGCCGAGCGGCTCGCCGTCGGCGAAGACCAGCGCCCGGTCGGCCAGCCCGCGCACCCGGAGCCCGGCCGTCTCGCGCGGGCCCTGCACACGCGTCCGGTAGTGGATCAGCCCGTACGGCTGGCCCAGCGCCTCCATGTGCACCGGGGCCGACCGGTGGACCGGTTCGCCGAGCGCGTCGAGCGACTCCAGCAGTCCGGCGGTCGCGTCCGGGTTTACGCGCTGCGCCGGGAGTCGTGTCGGAAGCGGCGGCAGCGGGTCGTCCGGGACCGGTTCGTGCCGGGCGATGACTTCCCGGATCCGGTGGAACTTCGCGGTGAGCTCGCCGGCCTCGCCGATCGGCGCGTCGTAGTCGTAGCTGGTGATCGTCGGCTGGTAGGCGGCCTTCGCATCGTCGAAGTTCGCGCCCGCCCACCAGCCGAAGTTCGTGCCGCCCACCGCCATGTACAGAGACACGGATGCCCCGGCGGCCAGCATCTTCTCGACGTCCGCGGCCGTCTCGACCGGATCGGTGGTGTGGTGCGGCTCGCCCCAGTGGTCGAACCAGCCGTCCCAGAACTCCGTGCACCACAACGGCCCTTCCGGCTGGTACCGGCGCAGCGCGGCGAAGGGTTCCGTCGGATCGCCGCTGAAGTTCACCGTCGCCAGCTCGTCCGGCAGGTTCCCGCCGCGCAGCATCCACTCCGACGGCCCGTTCGAGCAGAACAGCAGGCTGTCGATCCCGTTGCCGCGCATGGTGTTGCGCAGGTGGTCCAGGTGCGCCTGGTCGTTGCCGTAGCTGCCGTACTCGTTCTCCACCTGGAACGCGATCACCGGGCCGCCGCGCGTCGCCTGCAGCGGTGCCAGCCGCGGCAGCAGCTCGCCGAACCACTCGTCGACCAGGTCGCGGTAGGCCGGCTCGTCGCAGCGCAGCGGCAGATCGGGGCCGGCCAGCAGCCAGGCGGGCAGCCCGCCGAAGTCCCACTCCGCACAGATGTAGGGGCCGGGCCGGACGACGACCTTCAGCCCGGCCTCGGCGGCGGTCTCGACGAACCGGACGATGTCGCGCCAGCCGGTGAAGTCGATCGCGCCGCGCCGCGGCTCGTGGAAGTTCCAGGCCACGTACGTGTCGACGCTGTTGAGCCCGAGCGCGCGCATCCGGGCCAGCCGGTCGCGCCAGTGGTCGGGATGGGTGCGGAAGTAGTGCATCTCGCCGGCCATGATCCGGAACGGCTCGCCGTCGAGCAGGAACTCGTCGCCGCGCACGGTCAGCCCGGACCGCTGCTGGGCCTGCGCGACGACCTGGTTGGTGCCCACCATGCCGAGGGCGAGGCCGCCGAGCGCGAGCGAGCCGAGGAATCCCCGCCGGTTGACGCTTCCCATCACGGCCTCCTTTTCGATGTTGCGTGAAACGTCCTAGATTCTTGCAATTTCGAGCATCGATGGGCCAGGGGTGCAACCGGATCGGACCAGCGACCACGGGCCGGAAGCCCCTGGCGATCTGTCCTCGCGAGTGCTCATGCTGCGGACATGACGCCGGGCGACGCCGTCCGCTCCGCCACCGTGTGCCACTACAAGCGGGCCGGGGTGGCACCGCCGATCGAGATGATCGAGCGGTTCCGGGTGCTGACCGGGAAGCGGGCCGCCGGGCGGGTGCTGGACATCGGCGCGTTCCTCCTCGAAGACCTGCTGGCCTACCGCCACATCTGCTACCTCGCGATGCTCGGCGCCAAACCGGACCTGCGCAGCGAGCGCCCGGATCTGGACCCCGAGTTCGTCGACGGCGATCCGGCGGACCTGCCGTTCCCGGACGACGCCTTCGACGTGGTGGTCTGCCGGTTCGCCTTGTGCAGCACGGAGAAACCGCAGTCGGCGCTGAGCGAGATCGGCCGGGTGCTGCGGCCGGTCGGCCAACTGCTGTTCCTCGAACACACCCGGGCGCCCGGCGTAGTGGGGCAGGCGCAGGACCGGGCGCAGGAGATGTTGCGCGGCTGCCGGCGCTGCCGCCTCAACGTCGAGGTGATGCCGCAGCTCTACCGGGCGGGGTTGGTGGTGCGCCGCGCCGACTGGTACTGGCCGTCCGCGCACGTGCGCGCGCCGCTGGTGCAGGGCATCGCCACCCGCCCGGACCCGCAGTACGAGCGCGAGCTCGCGTGGCTGCGCAATCCGATTCGCAAACCAGGAGATCCGCCGTGGTCAGGAAGATAGCGGACTGCCGCAAGTACCCGAGCGAGACCGGCTGCTCGCTCACCATCAGCGGCGAGGAGGAAGAGGTGCTGCGCGCCGCCACCGAACACGCGGTGACGGTGCACCGGCACGAGGACACCCCGGAGCTGCGCGAGCAGATCCGGGAACTGCTGGAGGACGAGACCCCGGCCGGCGAGCCGGACGGCATGAACTTCGTGCAGCTCATCGAGTTCAAGACCGGCAAGCTGGACCAGCTCGACGAGCTGCTGGACGAATGGGAGGAAGCCACCGGCGGCAAGCGCACGGCGAAGCGCGCGGTGCTCACCCAGGACCACGAGCACCCGGGCAGCTACTACGAACTCGTCGAATTCCCGTCCTACGAAGAGGCGATGCGCAACTCCCGGCTACCGGAAACGGATGCGCTGTCCCGCAAGATGAGGGATCTCTGCGACGAAGAGCCCACCTTCCACAACCTCGACGTGGTCCGGGCCGAACGACTCTGACCCGAGCACCACGTCACCGGACGACCTCACCGGCCATCCCACCCCGCGGAACCCGAGTCCCGTTCAGGTGCGGTTTCAATTGAAACCGCACCTCGAGTCTCCGTTGGAACCGGGTCCCCGGTCGGGTCCGTTGGAACCGGATCCCCAGTTTCAATTGAAACTGGGGATCATCGGCGTGTCGTAGCCCGACGCGCCGGGTCCTGTGGACAACTTCCGCAATTTCAATGGAAATCGGACCTCTGATTTCCATTGAAATTGCGGACCTCCGAGACCCGGGGAGCCGCAGGGGGTGGGGTGGGATGACCGGGGAGGGGTCAGCCCTGGCCGACGGCGCGGCGGGCGAAGTGGATCTCCGCCGCCACCTGGCGCAGCGTCTCCGACACCACCAGGGAACCGTGCCCGGCGTCGTACCGGTAGAACTCGAACGGGATCTCCCGCAGCCCCAGCCGGTCCAGGTAGTTCAGGATCTGCTGGATCGGGCAGCGCGGATCGTTGTCCCCGGCCAGCACCAGCACCGGCGCCCGCACCTCGTCCACGTAGGTGATCGGCGAAGCCTTCTCGTAGATCTCCGGGACGTCCTCCGGCGAGCCGCCGAACAGCGCCCGGTCGTAGGCGCGCAGCGGCTCCATCTCGTCGGCGTACGCCGACACGTAGTCGGCCACCGGCACCCCGGCGACGCCGCCCGCCCATCGCTCCGGCTGCGTGCCCAGCGCCAGCAGCGTCAGGTAGCCACCCCACGACGCGCCCGCGACGACGCTCAGCGCCGGCGTGGTGAGGCCCGCGTCGATCGCCCAGTCGTGCACCCGCGCGACGTCGGCCAGCTCGGTCAGGCCCGGCCGGCCCTCGATGGCGTCCCGCCACGCCGAGCCGTACCCGGTCGAGCCCCGGTAGTTGATCTCCACGACGGCGAACCCGGCGTCCAGCCAGGCCGCCCGGTAGGCGGAGAACCGGTCCTCGTCGGCCGCGTGCGGGCCGCCGTGCAGGTTGAACACCGTCGGCAGCGGCCCGTCGCCGGCGTCGGCCGGGCGCGCCACCAGCGCGTGCACCGTCTCGTTCGGCCCGTACGGGACCTCCACGAAGACGTCGGTGACGGCCTCCGAACCCGGCGGGCGCTCACCGGGCGGCGTCAGCAGCACCCGGTCGTCGCCGTCCCGCGAGACCGTGCGCACCAGCGACGGCGTCGCCGCCGACGACCACACGTACTCCACCGAGTGGTCCGGGCGCACCGACGCGCCGGCCACCGTGCCCGGCTGGGTCGGCAGCTCGGTGAGGGTGTCCGCGGCCAGGTCGTAGCGGTGCATCGTGGTCCGCGCGTGGTGGGTGTGCGCGATCAGCAGCGCCTTGCCGTCCGGGTACCAGTCGGCGGAGACCTCGCCGGGCAGGTCGAGCTTGATCTCGCTCTCGGTGTCCTCGGCGACGTCCCAGACCAGCAGCTCTTCCTTGCCGCGCCGCTCGTGCAGCACCAGCAGCCGCGGGTCGCCGGTGACCGGCGCGAACGCCAGCGCGTCCAGGCCCTTGCCCGGGCCGTCCCACTTCTCGGCGACCTCGGAACCGTCGACGCGCAGCACCCGCAGCGCGGGGTGGCGGCTGTCGCCGTGCTCGGAGTGCGAGATCACCACCATCGACTCGTCCCAGGACATCGCGGACAGCCCGCCGTCCTGCTCGTGCTCGTAGAGCACCTCCGGCCGCCCGCCGTCGCGCGCCACCCACACCGTCACGCCGTCGTCGGTGGACATCCCGATGCCGATCACCGACGAACCGAGCTCCAGCCCCGCCGGGTACCCGGGGTGCGTGCCCGGCAGGGCGGGCCGGGACTCGCCGGTGGCGAAGGGCTCGACCACCCAGCTGCCGAACTCGTCGCCGTCGGTGTCGTCGAACCACCAGATCTGCTCGCCGTCGGCGGACAACGTCCCGTGGAAAGTCCCCTGTGGACGGTCAGTGACCTGGCGGTGCTTGTCCGCGTCGCGGTCCCAGGTGTAGATCTCCCAGGTGCCGCTGAAGTTCGACACGTACAGGCTGCGTTGCGGGGCGTCCCGCGCCCAGTCGGGTAGCGACACGCGGGGCGCGCTGAACCGGGCCCGCCAGCGGCCCTCCCGCTCCGGGTCGTCGAACAGCTTCTCTGGGATCTTCGCCTCGGGGTAGGTGCTCACGCCCCGATACTGCCCGATGGAGCGGCCGACTGCGGAGCAGGCAGGCGCTCAGCGCCGGACCTCGAAGAAGAAGCAGCCGAACTCCACCGCCCGCACGTGCACCAGCGCGACCTCCGGGTCCATCAGGAGGTCCTCGGCGGTGCGCTCGGAGAGCTGGGTGTTCCGGTCGAGCAGGCAGCCGCCGAGGATGTGGCCGTCCTTGGCGTAGGCGCGCAGCACGCGCCGGCTGCCGCGCAGTTCCTCTGGCCACTCCGGAGAAGCCGGGCCGTCGCAGGACTCGGCGTGGATGAACACGGGCCCGACCTCGTCGTAGGCGCCCGGATCGGCCCCGGTCTCCTGAGCCCAGCGCCGCAGCGGGGCGTAGGAGACGAGCGCGATCCGCTCGCCGGGCTGGGCGCGCCGCAGGCAGCAGCGCAGCGGAGCGCCGTCCTTCGCGTCTTCGATGCGGACGGGAACTTCGCGCCCGGCGTCATCGAGCTTGCGGAGTTCGTCGAGCACGTCAGGTTCGATGGGCAACACGCGGAAGGTCATACCTCGATCGTCGTCGCGCCCCGCGACGGAATCTGGCGGGAAACGGCCGCCTCATTCAGGAAGCCGCCGTCACGGCGTGGTCGGCAGCGCGGACGGGTCGGTGGCCACGCCGCGCAGGCGGTTCAGGATGGCGTTCGCCGCCTTGCCGTAGCAGGTGATCTCGTCGTGCAGGACGGACTCGGCGTTGGCCATCTCCAGGAGCGCGGCGACCTCGAAGACCAGTTGCGGGACGTCGGCGTCGGCCGCCATCCCGCCCGACTGCTGCGCGTCCCGCGCGACCTGTTCGAGGAAGGCGAACCAGCCGGTGCGGGCCTCGGCGAGGGCGTCGTGGACCTTGCCCTCGCGGGCGTCGAATTCCGCCGAGGCGGAGTAGAAGAAGCAGCCTCCCGGGAAGACCCGCTCCCGGGAGTAGCCGAGCCAGCCGGCGCACACCTGCCACAGGCGGCCGAGCCCGGGCGGGAGGTCGCGAACCGGCTCGATCACGTGCTCGGCGAAGATCTTGGTGGCCGCGCGGACCACGGCGAGCTGCAGGTCCTCCTTGGAGCCGAACAGGGCGAACACGCCGCTCTTGCTGAGTTCGAGCTCGCCCGCGAGCCGTCCCAGGGACAGTCCTTCGAGTCCTTCGACGGATGCCACGTCGACGGCGCGGCGGAGGACCAGCTGGCGGGTCCGGTTCCCGCGCTCGACTCGCCGGTCGTTGTGCGGTGCGGCCACGTCGGTACCCACGTCTTCCCGATCGGTCGATGGCGCGTCCGAGCTTAGCGAGATGAGTGGACGACCGTGCGTTCGATGTTGTAGTAAATAAGAACGAACGACCGTGCTATTTGTTTATCAAGGGCGCGACCAGCGCCTTCGGAGGAGATCTTCATGGGCGGCATCTGGTTCACCTCGTGGCGACCCGGCCCCGAGCCCGGCGGTGCGGCCGTCGTGAGCATCACCGAGTTCACGCCGCACCGGCCGTGGACCATGATCGGCGTGGGCATCACGGGAGTCGTCCTGCGCCGGTCCTGGCCCGATCTGGACGGCGCCGTCGGGATGTGGCTGTGGGCGGCACCCGGCCTCCGGCGCCCGCGCTCGGGTGCGGTCTCGGTGTGGCGCGACGAGGAAGCCCTGCGGCGCTTCGTCGGACGTCCCGATCACGTGCGGATCATGCGCGCCTACCGCGACCGCGGCGCCCTGCGGTCGACGATGTGGCGGACCGAGCGCTTCGACCGGCCCGCCGTCCGCGAAGCCGCCCGCGCACTCATCACCGGACGCTCCGCCTGGCCGTCGTAGGCGAGAACGAGAAAGGGCCTTGGCCGGAAACTCCGGCCAAGGCCCTCTTCTGCGTCGGGGTGGCGGGATTTGAACCCACGACCTCTTCGACCCGAACGAAGCGCGCTCCCAAGCTGCGCCACACCCCGATCTTCCAGCGGTGAACATCTCGGGTGCTCGTTCAACCGCTGGATCATAGTCTAGCGGACGCCTTCACCCGCTCCGAACGGGGTCCTCTTAGCGGAATTATTGCTGGTAGAAGCCGGTTTCTGGGTCCTGGGCAGCAGCGTCAGCAAGGTCGCCTCCGGCGGGCACGCGAAACGCACCGGCGCGTACGGCGAGGTGCCCAGTCCGGCCGACACGTGCAGGTGCATGTGCTCGCCCCAGGTGGACGCGCCGCGCGCCCGCGACCGGTCCAGCTCGCAGTTGGTCACCAGCGCCCCGTAGCCCGGCAGCCGCAGCTGCCCGCCGTGGGTGTGGCCGGCCATCACCAGGTCGTAGCCGTCCTCGGCGAACGAGTCCAGCACCCGCGGCTCGGGGGAGTGCGTCACGCCCAGCCGCAGGTGGGCGCCGGGCGGCACCGGGCCGGCGATCAGGTCGTAGCGGTCCAGGTGCAGATGCGGGTCGTCGAGCCCGGCCAGGTGGATCCGCATCCCGGCGACCTCGATCTCGTGCCGGCGGTGCGTCGCGTCCAGCCAGCCGCGCTCGGTCATCGCCGCCCGCAGGTCGCGCCACGGCAGCGGCTCCCCGTGGAGCCGCTTCGCCTTCCACGACGGCACCAGGTAGCGGGCCGGGTTCTTCTTGGTCGGCCCGTAGTAGTCGTTGCTGCCGAAGACGAACACGCCGGGCTTGTCCAGCAGCGGGCCCATCGCGCGCAGCGCCGCGGGCACCGCCTGCGGGTGCGCCAGGTTGTCGCCGGTGTTGACCACCAGATCCGGGTCCAGCTCGGCGAGCTCGGACACCCACCGCTGCTTGGACCGCTGGTTCGGGGTCATGTGCAGGTCGGAGATGTGCAGCACGCGAAGCGGTGCCGCGTCCTCGGCGAGCACCGGCAGCGTCGCCTGCCGGAGCGTCCAGTGGCGACGTTCGATCGCGGCCGAGTAGGTGACCGCGGCGGCGCCGAGGGCGCCCGTGCTGAGCAGAATCCGCCCGAACTTGTTCACCTCACCAACCCTACGACGACACCGGCCCGGGTGGCGTTCGGCCTGACGCCGGGCGGCCGGGCCGTCAGCGGGATAATCACCACATGGCCGAGCTCAAGGACAAGCTGCGGGCGGACCTCTCCGCCGCGATGAAGCAACGCGACACCGTCGTCACCGGGGTCCTGCGGATGGCGCTGGCCGCCGTCGGCAAGGAGGAGGTCGCGGGCAAGCAGGCGCGCGAGCTCACCGACGAAGAGGTGCAGCGCGTGCTGAACAAGGAGGCGAAGAAGCGCGACGAGGCCGCCGAGGCGTTCCGCGGCGCCGGTCGCGCGGAGCAGGCCGACGCCGAGGTCGGCGAGGCCGAGATCCTGCGGCGCTACCTGCCGCAGCCGCTCGGCGACGACGAGCTGGCGCAGCTCGTGCGGGACGCGGTCGCGGAGGTCGAGGGCGAGCTCGGCGAGCGTCCCGGCATGAAGCAGATGGGCCAGGTCATGAAGGCGGCGAACGCCAAGGTGGCGGGCCGCGCCGAGGGCGGAAAGGTCGCGGCCTTGGTCAAGGCCCAGCTGGCCGGCTGACTCCCGACGTCATGCTTGCGCTGGTCACGGGGCCGTGAGTGTTTTGGGTTGTCATAGCGACCCAAAGCACTCACGGCCCCTTGCCAGGAGGGCGAGCAGCCCGCGCAGCCGAGGACCGGTGATCTCCCGGCCCCGGAAGGAAACCCGGGACAACAGGGTCAACTCCGCGATCACCGAACCAGCCACCCGCCGCACCGGGGTCCGCAGTTTCAATTGAAACTGCGAACCCCCAGAAGCACGGACGAGTGTCAGTCGCCTGCGGCGTTGTGGCGCCAGTAGGCGAGGGCGTAGAGGCGGCGCCGGTCCAGGCCGAGTTCCCGTTGGCAGTGCTCGCGAAGCTGGTGCACCACGTCGGCCTCCGCGCCGATCCACACGTGCGGGTCCGGGCCCAGCTCGGCTGACCGCAGCGCATCCACGAGCAGTGTGCTGTCGGCCGCCGGGACGCCGTCGCGGTGCAGCCAGTGCCAGGTGACGTCGGCGGCGGAACCGAGCGACTGCTCCTCCGCCGCATCGGCGACCTCGGCGAACACCTGCACGCAGGCCTCGGCGGGCAGCTCCTCCAGGATCGCCGCGATCGCCGGCAGCGCCGTCTCGTCGCCGACCAGCACCAGCGGATCGGCGTCCGGCTGCGGCCGGTACGCGGGGCTGGGGCCGACGGTGACGATCTGCTCTCCCGGCGCGGCCTGCGTCGCCCACGTGCTGCCCGGCCCCTCGTGGTCGTGCACGACGAAGTCGATCGCCAGCTCCTGCCGCTGCGGGTCGAACCAGCGGACGGTGTAGGTGCGCTGCCGGGGCTGCTGCTCGCGGGGCAGCGCGAACACCTCGGCGCGGGTCCGGCCCAGCGGCATCGGCTGGCCGGGCTGCGGCAGGCACAGCTTGATGCGCTGGTCGCTGCCGTTGCTGACGAAGTCCGAGAGCTCCGAGCCGCCGAGCGTGACGCGCACCATCCGAGGCGTGATGCGCTCGGTCGACCGCACGTCCAGCAACCGGTATCGGGATCGCGCGCGCCTGGTGCTCGCCTGCGTGTTCGTCACGCCTCCGAGTCTAAGAACCGCCGGTCCGGCCGATCGCGCGACCGCAGTTTCAATTGAAACCGGAAACCTCCGGCGCGTCGGACCCCAGCACACCGTGATCCGCGAGTGTCCGTTGAAACCCCGGCCGAGGTTTCAATGGAAACTGCGGGAGTTGTCCACAGCCTCCGGCGTGTCGAGGCCCGACACGCCGGTGATCCGCAAGTTCCATTGAAATCGAAGGTCCAATTTCAATGGAAATTGCGGCCGGACACGGTGAGAGCAGCTGGTCACGGCGGGAAGATGCCCGGCGGCAGGACGGGTTGTTCCGGCTGCTGCGGCGGCCGGTCGCCCGGCGGCTGCGGCGGTGGTTGCTGCGGCGGGCCGGGCGGTGGCTTCTCCGGCGACGGCGGCGGCACGTACCCGGTGCTCACCGAGATCGTCACGACCTCGCCCGGCAGCGCGAAGCCGCGGGGCGTCTGGCTGGTCACCGTGCCCTGCTTGCGCGTGCTGCTCACCGAGCGCTCCTGGACCTGGTAGCCCGCCTTCTGCAGCGTCTCCGAAGCCCGCTTGCGGTCCATGCCGACGACGTTGGGCACCTGGAACTCGTCGCCGCCGTTCTCGTACCGGCCGGTCGTCGGCGGCAGCGGCAGCACGGGCAGGCCCTCGTGGATGACCTTCATCGCGTCGAAGAACGTCCGCGCCGGCACCTTGCCGCCGTAGATGTTCCCGCCGTTGACCCCGCACAACCGCGGCGGATCGGAGTCGCAGATGCCCTGCGGCGAGGTTCCGTCGCTGAAGGTCAGCACCGCGCCCGCGAACTGCGGGGTGGCACCCAGGAATCCGGCCGACTGGTGGGCCTCGGTGGTGCCGGTCTTGGCGGCCAGCGGGCGGGTCCACCCGGCCCCGTTGGCCGCCGCGTAGGCGGTGCCGCCCGGCTGGTCGTCGCGGCTCATCCCGACGGCCATCGCGTTCGCCAGGCCCTCGTCCACCGCTTGCTCGCACGGGTCCTCGGTGATCGACATCGGGTTGCCGTTG
Organism: Saccharopolyspora sp. NPDC045839; assembly: GCF_056431645.1. Taxonomy (NCBI): domain Bacteria; kingdom Bacillati; phylum Actinomycetota; class Actinomycetes; order Pseudonocardiales; family Pseudonocardiaceae; genus Saccharopolyspora; species Saccharopolyspora sp. NPDC045839. The sequence continues at coordinate 90,433 of NZ_JBWKKH010000032.1, forward strand.
CGGTCCAGGATCTGCTCGATCGGCGTCGGCGGGCACCACACGCCGCCGCTCATGATCGTGGCGGCGACGTTGCTGAGCTCCAGCGGACTGGTCGGCGCGTAGCCGAGGGTGAAGGCGCCGATGTTGCGCTGCTTGACCTGGTCGGCCTGGGACAGCCCGTTGGCCCCGCCGGGCGCCAGCGGATCGCCGCCCGCGGTGTGGCTGAGCAGCGTCTCGCGCATCCCGAGCCGCGCCGCTATGTCCACCGTCTGCGCGAGCCCGACGCGTTCCTGCAGCGCCACGAAACCGGTGTTCGGCGAGGTCGCCAGCGCCATCTGCAGGGTGCGCGGGCCGGGCCGCACGCCTTCGGCGTTGCCGACGGTGTAGGGCGCGGTGCCGTTCTTGTACACCGACGATGTGTAGGAGCCCGGGGCCTGGATGGTGTTGTAGATGCCCATCCCCTTCTCCAGCGCCGCCGCCGAGGTGAACACCTTGTAGATCGAGCCCGCGCCGAACTTGATCACGCCGCTGGGCAGCGCGTACGCGGTCTGGCCCTTGGCGGCGTCGAGCCCGAAGTCGCGGTTGGCGACCAGCGCGCGGACCCGGTGCTTGTCCTTGCCGGGCTCCACCACGCTCATCACGTTGGCGACGCCCTTGGTCGTCTTCGGCACGCCGCGCTCGGCGGCGGCCTTCGCCGCGTCGGTGGCGCGCGAGTCGAGGGTGGTGCGGATGGTGTAGCCGCCGCGCTTGAGCTGCTCCTCGGTGAACCCGGCGCGCTCCAGGTAGTCGATCACGTACTTGCAGAAGAAGCCGTCCGACGGCCCGGCGCCGACGCACCCGTTGGGCGGGCTGCGCAGCGGTTGCACGAGGCCGAGCGGCGAGTTGCGGGCCTCCTCCGCGGCCTGCGGCGTGATCCGGCGCTGGTCCTCCATCGCCCTGATCACCAGGTTGCGGCGGTTGAGCGCTTCGCCGGGGTTGTTCTCCGGGTTCAGCGCGCTCGGGCTGTTGACCATGCCTGCCAGCAGCGCGGCCTGCGCGATGGTCAGCTTGTCGGGCGTGGTGTCGAAGTAGGTGCGCGAGGCGGAGGCGATCCCGTACGCCTGGTTCCCGTAGGGCACCACGTTGAGGTACCGGGTGAGCACGTCCTCCTTGCTGAGCTGCTTCTCCAGCTGCAGCGCGATCCGGATCTCGCGGAGCTTCCGCGCCGGGGTCTGCTCGATGGCCTTGGCCTGCTTGACCGGGTCGCCGCCGGCGACCACGTGGACCATGTAGTTCTTCACGTACTGCTGGGTCAGCGTCGAGCCGCCCTGGGCGATCGCGCCGGACATCTGGTTGGTCACCGCGGCGCGGAGGGTGCCCGCCCAGTCGACGCCGTGGTGGTCGAAGAACCGCCGGTCCTCGATCGCCACGATCGCCGCCTTCATGGTGTCGGCGATCTGGTCCGGCTGGGCCGGGGACCGGTTCTGGTCGAAGAGGTACGCGATGGGCAACCCATCCCGATCTGTGACGGTCGTCACAAGGGGCGGTTCCTTGGTCATGAGGTCGGCGGAGATGCTGTTGACCGCGTCGCTGGCGCGGTTGGAGACCACTCCGAGTGACCCTGCCGCCGGGAACAGCAGGCCGGCCACCAGGACCCCGGCCAGCACACACAGACCGAACAACTTCAACAAGCCGTCTCGGACACGCACTTCGCCAGAGTAAATCGGGGTTGCTTCGTGACGGAGTGTCACGGCGTAGATCCGCCCGATGTGATGAGTAAGAAAGATAACGGAGCGACAACCGTTGGTTGGTTGTGGAACCAGCGGGCTCTACAGTCCGTCTACGTCCAGCGACAGCACTGTTGTGGTTGAAGCAGTTCTGAGCACAACATCCGGTGCCGGGGGGCTCCGGACGAAAACGGTCGCCGACGATCCAGTGAGGAGCTGGGGGAACTCTATGTTCGAGCAGGGGGACTGGCGGGTAAACGCCGCATGCCGTGACCAGAATCCGGACCAATTGTTCGTCCGGGGCGCCGAGCAGCGCAAGGCGCGAATGGTCTGCTTCGGCTGCCCGGTCCGTACCGAGTGCCTCAGCGAGGCGCTAGACAACAAGATCGAATTCGGTGTGTGGGGCGGAATGACGGAGCGGGAGCGGCGTGCGTTGTTGCGGCGCCGGCCCGACGTCCGGAACTGGCGGGAATTGCTGGAAGCCGCCCGGCAGGATTACGCCGATTTCACCGAGTACCAAGTGAGCTAGTCCGTTCGAGGTCGGTTCGGCCAATTCGCCACGGCGGATTGGCCGAACCGACTTCTGCTATTCACCGGCCAGTCGCCGGCCGATCTCCCGGAGTCCGGCCAGGTCGTGCACGTCCGACGGCAGCGCCGGGACGCCGATCAGCGACACCTCCGGATGGGCCCGGGTGAACCGGGCGAGCATCCGCTTCTCCCGCTCGGCCACCGCGACGCGGTCGGCGTGCACCCGCAGCACCGCCGCGGCCAGCGGCGCCGAGCCGGCCTGCTCCACCTCTTCGGCCGCGGTGGTCGCCCGGGGGCCGGCGAGCCCGGCGAGCACCGGGTGGGTTCGGTTGGCGACCAGGCCGGCCAGCGGCATCCCCTCCCCGGCCAGCCGCTCCACGAAGTAGGCGGCCTCCCGCAGCGCGTCCGGTTCCGGCGCGGCGACCACCAGGAACGCGGTGCCGGGGGAGCGCAGCAGCCGGTAGGTCTGGTCGGCGCGTTCCCGGAACCCGCCGAAGGTCGAGTCGAAGGCCTGCACGAACGCGGCGGCGTCGGCCAGCAGCTGCCCGCCGATCACGGTCGACACGGCCTTCGCGAACAGCCCGAACCCCGCGCCGACGATCTTGCGCAGGCCCTTGCCGCCGACCCGCGCCGGGCTGGACAGCATCTTGATCAGGCGCCCGTCGAGCACGGTGGACAGCCGCTGCGGCGCGTCCAGGAAGTCCAGCGCCGACCGGCTCGGCGGGGTGTCCACCACGATGAGGTCCCAGGTGCCGGTGGCGGAGAGCTGGCCGAGCTTCTCCATCGCCATGTACTCCTGCGTGCCGGAGAACGACGTGGAGATCGTTTGGTAGAAGGGGTTGTTCAGGATCTGCTCGGCGCGTTCCCGGCCGGCGTGCGCGAGCACCATGTCGTCGAAGGTGCGGCGCATGTCCAGCATCATCGCGTTGAGGTCGCCGGCCGGTTCGAAGTCCTCCAGCACCACCTGCTTGGGCTGGTTGCTGAGTTCCCGCAGGCCGAGCGCCTGGGCCAGCCGCTTGGCGGGGTCGATGGTGAGCACCACGGTCTTGCGGCCGCGCTCGGCGGCGCGCACCGCGAGGGCCGCCGCCGTGGTCGTCTTGCCCACGCCGCCGGACCCGCAGCAGACGACGATGTTCGTGTTCGGGTCGTCCAGCAACGCGTCGACGTCGATCTGCGCGGGCCGCAGCGGTTCGCTCATCGTGGGCTCCGGATGCCGTGTTCGTTGAGTATCTCGGCGAGTTCGTAGAGCTCGGCGACGTCGATCCCGGTGAGGTCGGGCAGCGAGACGGTCGGCAGGTCGGCGTCGGCGAGCTGCGCGCGGGCGGCGTCCTCGGTCTGCGTCCGGATGGCGTGCTCGACCGTCTCGTGCACCAGCCCGTCCAGCGTCTCGTCGTCGACCTTGAGCCCGGCGGCGGCCAGCCCGGCGCGCACCCGCTCCGCGTCCACCCGGCCGCTCGCGGCCGCGGCGACCGAGCGAGCCGGCAGCCGGTTGGGCCGGACGCGGTTGCACACCACGCCGCCCGGCCGCAGGTCGGCGGTGTCGAGTTCGGCCACCGCCTCCAGGGTTTCCCGCACCGGCAGCTCCTCCAGCAGCGTCACCAGGTGCACGACGGTGTCGCTGGAGTGCAGCAGGCGCACCACGCCGTCGCTGTGGTCGCGGATCGGCCCGGCCTTGGCGAGGTCGGCCATCGCGCGGGTGACGTCGAGGAACTTGACCACCCGGCCGGTCGGCGGCGCGTCGACCACGACCGCGTCGTAGACGTAGCGGCCGCGCTCGTCGGTCCGGCCGACGCATTCCTTGATCTTCCCGGTGAACAGCACGTCGCGCAGGCCCGGCGCGAGCGTGGTGGCGAACTCGATCGCGCCCATCTTGCGCAGCGTGCGGCCGGCGAAACCCAGGTTGTAGAACATCGACAGGTACTCCAGCAGCGCCGCCTCGGCGTCGATGGCCAGCGCGCGGAGCTCGCCGCCGCCGGGCGCCGCGGCGATCCACTCCTCGGCGTAGGGCAGCGGCGCGGTGTCGAAGAGCTGGGCGATGCCCTGCCTGCCCTCCACCTCGATCAGCAGCACCTTGTGACCGCCGGTGGCCAGGGCGAGGGCCAACGCGGCGGCGACGGTCGTCTTGCCGGTGCCGCCTTTACCGCTGACGACGTGCAGTCGGGCGTGATTCAGTTCCCCGTCCCAGTCGGTCACACGATCAGCGTAAGTGCCGCGTTCCCCGGATGTCTGCCGACCGCGAACTCCCGCCACGCCGCGGGATCGGCGCCGATCAGCGCAGGGCGTGCTCGGCCAGGTCGCGGACGCCCGCGCGCAGCCGCTCCCAGCTGTAGTCCGCCTCCCGCAGGGCGAGGTTGAGGTCCGCGTCGACCGCTGCCAGCAGCGCGTGCGCGAGGTACCCCGGATCCGCTGCGGCGCCGCAGTGGAGGGTCAGGTGCCGGTGCCAGAACCGGTAGGAACCGATGCGGTACCGGGCGCCCGGCGCGGCGGTTTCCGAGAGCCGGACCAGTTCCAGGTGTTCGGCCAGGTAGTCGACGTAGGCGTCGAGGAAGGCCAGCACGCGTTCCGCGTCGGCAGCCCCGGGTCCGAGCGGCGGCGGTCCGGTGAGCACCGCGTCCTGGAGCGCTCGTTCCCGCTCGTCGAGCAGCGCGGCCACCAGCCCGGACTTGTCACCGAAGCGGCGGAAGACCGTGCCCTTGCCGACTCCCGCGGCCTGCGCGACCGCGTCCATCGTCACTCCGTCCACGCCGTGCTCGGCGAACAGGCCGGCGGCGGCGGACAGCACGCGCTGCCGGTTGCGGGCGGCGTCGGCGCGCTCCCGCGGTGGCCGGCTCGCGATCTGGTGCAGCTCGTCGGTCGCATCGTTCACGGCGGCAATCGTACTCGACAACCGGACCGTGGTCCGGTAACTTCGGCACGGTAAACGGACCACGGTCCGGATAAATCCGAGGAGGTTGTCATGACCGAGCTGATCAGCAGGGACGAGCTCAAGCGGCGGATCGACGCCGGGGAGGTGACCGTCGTCGATGCGCTCGGCGGGTCCTACTACGAGCAGCAGCACCTGCCCGGAGCCATCGCGCTGACCGAGGACCACGTCGAGGAGAAGGCGGGCGAGCTGCTGCCGGACAAGGACGCCGCCATCGTCGTCTACTGCTCGAACCCCGCCTGCGGCAACAGCCAGGCCGTCGCCACGAGGTTGGAGCGGCTCGGCTACACCGGCGTCCGCAAGTACCGCGAAGGCATCCAGGACTGGGTCGAGGCGGGCTTGCCAGTCAAGACCGGAGCGTGAGCGCGGCGGCGCGGAGGGCGGGCGGCCGGTCTCCTAAGCTGCACGCATGCAGAAGTGGGAGTACGCGACGGTTCCGCTGTTGATCCACGCGACCAAGCAGATCCTCGACCAGTGGGGCGAGGACGGCTGGGAGCTGGTCTCCGTCCTGCCCGGCCCGACGGGCGAGCAGATGGTGGCCTACCTGAAGCGGCCGAAGGGGGCCTGACATGGGGCGCTGGACGGATCGCCTCGCGGAGCTGGGCATTCCGCTGCCGGAGGTGGTGCCGCCGGTCGCGGCCTACGTGCCCGCGGTGCGCACCGGCTCGCTGGTCTACACGGCGGGCCAGGTTCCGATGGTCGCCGGCAAGCCCGCCGGGATCGGCAAGGTCGGCGCGGAGATCAGCGCCGAGGAGGCCAAGCAGCACGCCGCGATCTGCGCGCTCAACGCGCTCGCCGCGGTGGACGCGCTGGTCGGCCTGGACTCGGTGGTGCGGATCGTCAAGGTCGTCGGGTTCGTGGCCTCGGCCGAAGGCTTCACCGGGCAGCCCGGGGTGGTCAACGGCGCGTCGGAACTGCTCGGCGAGATCTTCGGCGAGGCCGGGCAGCACGCCCGCTCGGCGGTGGGCGTCGCCGAGCTGCCGCTCGGCGTCCCGGTCGAGGTGGAGCTGATCGTCGAGGTCGAATAGGCGGAGCGCGGCCAGACGGCCGCTCGCCACGTCATTTGCGCGGCGTTGCCCGATTTCGGGTGACGCCGCGTTTCGTACGCGTCACGGCGGGTCGTCGGCGAATATCGCCGGCCACGATTTCGGCGGCTCGGACGCGCGGCGCCGCCTTCGACCAGTACGCTGCGATCATCTCCTGTTCGGGTTCGTCAGATCTGGCGTAACCCGAATAGGGGTAGATCGATTCCAGTGTGTCGCGAAAAGACCGTTCAAGGGCTTGATTGATCCGGTTATCGCGGCCAAAGTTCACCTGGACGGGTGTAGCTGGTCGGGGGGCGGCGAGCGACACCCGCGTCGATGGAGTACGAGCCTTGGGAGGGGCCGACGTGGCGGTGCGCGAAACCGATCTGCTGTGCCACGAACTACTTCTCCGGCTCGCCGGCCGACTGCCCGACCGCCACCTGTGGCGCTTCCGCGACTGGCTGGCCGGGGACGCCGCCGACGTGGTCGCGCGGATGCTGCCGGGCACGCTCGTCCGGGAGCGCATCGCGCTCGACGACGCCGAACACCAGCTGCTGGCCAACGCGCTGGCCCCGCTGGGCGCCGACCCCGCGATGGTCAACGCCGTCCTCCCGGTCGACCCGGCCGAAGCCCCGCACTACACCTTCAGCGGCGAACGGCCGGCGGACAGCGTCGGCGACTCCGCGGTGCTGGTGCTCGGCGCCACGCTGCGCGGCCGCCCCGGCGTCCGCGAGGTGCGCAGCAGCTGGCGGCGCACCGACGGGGGCGCGACGAAGCTGGTCGTGCTGGTGACCGCGTCCGCCGACGTCGTCGGCCTGACCGGGGAGATCCAGCGCGTTCTGCGGGCGCTCGGCGAACCCGAACCCTGCGTCGAGGTGCTCCCGCCCGACCTGGAACCCGCCGCGTACCACCACGCCGCGCTCGCCGAGTCGGCGCTGGTGTGCACGGGGGCCGAAGAATTCGCCGGCCGCCGCGGTTGAGCGGCCGACATCCTGAAGGAGGCGTGCGTGGTGGACGTGGCTGAGGGGGCCGGGCCGGTGGACCGGCTGCACAACCTCTTGCTGGCCATGACGGGCCGGGTGGACGACGACGGGATCAACTCGGCCCGCGAACTGCTCGGCATCGGCCAGCCAGGCGCCGCGGCCGAATACCTCACCGGCTGCCTGCTGGCGGGCCGCATCCCGGTGACCTCCAGCGAGCAGTACCACCTGCGGCGGGTCCTCGACGAGACCCGCTCGACGCACGTCCTCGCGGACCGGGTGAACGTGGTCGACTCGGTGCCGGCCGACGAGCACCGGTTCGGCGAACCGGCCGAGGACGACGGAGACCTGGTGGCGGCGCTCGCGGCGGTCGCGGCACGGCTCCAGGGCGTGCGCGGGCTGTGGTGCACCGCGCGGACGACGCCGGCCGGCGCCAGCTATGGCGCGGTGCCCCGGCGCATCCTGCTCGCCGAGGTCAGCCCGGAGGGCTCCACCACGGCGGTGGCCTACCAGCTGATCGAAGCCCTGCGCCGGGCCGGCATCAACTGCTCCGTCGACGTCTTCGACAGCGGCGCTGAACTGCCCGAATACCACCGGGAAGCCCTCGCGGCCGCGCACCGCGTCCGACTCGACGCGCCGCCCGCGCCGCCGGTGGAACGCCCGGCCCGGGAGGAACGACCGGTCGAGCGCCCTGCGGAGCAGCAGCGCGCGGCGGAGCCGCAGCGGCGTGCGATGGAGGAGCGGCCGGCGGAGCCGGAGCGCTCGATCCCGCAGCCGGCGAGCCAGCCGGAGCACGAGACGGCGCTGGCGCAGGCCGCCGAGGCCGTTCAGGCCGCCGAGGCGCAAGCCGAGGCGAACGCCATGCGGGTGCCGCCGGCGGTCGACGCGAAGCTGACCGACCGGGAGCGCAACCTGCTGCGCAAGCTGCACGAGGAGCTCGCGCAGCGAGAGCAGGACCGCTCCGGCGGGTCGCGGCGGCAGAACGGGGCGAACAACGGCGAGGAGGGCTGGACGTCCACCATGCCGGGCGGCACCGGTGGTTTCCCGCCGATCGGCGCGGCCCCGGCCGGCAACCAGGCCTACACGCCCCAGCAGCAGCGCTCCTAGCCAACCGCCAGGAGCGCCGTTTCATCTGGTAGCGGGGCCGTGAGTCTTTTGGGCTGCTATGGCAACCAACAGACTCACGGCCCCGCACCTGCAGAAACGGCGGCTACACCGCCGCCAGGACGTCGGCGATGATCTGCTGCAGGTGCAGGCCCCGGCGGACGTCGCAGGGGTGCTCCGTGCGCTCCTCCCGGATCATCGCGAGGAGGTCGTCGAGCATCCGGGCGTAGCACTCGCGCGCGGCGGTGCGGCGGCCGAGCAGCGGCGCCTGGCCGTGCTCGCCGTACACCGCGAAGTCGACCATCGCCGGCTGCACCGGCATCCGCAGCGACAGGGTCAACGTGCTGGTCAGGTCGCCGTAGTGGCCGAACACGAGCTGCCAGAGGCCGTCGCTGCTGCGGTGTGCGAAGTGCACCTGCTCGATCTCGCCGAGCGCCGCGTCGAGCAGGTCGATCGCGTGCGGCCCCGCGTCGATCAGCGCGCCGTCCTGCTGCTGGCGCCACTCCGACGCGGCGTAGTCGCCCGCCAGCAGCCCGCCCGCGAGCCACCGTCCCGTGCCGCCCTGCACACCGTCGAGCCCGCGCACGCCGGCCAGCCACTCCTGCACTTCCGGCGCGAACCGGCGGGTGAGCATCAGCAGCGCGGCCACCCCGGCCTCGTCCACCGCCTCGACGATCTCGCGGGCACCGGCCGGATCCACGGCCAGCGGCTTCTCCAGCACCAGGTGCTTGCCCGCGCGAGCCGCCCGAGGCGCGAGCTCGGCCTGTACCGCGGGCGGAACCGCGAAGGCCACCGCATCGACCGATTCGAGCAGCTCGTCGAAGCCGTCGAAGACGGCCGCGTCGTACGGCTCGGCGAAGGTCTTGGCCGCGTCCGGTCGTCGCGCCCACACCGCCGCCAACCGCGTTCCGGGGTGCGCGGACAAGCCGGGTCCGTGCGCCCGGTGCGCCCAGGGACCCGCTCCGACCACGCCGACTCGCAGTGCTTCGTCCATGCCGCAATGGTGCCGTTGATCCATCGCGGTTACTGCAGTTGGGGGTCCGAACGCCACGGTCGGGTGGCCGGGGCGCTGCGCTCTCCGTGCGAAAAATCAATTCTGGAATCACTTTCTAGTGGTTTTCCGGCATAGGGTGGCCCGCATGGTGCAACCGCCCGAAGATCGCGTCCTGCCAACGGGATTCGTGCCCGATGAGCTCCCCGCGCAGCCGGCCGTGCCCAAGGATGCGGCCACCGTGATGCTGCTCCGGGAGGGTTCGGCGGGCCCGGAGGTGTTCCTGCAGCGCAGGGTGAAGGGCATGGCCTTCGCAGGCGGCATGACGGTCTTCCCCGGCGGCGGCGTCGACCAGCGCGACGCGGACGCGTCGGTGGCGTGGAGCGGACCGGACGCGGACTGGTGGGCCGAGCGGTTCGGCTGCACTCAGGAGGTGGCCCGCGCCCTGGTGTGCGCGGCCGTGCGCGAGACGTTCGAGGAATCCGGCGTGCTGCTGGCCGGGCCGGACCCGGCGACGGTGGTCGGCGACACGAGCCACTACGCCGGGGCCCGCGCCGCGCTGGTCTCCCGCGAGATGTCGCTGGCGAAGTTCCTCGCCGACGAAGGGCTGGTGCTGCGCGCCGATCTGCTGCGCCCGTGGGCGAACTGGGTGACGCCCGAGCGCGAGCCGCGCCGCTACGACACGCGGTTCTTCCTCGCCGCGATGCCCGCCGGGCAGCGGGCCGACGCGGTCACCTCGGAGGCGTCCGAGGCGTACTGGTCCACCCCGCAGCAGGCGCTGGCTGACTTCGAGGCGGGCCGTTGCCACCTGCTCCCGCCGACCCGCGTCACGCTCGGCGAGCTCGCCGAGTGCGGCAGCCTGCCCGCGGCGCTGGCCGCGGAGCGCACCCTCGTCAAGGTCATGCCGAAGCTGGTGCGCCGCAACGACCGGTGGCACGCGGTGCTGCCGGGCGAACCCGGATTCGAGGAGGCGAAGTGATGGAGCACCCGGCTTACGGAACGCTGCGCCAGGTCACCCCGTACGCATCGGTGCTGCTCGCGCACAACCCGTCGCCGATGACCCTGGAAGGCACCAACACGTGGGTGGTGCGCGATCCGGGCGCGGGCGACTGCGTGGTGATCGACCCTGGCCCGGACGACGCCGAACACCTGCGCCGGGTCGCCGACCAGGGCCCGGTGTCGCTGGTGCTGCTCACGCACCACCACGGCGACCACACCGACGGCGTCGAGCAGTTCGTCGAGCTCACCGGGGCACCGGTGCGCGCGCTCGACCCGGCGCTGTGCCGGGGCGCGGCGGCGTTCCGCGACGGCGAGGTCATCAAGGCCGGCGGCGTGGAGCTCCGGGTGGTCGCCACGGCGGGCCACACGGCCGACTCGGTGTGCTTCATCGCCGACCACGACGAACCGGCCGTGTTCACCGGCGACAGCATCCTGGGCCGGGGCACGACGGTCGTGGCGCAGCCCGACGGCCACCTCGGCTCCTACCTCGCGTCGCTGCGCCTGCTCGCCGAGCTGCCGCCGGGCCTGCGGGTGCTGCCCGGCCACGGCCCGGAGCTGCCCGACGCCCAGGCGATCGCGACGGCCTACCTGAAGCACCGCGAACAGCGCCTCGACCAGATCCGCGCGGCCGTCCGCGACCACGGGCCGGAGGTCACGCCCCGCCAGGTGGTGGAGGTCGTCTACGCGGACGTCGACCGCTCGGTCTGGGACGCGGCGGAGTGGACGGTCCAAGCCCAACTCGCCTACCTGCGAGAACAGGGTGAGCTCCGGGGCTGACCGTCAGGTCCGCTTGGGCATCAGCACGTAGTGCAGTTCGGCGCCGGACGGGTCCGGCTCCGCCCCGGTGATCACCGTCGAACGGCGGTTGCCCGCGCGAAGGCCGATGCGGACGGTCTGCGCGCCGAACGCCTGCAGCGCATCCGAGAGATATCGGGGCTGGTAGGCGGTGGTGATGCGGTCGCCGCTGGTGGTGGCCTTGACCGCCTCCTCGGCGTCGCCGAACTGCTGGTCGGCCGCGCGCACGCGCACCTCGGCGTCGCCGACCTCCAGCAGCAGCGTGCCCTGCGCCCCGGCGAACGGCGTCACCCGGCGCACGGCCCCGGCGAGCTCGGCGGCCGCGACGTCGACGGTGCCGTCGAAGGCGTCGGCGAGGTGGCGCGCCTCGCTCGGGAACGGCGCGTCCAGCACGGTGCTGCTGACTTCGGTCGTCGGCCAGCTCATGCCGACCCGGTCCGCGTCGGCGTGCAGCACGACCTCGGCGTCGTCGGCCTGCTTGGTGATCTCGGCGAGCAGGTTCGCCGGGATCAGCACGTCGAGCTCGGCCACCTCGGATTCCCACGGCACGCTCGCCACCGCCATCCGGAACCGGTCGGTCCCGACGAACACCAGCCGCTCACCGAGCTGCTTGACGTGCACGCCGGTGAACACGGGGAGCGCATCGTCGCGCGACGCGGTGGACGCCGCGACAGCGGCCAGCGGCAGGACGTCGGCGTCGAGCACGCCGACGCGCGGCGGGGCCTCGCGGATGCCGGGGTGGGACGGCAGGTCGAGCAGGGGGAGCGCGAAGCGCGCGTTCGGCGTGCGCAGCGCGAGCTTGCGGCCCTCGACGACGAGCCGCACTTCAGGGCTGTCGATGTTGCGCAGCGTCTCGGCGAAGGGACGGCCGGGTACGAGCACACGGCCTTCGGCGTGCGTCCGCGCCCCGCGGCTCAACCGCATGCTGCGTTCCCGGTCGGTGCCCGCGAGCACGAAGCCGTGTGCGGTGGCTTCGAGCACGATGCCGCTGAGCACCGGGTCGAGCACCCGGCCACGCAGCAGACGAACGAGATCGTTGGCGGCGTGCGCAAGCGTGCGGGTCGCCGAGGTGACGTCGAGGTCCATGCGCGCAAGCTAGCCACCAGCACCGACAGCTCAAGACGCACGACGTTTCCGCAGGTGATAGCTCGTGAGTGTCCTCGCGAGAAAACACCTGAGAACCCGCAGCGGTGCAAGCTCCGCAGGTGGGCTAAGCGGCTGCGCCGCTTCAAAGACAAACCCCGCGCCCACCAAAACACTCACGAGCCCTGACCAGGCAGAACGGTTACTTGGCGGCGAGGGAGAGGTCGGCGCGGGACGTGGCGGGGACCAGGGTGCCGCGGCGCAGCCAGAGGACCGCGGCGAAGACGACGCCGACCGCGCTCGCGGTCAGGAACGAGGCCGCCGGGCCGCTGATCTCGACCAGCTGCCCGCTGACCGACTGGCCGATCGCCGCGCCCAGCGTCACCGAGGTGACCACCCAGCCGAAGGCCTCGGTGGCGGTGCCCGCGGGCGCCGCGATCTCGATCGCCACCGAATGCGCGGTGGACTGCGGTGTGATCAGGCTGCCGGCCACCAGCAGCGCCAGGCACAGCCCCCACAGCGTCGACGGCACGGCCAGCAGCGTGAGCAGCGCGGCGAAGCCGAACAGCAGCGCCGGCAGCCGCAGGTGCATCGGCCGAGGCCAGGGCCGCAGTCCGTAGGCGACGCCGACGATCACCGAGCTCACCGAAAGCAGGCTCAGCAGCAGGCCGCCGGCCGTCGGGTGCCCCGCTTCCACCGCGGCCGCGGGCACCCCGACCTCGATGAAGCCGATCAGCATGCCGAAGCCCAGCGCGGCCAGCGCCACGGTCCTCATCCCCGGGCTGGCGATCGCCCCGAGCAGGCTCCCGCCGCCGCTAGGCGCGGGCTCCGGGCGGTGGCTGCGCGCGGCGCGGGTGGAGGCGAAGCCGACGCTGCCGATGACCATGCACGTGGCACCGACGACGACCCCGGTCCCCGGCCACGGCATCGCGACCATGAGTCCGGCCAGGCCCGGGCCGAGGATGAAGAAGACCTCCATGCTGATCGCCTCGTACGAGTAGGCCGCGTCCCGCGCCGGGCCGGGCGGCAGCAGCCGCCCCCACAGCGCCCGCGACGCCGGGCCCACCATCGGCTCGCTGATCCCGACCAGGAACGCCAGCGCGGCCATCAGCGCCACCGGGGCGTGCAGCTCGATGGCCACCACCTCGATGCCGACCAGCGCCGCGAACACGCCGGACATCACGTACAGCGGGATGGTCGGTCCCACCCGGTCCATCACCCGGCCCTGCGCGACCGAGCCGCAGGCGACGCCGATCAGCGCGCCCGCCGACACCAGTCCGGCCGCCGCGAACGACCCGGTCTGGCGCTGCACGTAGAGCATCAGGGCGAGGCCGACCATCGCGATCGGCAGGCGGCCGAGCAGCGAGGTGATGACGGGCCCGCGGGCGCCGGGGGCGGTCAGGGCGGTGCGGTAATCGGTGAGGGACATGGATTGGGACACGCGAACCAGTATTCCAATTGTGGTACGACAGTACCAACTCGGTTTCGGGTAATCCGCCTCACGCGCGCCGGAAAAGGACCTTCTACCCGGTTCGTTCGGCGCCGAAACAGGGCACACTCATAAAAGAGCGGCTACGCAATCCGGGTGAACTCTGCAACCGGGCTGAGGGTGGCTGCGTCCTGGAAGGTGAGAGGGGTTGCTGGTGGCACCGGCCGTCCAGCATCTTCGACAAGAGAGCTTTCCTCTGGTGCCAAGGATTCGGGGCCGACGCATCGGAGGATCGGGGGAGCGTGGTTGGTCGTCGGGGGACGAACCACGCACATGTGAAGGGGCTGGAGCGCCGCGTCGGGGGCGGCGCCCAGCCCCTTCACATGCGTCAAGAGCAGGCGCGGGCGTCAGACGCCGCCTCCTCCTCCGCCGCCTCCGTCGCCACCACCGCTGAAGCCGCCGCCGCTGTCGCCGCCGAAGCCGCTCCCGCTGTCACTGCTCCCGCTGTCGCCGCTGCCGTAATCGCTGCTCGAGTCGATGTAGGTCGCGGAGGTCGCGGTCGCGCCGGAAGAACGACGACGCCCGTCGTGCTCGGACGTGGAGGCGATGATCGCCGCCATGACCAGTCCGCCGCCCGCGACCACGGCGACCAGGACCAATGCTTGGATTAAGGCCGGTTCCATCTGTTCGATCCCCTCAGCTCGGTCCGGTCCTCTGTCCGAGGTTGGACGCGCGCCGCCAGCTCAGGGTTGCGACCCGGACACGAAAGGTGAAGGAATCTCAGTCGCCCCCGCCCCCGCCGCCGGAGTCGCCACCCCCATCGGAGTCACTGCCGCCGCCGGAGTCCCAGCCGCCACCCGAGTCGTGCCCCCAACCCGAGTCGCCGTGGTGGTGCCAGGTGGTGCCGGAATCGACGGCGCCGCTGCTGCCCGTCGAGCTGAGCCGCCGCCGCGCGGCGTAGTTGCGGTTGCGCTGCATGCGCGCGCGGCGCCGCGAAGGCCGGCGTTTGATCTGGTCCCAGATGATCGTGATCCCGAGGAGCAGCAGCATCGCCGCCCCGACGTAGCCGATCCAGTGCATGTCGCCCCCCACCCTGTCGGTCAACCGATCAAGGCTTACACGGGGCAGGTGTCCGGCGGGTTGTCTTTCGGACACGAAAAAAACGCGCGTCGACTGAGGAGCCCGGGAACGAACCCCGGACCCGTCGGCCGACGCGCGTCAGTTCGCGGCGTCGCTGGTGTCAGCGGGCGCGGCGGGCCAACCGCTCCGGGTCGAGGATGAGCACGCTCTTGCCCTCGAGTCGCAGCCAACCACGGTGCGCGAAGTCAGCCAGCGCCTTGTTCACGGTCTCCCGCGATGCGCCGACGTACTGCGCGATCTCTTCCTGCGTCAGGTCGTGGGTGACCCGCAGCAGGCCGGCCTCCTGGCTGCCGAACCGCTGTGCGAGCTGCAGCAGCGCCTTGGCGACCCGGCCCGGCACGTCGGTGAAGATGAGGTCGGCCAGCATGCCGTTGGTCCGGCGCAGCCTGCGAGCGACCACGCGCAGCAGCTGCTCGGCGATCTCCGGGCGAGTGGCGATCCACTGCCGGAGCGCCGTCCGGTCCATGCTCAGCGCGCGGACCTCGGTGACCGTGGTCGCCGTGGAGGTGCGCGGCCCCGGATCGAAGATGGACAGCTCGCCGAACATGTCCGACGGGCCCATGATCGCCAGCAGGTTCTCCCTGCCGTCCGGCGACTTGCGTCCGAGCTTCACCTTGCCGGACTGAATGATGTAGAGCCGGTCTCCCGGCTCGCCCTCGGCGAAGATCACGTGTCCTCGCGGGAACTCGACCGGTTCCAGCGACTGGGCCAGTGCCTCTGCCGCGGCCGGCTCAACGCCCTGGAAGATGCCGGCCCGGGCCAGTGTCTCGTCCACCTCGTCCCTCCATGTTGAGACGCGGCGGCTGTCTGTGGTGCCGGACCCGCGAGTGCGAATCTAGCGGTGTGCCGCCGATCACTACCAGTAAATTCTAAGACTGGTCGCGGGAACGGCGAGTACGCAGCCTACCGGCGCGTCCCACCCTGCGAAGCTGGAACAACTCCAGCGCGCGTCCAATACCTTGCCGGAACAGCGCCCGCACCTCGTCGGGGCGAGCGTTCTCCAGCAGCTCCTCCACCTCGTTCTCCTGCACCGCCACGTGCCGCAGGCGAGCCTCCACACGCTCCATGAAGAGGGTGAAGAACATGATCACGAGCGGCACGACGATGACGAACCAGGCAGCCATCATGATTTGAATCCTCGCTCATACCTTCGGGGCGGGTGCAACCGGGGTCGGGTTCCCGGCGAGCGTGACGATCCGACCACCTTTGGTGACGGTCGGTGCCCATGGTCCGGTGGGGTGCCCGGACCGTGTCGCAGCGCAGCCTATCCGGACGCGCAAGGCCCTCTGCGTCCGACACGCCCTGGCGGCGGGAGCCGCACCGGTGCGGCCGGTTGGCCGAGGGGATCGGATCCGTAGTCTGGTGGGGTGTCAGACCTGGCTCGGAACAAGCGCAAGAGTGCCGCCGCCGGCTCGGGCGGTGAGACCCGGCTGGGGCTGGTCCGGCGGGCCCGCCGGATGCTCAGGGCGCTGGCCGAGGCGTACCCGGACGCGCACTGCGAGCTGGACTTCGAGACGCCCCTGGAACTGGCGGTCGCCACGATCCTGTCCGCCCAGTGCACCGACAAGCGGGTCAACGAGGTCACCCCGGCCCTGTTCCGGCGGTACCCGACGGCCGCCGCCTACGCGGGGGCCGACCGCACCGAGCTGGAGGAGATGATCCGCTCCACCGGCTTCTACCGGAACAAGGCCGCGTCGCTGATGGGCCTGGGCGCGGCGCTGGTGGAGAAGTACGACGGCGAGGTGCCGCGGAAGCTGGACCAGCTGGTCAAGCTGCCGGGCATCGGCCGGAAGACGGCCAACGTGATCCTCGGCAACGCCTTCGACGTCCCGGGCATCACGGTGGACACCCACTTCGGGCGGCTGGTCCGGCGCTGGGGCTGGACCGCGGAGGAGGACCCGGTCAAGGTCGAGCACGCCATCGGCGAGCTGATCCCGCGCAAGGAGTGGACGATGCTCTCGCACCGGGTGATCTTCCACGGCCGCCGCGTCTGCCACGCCCGCAAGCCCGCCTGCGGCGCCTGCCTGCTGGCCAAGGACTGCCCGTCGTACGGGCTGGGCCCGACCGAACCCGCCCCGGCGGCGAAGCTGGTCCGCGGCCCGGAGACGCCGCGGCTGCTGGCGCTGGCCGGGGTCGTCGACGAGGTCCCGGAGAGCACCGTCGAACAGGCCACGGCGAAGGAGCCGGTGGCGTGAACCTGCGCGCCTACGGCAACGAAATCCGCTGGACGATCGTGGTGCTCGTGCTTGCCGTGGTCGGCGTGATCGCGCTCTGGCCGCGCGACGCCGACCAGCAGCAGGAGCAGACCGCCGCGCCCGCTCCGCCGCCGGCAGCCCGCGCCATCGACCCCGCGCAGCGAGCGGCGGCGGCGCTCCAGCCCTGCCCGGCGGCCGAAGGCGGCCCGGTGGAGCTGGCCGGGATCACCGGCAGCTGCCTGGCCGACGGGCGGCCCGCCGACGCGGGCTCCGCGGTCGCCGGTGGACCGACGCTGATCAACCTCTGGGCGACCTGGTGCGCGCCATGCCGCACCGAGCTGCCCGCGCTGCAGGCCTACGCCGAGCAGCCGGGCGCGATCCGGGTGCTGGGCGTCCAAGTGCAGAGCGATCCGGCGGACGGTCTTGACCTTCTGACCCGGCTGGGCGTTCACTTCCCCAACGTGCATGACGGGGACAACCGCATCAGGGCCGCGCTGAAGGCGCCGAACGTGCTGCCGATCAGCTACGTGGTGACCGCCTCCGGCGAGGTGCGCCGCATCGATCCGCCGGTCGCGTTCAAGAGCCCGGACGAGATCCGGGCCGCCGTCGACCGGACCTTGGGAAGTGCCCGGTGAACCCGCGGCGAACGGGCCCGCTGGTCGACCCGGCGGAGCTGCCCGACTGGCTGCGCGGCCTGGTCGAGCGGTCCGCCGACCTCGATCCGGGGCACTTCGGCTGGCCGCGCGAGAACCCGCCGGCGGAGGCCCGCCCGGCGGCGGTGCTGGTGCTCTTCGGTGAGGGCGCCGACGGGCCGGACGTGTTGCTGCTGCGCCGCGCCGATGGGCTGAGCTCGCACCCCGGCCAGGTTGCTTTCCCGGGTGGCTCGCTCGACGATGTCGATCGTGGGCCGGTCGATGCCGCGCTGCGGGAAGCCGTCGAGGAGGTGGGGTTGCGGCCGGAGGGCGTGCGCCCGGTGGCGACGCTGCCGGAACTGCACGTGGCGCACAGCGGCTTCCGGGTGACCCCGGTGCTGGCGCACTGGGCCGAGCCGTCCCCGGTCTCACCGGTGGACTTCGGCGAGACGGCGGCGGTGGCCCGGGTGCCGATCTCCTGGCTCACCGATCCGGCGAACCGGCTGCGCGTGGAGCTGACCGGTCGGCACGCGAGCCCGGCGTTCCTGGTGCCCGGGATGCTGGTGTGGGGTTTCACCGGCGGCCTGCTGTCGGGGCTGCTGGACCTGGCCGGCTGGTCGCGTCGCTGGAACCGCGCCGACGTGCGAGAACTCGACGAGGCGTGGCGGGCCGCAGAAGAGGCCGAGGACATCGGCTTCGGGCGTTCGTGAACGGTTTGAGAACCTGTTCTCGTCTTCCAGCACGCGCGGGACCGCTTCGAGGACGGGTTGTGGGACCGTGGTGCGCCGCCGATCGTCGGCGAGATTGAGGTGAGCGGGTGAACTGGGTCGACCTGCTGGTGGTGCTGCTGGCGCTGCTCGCCGCGGTGTCGGGGGCCCGCAGCGGCCTGGTCACCGCGCTGTTCTCGTTCCTGGGCGTGTTCATCGGCGCGGTGGTGGGTCTCAAGGTTGCGCCGCTGATCCTGGACCGCCTGGACAGTCCGGTCGCCCGCCTCGCCTTCGGCGTCGGGATCGTGGTGCTGCTGGTCGCCTTCGGCGAGACCTTCGGCATGTGGGCCGGCCGCGAACTGCGGGACCGGATCACCTCCCCGAAGCTGACCGGCGTGGACAACGCGCTCGGCGCGGTCCTGCAGTTCGTCGCGGTGCTCGTGGTGGCGTGGCTGATCGCGCTGCCGTTCACGTCGGCGTCGGCGCTGCCCGGCCTCGCGGCCGCGATAAGCCGGTCGAAGGTGCTGACCGCGGTGAACTCGGTGATGCCCGCCTCGGCCAAGGCGCTGCCGGACGACCTGCGCGAAATGCTCGGGGTGTCCGGTTTCCCGCAGGCGCTGGAACCCTTCTCGGAGACTCCGGTCGCGGAGATCGCGCCGCCGGACATGGCGCTGGCCAACAGCCAGGCGGTGCGCAACGCGCGGACCAGCGTGGTGAAGGTCCGGGGCCGGGCCACGTCCTGCGCGCGGGCGCTGGAGGGCACCGGCTTCGTGATCTCGCCGCACCGGGTGATGACGAACGCGCACGTGGTCGCGGGTACCGACCGGGTGGCGATCGAGATCGGTCGCGGCGAGTTCGACGCGAAGGTCGTGCTCTACAAGCCGGACGTGGACGTCGCGATCCTGGCGGTGCCGGACCTGGACGCGGACGCGATGGCCTTCGTGCCGGGACCGGCCAGCCCGGGCAACGACGTGATCGCCCTGGGCTACCCGCTGGACGGGCCCTACACGGCGTCGGCGGGCCGCATCCGGGAGCAGATCAGGCTGCGCGGCCCGGACATCTACGACGCGAACACCGTGGTCCGCGACGTGTACACGGTGCGCGGCCGGGTGCAGAGCGGGAACTCCGGCGGGCCGCTGATCGACCCGTCCGGCAAGGTCGTGGGCGTGGTCTTCGGAGCGGCGGTGGACGACCCGGAAACGGGCTTCGCGCTCACGGCGAAGGAAGTGGCGGACGAGGTCGCGGCGGCCCCGAACCTGAGCGCGGAGGTCGACACCGGCCCCTGCACCAGCTGACCCGCGCGAGCGGGAGGTCTTGCAGGCACCGGGCCGTGAGTGCTTCGGAGGCGCTGAAGAGGCCGCGCCGCGAAGCGAGCTGGACGCCGTTTTCGCGCGAAACCGGCGCCCGCCACGCCTGGCCAACGCCGTTTTCGCGCGAAAACGGCGCCTCGCGCCGCGTGCCAGGGCGACGCAGGAAGACTCGCGTACCGCGTTCCCGACCAGCTCGACAGCGGATCAACGGGCTCGTGGCCCGGTGATCGGCGGGAGCGTCAGGACGCGGCCGGGGTTTCCTCGGTGGGCTGGCGCTTGGTGATCTTCGTCGTGTCCTTGAGCGTTTCGATGGTGCGCTTCGGCGCCCGGATCTTGCGGACCCGCATGTAGCCGAGCAGCGCCAGCAGGCCCGCGACCAGCAGCATCACCAGGAACACGATGCCGAAGGCCGCCCAGCGCCACAGGCCGAGCTGGGCCAGCCCCTCGGCCAGCGTGAAGAACAGGAAGAACAGGCTGAAGCCGAGCACGGTCAGCGCGAGGACGAAGTAGACGCTGCCCTTGACGGCCTTCTTCATCTCGCCGGCGAGCTCGGTCTTGGCCAGCTCGACCTCGGACCTGACCAATGTGGACAGGTGCGTCGTGGCATCGCGTACCAACGCGCCGATGGACTGCCCGTCAGGAGCAGTGCCCTCTTCGGACAGCGGGATGGACGTGACCGCGGTCCACCCCGCACCGTCACGGCTGCCGTTGGTGCTCTTCTGGGCGCTGTTCACGTGCCCCATCGTGCCACGCGCGATCAGCGCGCCACCGGGCGACTCGCGGTGCGTTACCCGCGAGTGACCCGCGGCGAGGTGATCCGCAGTTTCAATTGAAACTGCGGTCTCCCGGGGCGCGGAGGTCAGACGTCGTCGGTGCCGTTGCCGTTCTTGAGCTTGCGGCCGCGTCGCAGCAGCATCGCCGCTGCCAGCAGCGATGCGAAGGCAGAGGCGATCAGCACCGCGGCCTTGGCCCGTTCGGCCGCCTCACCCGCCAGCGACAGGTCGGCGATCAGCAGGCTGACCGTGAAGCCGACGCCGCCGAGCATCGCCAGCGCCGCCATGTCGCGCCACTGCACCGATTCCGGCTTCGCGCCGATGCCCAGCTTGACCGCGAGGAACGAGCTGCCGAAGATGCCGATCAGCTTGCCGACCACCAGGCCGACGATGATCGCGATCGCGACCCGGTCCTCGCCGATTGCCGCCAGCGCCTCGCCGTCCACGGGCACGCCCGCGGCGAAGAAGGCGAACACCGGCACGATCAGCCCGGCAGACCAGGGCTGCAGCCGGTGCTCCAGGCGCATCGCCGGCGAAGCCGGCTCGTGCGGGTCGCGCCGGACGCGGGTGAGCAGCCCGAGCGCCACGCCGGCGATCGTCGCGTGGATGCCGCTGGTGTGCACCGCGATCCAGGTGGCCACGGCCAGCGGCACGTAGATCCACGCCGTGGTGACCCGCTTGCGCTGCAGGTACCAGTAGACGACGCAGAGCACGACCGCCGCGAGCAGCGCGAGCACGCTGAGCCCGTCGGTGAACAGCACGGCGATCACGATGATCGCGCCGAGGTCGTCGACTACGGCGAGGCTGAGCAGGAACACCCGCGCCGCGGTGGGCATCCAGGAGCCGGTCAGCGACAGCACGCCCAGGGCGAAGGCGATGTCGGTCGCGACCGGGATCGCCCACGCGGCATGCGCGCCAGGCGCGCCGTGGCCGATCGCGAAGGCGAGCACCGCGGGCACGATCATGCCGCCGATCGCGGCGATCACGGGCAGCAGCGCGCTCTTGACGTTGGAGAGCTCGCCGACCACGAGCTCGCGCTTGAGCTCGAGCCCGGCGACGAAGAAGAAGATCGCGAGCAGGCCGTCCTTGGCCCAGTCGCCGACGGGCAGGCTCAGGTGCAGGGCTTGCGGCCCGATCTCGAAGTCGCGGACCGCGTGGTAGATCCCGGCCGCGGGGGAGTTCGCCAGCAGCAGCGCGAGGGCGGTCGCAGCCAGCAGGACCAGGCCGCCGACGGTTTCGGTCCGCAGGTAGGAGCCGAAGTCGAACGTCCGGGCTGACTTGTCCGGCCGGGACTGGTTGCTGGCGGCTTTCGACACTGGCGGCTCCGATCGTGGATAGCACGAGCTACGACGCCGACCAGTCTTCCCGGCACACCTTTACCGGAATCCTAACATCCGTGGCGCGCGTGATTGTCGGCGCAACCAAGATCGGGAAGGTGTTTTCCCAGGTCAAAGCGCCGTGTGTGAATCGGAGAGGTCGCGAACGCAACAGGGGCGCCCTCCGTGCGGGAGGGCGCCCCCGGCGCGTCGGACGTGCCGGTCAGTCGTCGCTGGACTTGTTCAGGCCTTTGGAGATCAGTGACATGACGGACGAGTCGGCGAGTGTGGTGACGTCGCCGACCTCGCGGTTCTCCG